>CACXEO010000090.1 GCA_902766785.1 Oscillospiraceae bacterium | reverse complement strand
GAATACTTCTTCCTCAAGCTATTCGATGCCAGCCGGAGGGACTATGACCGCAACCCCAAATCCCACAGGTTTTGTGATTGAGCCTATATTTTTAGCTGATTCTGGAAATACTGTCTACGGTATGGTATAATGACTTAAGTTCTAAAGCAGCGTCCATGCCGTTTTAGAGATTTTGCCCGCCCGCCAGTATTGGGCAGCGCTAAAGGCATGATAAAGGCTGTCTTATTTATGAATTTATATGCATTAAGTTTTAAAATTTGGAGGGATACAGAGAATGTCTGTTACTTTGAGCCGTTCTGAAATCGGAAAGGGAATACACTTCACAGTGGTTCGCGATCCACGCTTCAAAACAAACCGGCTGTCTTTTAATTTTATTCTGCCGCTTTCAGAAAAAAGGGCTTCTGCCAACGCGATTTTGCCGTTCCTCTTCCGAAAAGGTTATTATGGCTGTTCCAATTATACAGAGCTTAATCAAAAGCTGAACCGGCTTTACGGCGCCAATTTGTATACCGACGTGTTGAAATCGGGTGATTTTCAAATTCTCAACCTCTCTATTTCCTCCATTGATGATGCGTTTGCATTGGAAAAAGAGGAGATTGCCAAGGAAACGGCAGATATCCTTTGTAGGCTGATTCGCCAACCGGCCTTTTTGCAGAGCGATTTTGACCTGACCCAGTTCGACCTGGAAAAGCAGTCTCTTGTCGATGCAATTGAGGCTGAAATCAATGAAAAAACCTCTTACGCAGTACAGCGGATGATTGTTAATATGTGTGCCGGCGAACCGTATGGTATTCATAAATACGGCGATGTTCCCTCGGTAAAACAACTCACTATGAGTGACGTCGCGGAAGCCTATCATCACGTTTTGAAAACGGCGCAAATTGAAATTTATTTTGTGGGCTGCGGCGCTGCGGATGAGGTTGCGGCTCAGGTGCAGGATGACTTTTCTACGTTGGAACGGGACCCGATAGTTTCCATTGATTCCCAGCGGGTTTACCGTGCCGTTTCACCTAAAACGGTTGAAGAGCATTTCAGTGTAAGCCAGGCAAAACTGGTAATGGGGTTTCGCGTGGATGCCAAAACGCAGGAGGAGATGGATGAAGTTCGTCTGATGTCAATGCTTTACGGTGGCACGCCGCGT
Source organism: Oscillospiraceae bacterium (assembly GCA_902766785.1). GTDB lineage: Bacteria > Bacillota > Clostridia > Oscillospirales > Ruminococcaceae > Metaruminococcus_A. Next base: position 104,113 of record CACXEO010000090.1, on the reverse strand, counting down.
TCCAAGCTCTTCATGAACGTACGGGAAAAACTGAGTCTTTGCTACTATTGTTCATCGCGGCTTGACCGGAGTAAAGGAATTCTTTATGTCAACAGTGGCGTCGAGTTTGACAATGTGAAAAAGGCCGGGGATGAAATCCTCAGGCAGCTCGAAGAGGTAAAAGCCGGGAACTTCTCAGAGGAGGAGTTGGAAGAGACCAAGCTGATGGTTGCCGATTCCTTTAAAACGGTCAACGACTCACCTTCATCCATGGAAACCTGGTATTTGGGGCAGTTGTTTTCCCATTCAGAAGCATCTCCGGAAGAAGAGGCTGCACGGCTTAATCGGGTGACCCGGAAACAGGTTATAAAAGCCGCAGGCAGGGTGACGCTGGATACAGTATACGTATTAAGAGGGGAGGAGAAAGCGTAATGATTCAGGAAATGACAAGCAGCCGTTTGAATGAGAAGTATTATAAAATAGAACACCCAAGCGGTTTGACGGTTCTTTTATATCCAATGAAGGGTTTTTCCTCTGCTTATGCTTTGTATGGAACACGGTACGGGTCAATTGATACAACGTTCCGTTCCAACGATAAGGAAGATTTTATCACCGTTCCAGAAGGGGTTGCCCATTTTTTGGAGCATAAACTCTTTGAAAATGAAAATGGTGTGGACGCTTTTGAACTTTTTGCAAAAACTGGGGCGTCCGCCAATGCCTTTACTTCGTTTGACCGCACTTGCTATGAGTTCACCTGCACCGACCATTTTGAGGAGTCTTTGGAGGTTTTGCTGAACTTCGTTCAGTCGCCTTATTTTACGGAAAAAACGGTGGAAAAAGAGCAGGGGATTATCGGGCAGGAAATTCGGATGCTTCAGGACCGTCCTGGCTGGAAGGTTCTTTTTAATCTTTTAAACGCTCTGTATGTGAACCATCCGGTCAAGGTGGATATTGGCGGAACGGTAGAAAGCATCGCTGAAATTGACGCCGATCTTCTTTACCGGTGTTACCGTACTTTCTACAATGCGAATAATATGGTGCTTGCCATCGCGGGTAATTTTGATTATAAAAAAGCGCTTGAAATTGTAGACCGCTGTGTCAAACCGGCGGATGTCTCGATTCAGGCTGATTCTAAAATGCCGGAGGAGCCCGCCGAAGTTGCGCAGAAAGTAATTGAGGATCAGCTTGAAGTTTCAGTCCCGCTTTTCAATATCGGCTACAAAGAAAAGCCCCTTACCGGAATGGAATTGGTAAAGGCATTGGCTGAGCTTGAAATTTTAACTGAGATCATTACAGGGGAGGGGAGCCGTTTCTACCGTGAAGCGTACGATGCCAACCTGATTAACGCGACGTTTTCGTCCGAGCTTTTCACCGGACCGAATTATTTTGCGGTTCTATTTGACGGTGAATCCCGTGAACCATTAAAGGTTTACGAAACCCTTAACAAAGCAATTATGGGCTTTAAGAAAAACGGGATCCTCCCGGAAGAGTTTGACACCGCAAAGCGTGCGGTTTACGGGCGCTATGTCCGCGGATTTAACAATGTTGAAAATGTTTCATATTCTTTGATAACCGCCCATTTCCAAAATGTCGAACTTTATGATATGATAGAGGCGGTGGCCGCTGTTACTTTTGATGATGTAGCGAACCGCCTTGCTGCGGTCATGGAGGAGGAGCGCTCCGCCATTTCTGTGGTCAATCCAATTCGGTAAAGGGGACAACATTATGCGCAATGTAACATTTCCGCACCTGGGACTTGAGTTCAATTTTAATCCGGTCGCCTTTGAAATCGGTCCGGTTCAGATTCGCTGGTATGCACTCATCATCGCGGTCGGTTTTATTCTGGCGGCGGTCTACTGTTATCGGCGTGCCAAATATTTTGGCGTTGACCTGGACCGGCTTACCGATATGGTGCTTGCCGGTTTGATCGGCGGTATTATTGGGGCGCGGCTTTATTTCGTACTGTTTAAGTTGGACTATTATGTTGAACATCCTCTTGAAATTTTTCAGATTTGGACCGGTGGGCTCGCTATTTACGGCGGTATTATTGGAGCCCTTCTTGCGGCTTATTTGGTTGCCCGCTGGAGAAAAATTAAATTTGGGCCGGTTCTCGATCTGGCGGGGCTCGGTTTCCTAATCGGTCAGGGGATTGGCCGCTGGGCAAATTTTATTAACGTAGAAGCGTTTGGCAGCAATACGGATCTTCCGTGGGGAATGTCCGGGACGGTTATTTCAAATTACCTGACCCAGCATGCATCGGAGCTCAGCTCTTACGGCGTCACGGTCGATCCGTCTATGCCGGTTCATCCAACATTTTTGTATGAATCCCTCTGGTGCCTGCTTGGCTTTCTCCTTCTGCATCTTTACTTTAAGCACAGGAAGTTTGACGGTGAAATTTTCTTGATGTATTCCGCTTGGTATGGTTTGGGCCGGTTTGTGATAGAAGGCCTTCGCACCGACAGCTTGATGCTGGGCAAAATACGCATTTCACAGCTTCTGGCGGGGCTGATTGTGGTTGTAGCCGTTGCCTTCTGGCTTGTGATCCGGGGGCGGATCAAACGCGATCCCTATTCGAAATACGCCGTTTTGTATGTGACGACTGAGGAAGCGCAGGATATTTTGAAAAATGGCTATAAACCGGAAAAGGGAAAAAAGAAGAATGTAGAGCCTGAACAGCTGGAGGAAGAGGTTCCAACAGAACCGGATTCTGTGGATGAGGACAGTTCAGTAATGTTGCAGGACAAGCCGGAGAATGACGACGGGGAAAAAGGTAAGGAGGAATAAACAATGGCACAGATTATTGATGGTAAAGCAATTTCCGCCCGGATTAAGGGGGAACTGAAACAGGAAGTTTCAGCACTGAAAGAAAAAGGGGTTCAGCTGGGACTGGCGGTCGTAATCGTGGGGAGCGATCCTGCTTCTCGTATTTATGTCAATCTGAAAAAAAGAGACTGTGAAGAACTTGGAATTTTGTCCAGAGAATATGCTCTGCCGGAGGAAACAACTGAAGAAGAGCTTCTTGAGTTGATTGACGAGCTCAACCGGGATTCCTCCATCAATGGGATTCTGGTACAGCTTCCGGTACCGGAGCAGATCGATGAAAACAAAATCATTGCGGCGATTTCCCCTGAGAAAGATGTAGATGCTTTCCATGCCGCCAATGTCGGCAAAATTATGATTGGAACCTATAATTTCTTGCCTTGTACCCCGGCAGGCTGTATGGAGTTGATTGCTTCTACCGGCGTTGATATCACCGGAAAAAATTGTGTTGTCGTAGGGCGGAGCAATATTGTCGGAAAGCCGATGGCAATGCTCCTGCTACATAAAAACGGTACGGTGACGATTGCTCACTCTAAGACCAAAAACCTGAAGGAGGTTTGCGCTTCGGCTGACATTCTGGTTGCAGCAGTCGGCGTTCCAAAATTGATCAAAGGGGATATGATTAAGCCGGGCGCGGTTGTCATTGACGTAGGGACCACAAAAATGCCGGACGGCAAGCTTTGCGGCGACGTTGATTTTGAAGCTGCCAGCAAAGTAGCGGGTTATATAACCCCGGTGCCCGGCGGCGTTGGGCCGATGACCCGTGTGATTTTGATGAAAAATACTGTGACAGCCGCAAAAATACAGAATAAAATTGATTTTTAACTTGATTTTTTAACTGCATTGTGATAAAATATTCTAGTATTACGCACGCAGAAAGTGCGCGACCCGGTGCCGGTTTTAACAAGCCGGTCGTTGCGCGGCAGTTCTGCGGAGGAAACACAAACCAAAAATGGAGGTAATTTGAAATGGCAGTAGTATCCATGAAACAGCTTCTCGAAGCTGGCGTTCACTTCGGGCATCAGACAAGAAGATGGAACCCGAAAATGGCAACGTACATTTTTACGGAGAGAAATGGTATTTATATCATTGACCTTCAGAAAACCGTTAAAAAGCTGGATGAGGCTTATATGTTTGTCCGTGACATCGCTTCTGAGGGCGGCAGCATCCTGTTTGTTGGAACGAAGAAACAGGCCGGTGACTCCGTTCGTGAAGAGGCAGAGCGCTGCGGTATGCATTATGTTAATGCACGTTGGCTCGGCGGCATGATGACCAACTTTAAAACTATCCGCCGTAGAATCAACCGTCTTTCTCAGCTTCGTACCATGGAAGCTGACGGAACTTTTGACCTTCTCCCGAAGAAAGAGGTTATCAAACTGAATCTTGAAATTGAGAAGCTTGAGAAGTTCCTTGGCGGTATCAAGAATATGGATAAACTTCCGTCCGCCCTTTTTATCGTTGATCCGAGAAAAGAGAGAATTGCAGTTGCGGAAGCGAAAAAGCTCGGTATCCCGATTGTTGCAATTGTTGACACCAACTGTGATCCGGATGAGATTGACTACGTTATTCCGGGCAATGATGATGCAATCCGTGCCGTTAAGCTGATTTCCGGTGCAATGGCTGACGCTGTTATTGAGGGCAGACAGGGACAGATGGGTGCTGCCGAAGCAGAAGCAGAAGCTGCGGAAGAGGCTGCTGAAATTGAAGAGGCCGCTGCGGAATAAGGGATTGCCCTGTTAACGCAATGTTCAATGCCCGCGCTTAAAGCACGGGCATTGTTTTAAGAAGAACGAAAAGAACCATAGAAAGGATGTTTTAAATGAATTTTACCGCTAAAGATGTTCAGTCCCTTCGTGAAAGAACCGGCTGCGGCATGATGGATTGTAAAAAAGCTCTAACTGAAGCGAACGGTGATATGGAAAAAGCAATTGAGCTTCTCCGTGAAAAGGGGCTTGCAGCTGCCGCCAAAAAAGCGGGCAGAATTGCTGCTGAGGGCCTTGTTGTTTCTGTTGTTGATGATGCGAAGAAAGTTGGCGTTGTTCTTGAGGTCAATGCTGAAACCGACTTCGTTGCTAAAAATGCTGAGTTTGTCGAGTTTGTCAATGCAATTGCAAAAACCATTATGGAGCAAAATCCTGCCGATGTTGATGCTCTGGCTGCATGTAAACTTGCCGGTTCCAGTGACACTGTTGCGGATGCGCTCCGTGAAAAAATTCTTACTATTGGTGAAAATATGAAGATCCGCCGTTTCCAGCGCTTTGAAGGCGATTTGGTTTCTTATGTACACGGCGACGGCCGAATCGGCGTTATGGTACAGTTTGATACCGATCTTGGAGGCAGGCCGGAGTTTACCGCATGCGGTAAGGATGTAGCGATGCAGATTGCCGCTGCCAATCCGCAGTACCTCAACCGTGAATCTGTTCCTTCAGAAACGATTGAGAAAGAAAAAGAAATTTTGACGGCTCAGGCGCTGAATGAAGGAAAACCCGCTAATATTGCTGAAAAAATGGTTATGGGCCGGATCAATAAATTCTACAAAGAAGTTTGCCTGCTGGATCAGGAATTTATTAAAGATAACGACCTTACCGTTGCAAAATATCTTGCCAATTCGGCAAAAGAGTTGGGCGGCAAAATTGAAGTGAAAGCGTTTGCGCGTTTTGAAAAAGGTGAAGGCCTTGAGAAAAGGAATGATAACTTCGCCGATGAAGTTGCAAATATGATTAAATAACGTATGTTTTAATTAATAAAGTGGAAATGGGTTTATTCTTTACCGGAGTAAACCCATTTCTAATATTAATAGGATGATTGCTTGTGGAAACTAAAAACGTTGCAGTTTTATTAGCCACTTATAATGGCGAAAATATATTGAACAGCAAATTGACAGTATTTTAAATCAGCAATATGCTAATTGGAAAATTGTAAACATTATTTGCCTGTAAGAGGCTGCTGTATTATGGCGGCCTCTTTGTTATTAAAAGGCTATAATAATGGAGAATTTGTAATTCTAAACACAATAATCAAAGTATGATAAGATATAGTTTAAGCAAGCGGTGATTAAATATTTATGAGGTCTAAGGATGGGTAAATCAGAAAAACAACTTACGAAAAAAGCCTGATTAATACGATAAAACCTTTTTTTAATTATAAAAAAGGTTTTATTTGCCTAGCGGTATTGATTACCCTTACTTTTATTATCACTATTTGGAACGCTTCAAAATTGCAGCAGGCGATTGATAACCGCACCAAATCGTATGTTGCGGATGTAACGCTTCAGCTTTCTGATGACATAGATGTTCGTCTTACAAATGTAATCAATAATTTGAAGCAGATAAAAAGTGAACTTGTGCAGTTTTATAAAAACAGCAATACGGATGATATCAGAGCTTTTTACAAAAATATGTTACGAACCTTGCATTTAACGAGGTTGTTTCCATCAATAAAAATGGGAAAATTTATCAAACTTCTGAAACTTCTGAGAATTATATGAACCTTGTCGGGATTCAGAAGTCGCTCCAAGGAAAAAACGGTGTTACTTTTTTAAATAATCAGAGTATATTATATTCAATTCCTGTATTGGATAACGGAGACAGTAGGGGCTCCGGCAGGAGTTCGGGATAAAGAAAATATGCAGGAATTGATCCAGTCAAAAAGTTTTTCTGGGAAAAGCCTTTCCTGTATAGTAAATACTGACGCTGATGTAATTATATCTCCAACAAATCTTGAGCCCTTTATGCGGTTGGAAAATATTTTTCCAAAAAAACCGATGATATAGTTTTGGAAAGTATCCGGCAGATGGAGGAGGATATGGTAAATGTTAAAAGACGAGTTTTAACGTTTACGGCTGTAAATGGAACAAAACTGGTCTTATCCTATAACCCCCTTACCAGTTTTAACTGGGTGCTTTTGACACTAGTCTTTGCCGATGTAATTTCCCATGATGTTGATTTGTATATAACTCGCATTCGTTGATGGTGTAACTGGAGGAATGAATAGCACTGCTTTCCAGCATAAATGCAGGGAGATGTTTTCAGGTGCATTTCCCTATGACTTTTCAATTGTCATATTAAATATTAAAAATTTTAAGTTAATTAACGAATCCTATGGCAGTGAAGAAGGGGACCGTACCCTGCGTTATGTCATGCAAAAACTAGAGGAAGGCATCAATAAAGGGGAACTTGTTGCTAGAGCTGACGCTGATAATTTTTTCCTGCTTCTCAGGGAAAATAAGCCGGAGCGCATTTCTAAAAGGCTTGAAGGAATGATTCGTGATATCAATACTTTTAACAATGAAATAGAAGAGCCGTATCAGATGATTTTTCAACCCGGCGTTTATAGGATAGAAGGCCCCTCATTGGATATTACAGTGATGCAGGACAGAACCAAAACTGCCTGTAGGAACCGGAAAGATTATGAAGATGGATGCTGCATCTTTTACGATTCCGCCTTTATGTTTCAATTAAAAAAAGAGCATGATCTGAACAGGATTTTTGAAGCTTCTTTGAAAAATGGGGATTTCAAAGTCTTCTTGCAACCGAAGATTTGGCTCAAAGATGGGGAAATAGGTGGGGCAGAGGCTTTGGTTCGCTGGTTTCATCCCCGCCGCGGCATGATTTTACCCTCTGAATTCATTCCGTTGTTTGAAAAAAATGGAAAAAATGCGAATTGGGTTTATTTATTTTTGAGGAGACCTGTAAAATATTAAGCCGCTGGATAGAGCGTGGCGAGGAGCTATTTCCAATCTCCGTTAACTTATCCAGACGCCATTTTGAACGGGAGGATGCGCTTTCTGCTTTTGAGGAAATTGCGCGGAAATACCAAATACCGCAAGGCCTGATTGAATTGGAGCTGACGGAGTCAATCTTTTTCAGCGACCGGAAAATTGAGCAAATGAAACGCCGGATAGAGGAAATGCACCAGTTCGGTTTCCTATGCTCGCTTGACGATTTTGGTTCAGGTTATTCTTCTTTGGGCCTTTTGATGGAATTTAATGTCGATGTAATTAAACTTGACAGGCGCTTTTTTACAAATGTATCCGCAGATAAAATAAAAGATGTAGTTGAATCTATCATAAAGCTATCGCGGAAAATTGGCGCCCAAACGGTGGCGGAGGGAATTGAGACCAGGGAACAGCTTGAGCTGCTCAACAGCGTGGGGTGTGACATGGTTCAGGGATTCTTTTTTTCAAAACCTCTTCCAGCTGATGAATTTGAAACGTGGAAACAAAAGAGAAGCGGTATGGAAAAAACGGAATAAGAATATATTTTGTTAAAAGACAACATAGGGTGAAACGGATTGTAATCACTATTAAAACTATGATTTGGTCGTATTCAGACTCACTTAAAACGGACAAGTTTTTTGTCCGTTTTTTTGTGAAAAAAGCCTCTTTCAGAACATTTTACTTTACAGAACGGGTGTGTTATTGTAAAATAAGAATATATGTAAAAGTATGTTGGAGGTTATAAAATGCGGCCGATGTATAAACGGATTTTACTGAAATTGAGTGGGGAAGCCCTGGCTGGAAAAAACAGGTTTGGCTTGGATTACGGTACGATTACCCCTATCTGCGAAAATATTAAAAAAGTTCAGGAAAACGGAGTTGAGATCGCTGTTGTTGTCGGCGGCGGCAATTTCTGGCGGGGGAGAAGTTCTGGTGCGATGGACCGCACCCGCGCAGACCATATTGGTATGCTTGGAACAACAATGAACGCACTGGCTGTTGCGGATGCTTTGGAAGAACTTGGTGTTGATGTTAGGGTACAAACAGCAATTGAAATGCGGCAGATTGCCGAACCGTATATCCGCAACCGTGCAGTTCGCCACCTTCAAAAAGGCCGGATTGTTATTTTTGGCTGCGGAACCGGCAACCCCTTTTTTTCAACCGATACGGCTGCCGCACTGCGCGCCGCTGAAATTGAGGCGGATATTATTTTGAAAGCGTCCCTTGTAGATGGTGTTTATGATTGCGACCCCAACATATACCCAAACGCGGTTAAGTTTGATACGCTGAGCTTTTCCGAGGTTCTGGCCAAAAACCTGAAGGTTATGGACAGTACGGCGGCTTCTATGTGCAAGGACAACAATATTCCCATCCTTGTTTTTAACCTGGATCATCCGGAAAATATTGTTAAGGCGGTTTCAGGTGAGAATATCGGCACAATTGTAAAGTAATACTAACAAATTGAGGAGGTCTTTTTTATGAAAGACGTACTGAAAACCACTGAAGAAAAAATGCAGAAATCGGTCAATGTATTGGATGCTGATTATAAGGCGATCCGTGCAGGGCGCGCTAACCCCGGCGTCCTTGATAAAATTTCGGTCGATTATTATGGAACTGAAACCCCGGTCAACCAGGTTGCTGCTGTTTCGGTCTCTGAAGCACGTGTGCTGGTAATCCAGCCGTGGGATGCTTCTATGCTTAAAGCGCTGGAAAAGGCTATTCAAACCTCTGATTTGGGGATTAATCCTACAAACGACGGGAAAGTGCTCCGGATTGTATTCCCGCAGTTGACGGAAGAGCGCCGCCGTGAAATTGTAAAGCAGGTTCATAAGCTTGCAGAGGATTCTAAGGTTGCGGTCCGCAGTATCAGACGCGATGCAATGGAAAAATTCAAGGCAATGAAAAAGAGCTCTGAAATTACCGAGGACGATTTAAAGGATTGTGAAAAAAAGGTACAACATCTCACCGATAAATACTGCGATGAGGTGGATTCGCTCTCCAAAGCTAAAGAAAAAGAGATTATGGAAATTTAACATGAGAATGGGAAAAAAGAAAGGGGATGCGGCCTCCATTGGGGACCGCATCCTTCCAAAGCATATCGGGATTATCATGGACGGTAACGGGCGCTGGGCGCAAAAACGCCATATGCCGCGTTATAGCGGGCATAGTATCGGCGCCAAGACTTTTCAGAAAATTGCAGAGTACGCTTCTTCAATTGGAATTGAGTATCTAACGGTTTATGCGTTTTCCACTGAAAACTGGAAACGGCCTGAAAAAGAAGTGGATGCTATTATGAGGCTGATGCAGGAATATCTCAGCAATTTTGAAAAATACCGTTCTTTAAATATGCAGGTTCGTTTTTTGGGCGATCTTTCTGTTTTTGATAACGAAATGCGTGAGATGATGCTTGATTTGGAAAAAAAGAGCAGTGCCTGTACCGGGTTGCACCTTAATATTGCTGTTAATTATGGCGGAAGAGATGAGATTGTGCACGCGGTCAGAAAACTGGCCGGAAAGGTCAAGGACGGGCAGCTCAGGCCTGAGGAAATTGACGAAGATGCTGTCAACAGGGCGTTGTATACGGCGGGAATGCCAGATATTGACCTAGTTATCCGCCCGAGCGGAGAATGCCGGCTGTCCAATTTCCTGATTTGGCAGTGTGCGTACGCTGAATACGTTTTTATGGATGTGCTCTGGCCTGATTTTTCAAAAAAGGATTTTGAACGCGCTTTGGATGAATATGCCGGAAGAAACCGTCGTTTCGGCGGTGTTTGAGTTGCATTAAAATTGGCTGGTAAAGCTTGAATTCAAAGATTTTTAGGGGGAAAGACATGAAACAGCGCATTTTTTCAGCGGCTATTGGGCTCTCTATCTTTGCAATTGTCATTTTTTTTGTAAACACCATTGTTTTCAATATCGGGATCGCGCTTGTTTCGCTCCTGGCCGTGTATGAAATGCTGACCGCTTCTAAAACGATTAAGAATAAGTTTTTGCTTGGCCTTAGCTTTTTATTTGCGGCTGCATTTCCTTTTTGTAATATTGATATTCTGCGCCCATATTTGGGTGTTGCCTTTTTTGCTTATGTTTTTCTTCTTCTGGTTATTTTTATGGCTGCCCGCCAGAGTGTTAAGGTAGAACAATTGGGTTTTGTGTTTATGGTTTCTACCCTTATCCCGCTGGCTTTGAGTACCCTTGTGCTAATGCGCGACCTTTATCCGGAAGCAAGTTCTTTTTATATTCTGATTATCTTCGCGGCTGCCTGGCTTGCTGATTGTGGCGGCTATTTTGTCGGCCGCCTTTTCGGAAAGCATAAATTTGCACCGAACATCAGCCCCAAGAAAACGATTGAGGGGTGTATTGGTGCGTTGATCCTGGCACCTGTTGGCTGTCTGATCGTCGGCCTTATTTACAGTGCAATTCAGGTAAACAGCGGCGCACCGGTTGTAATTGATTATGTTTGGCTGACAGTCATCTCTCTTGTGGGTGCAGTTGTCAGTATTTTTGGCGATCTTTCCGCCTCTATGATGAAACGCCAGTTTATGGTGAAAGATTTTGGCAGTATCCTGCCGGGGCACGGCGGTGTACTTGACCGCTTTGACAGCATTCTGTTGGTATCCCCGCTGTTTTATCTTATCTTTTCCTTTTTCCCGATTATGACGGTCGTTTCATAAGGGAAACGGATTGTAAGTAACTATGAAAGGTGGAATGCGGGCAAAGTTTTCCCTTCTGTTGTGGCTTTCGCAATACGGACGGGAGACATTGCCCTCTATCTGTCATGAAAACATTGAGTATTTTGGGCTCGACCGGTTCAATCGGCACACAGGCGATTGAGGTTGCCTGTGAAAACGGCTTTCGTGTCTGTGGCCTGGCGGCCCATTCGAATACCGATCTGCTTGAGGTGCAGGCAAGGCAGTTAAAACCTGAGCTTGTCTGCATTTTTGATCGTAATGGTTATCAAGAGCTTTCTGTCCGTTTGAAAGGCACAGGGATTCGCGTTGTAACCGGGATAGATGGGCTCTGCGAGGCCGCTTCCCTTGGCGCGGCAGATATCATCCTGAACTCAGTAGTCGGCATGGTTGGGCTCCGGCCTACCATAGCGGCAATCAAGGCGGGAAAAAATATTGCCCTTGCAAATAAGGAAACGCTGGTAACCGGCGGCGAGCTGGTTTTGAAGCTTGCAAAAGAACATGGGGTTTCTATCCTGCCGGTGGATAGCGAACACTCGGCAATTTTTCAGTGTCTGCAGGGGAACCCTGAAAAAGCGCTGAATAAAATTATCTTAACCGCTTCCGGAGGCCCTTTTTACGGAAAAAGCCCCGAAGAGCTGAAAAGTGTCACAGTTGCCGACGCGCTCAACCACCCCAATTGGGATATGGGGGCGAAGATTACAATTGACTCTGCCACTTTGATGAACAAAGGCTTGGAGTTAATTGAAGCTGTATGGCTTTTCGGCTGCAAACCGGAGGATGTGGAAATTGTGGTCCACCGGGAAAGCGTTCTCCATTCCGCCGTGGAATACTGTGATTATTCCGTAATCGGACAGATGGGCGTTCCGAATATGAAGCTGCCGATCCAATATGCCTTGACTTATCCGGAACGGGTTCCGTGCGGCGTCAAACGCCTCTCTTTGACTGATTATGGTACTCTCAGCTTTATGAAACCGGATCTCAATACGTTTATCTGTCTTAAAGCCTGTTATGAGGCGCTTGAAAAGGGCGGTTTGTATCCGGCTATGGTCAATGGGGCGAATGAAGAGGCGGTTTCTCTCTTTCTTTCAAAGAAAATTCCGTTTCTGGCAATTGGAGAGCTTGTTTACCAAGTATTACAGCTACAGCCTGCGCATAATAATGTTACCGTTGAGCATATTGAGGAAGCGGACCGTATAGCCAGGGAGTATGTTCAGGAGAATTACCATTTCTATCAGGCTGAATATTAGGCACAAGCCTTTAAAAAGGAGTTGAACTGACCGGTTTGGATATTGTTGTTACAATCTTAGTCACCATTTTGATTTTTGGTGTGTTGATCTTTATCCACGAGCTTGGGCATTTTTTAGTTGCCAAGGCCTGTAAGATCAAGGTCAATGAATTTGCTATGGGAATGGGACCCACGCTCCTCAAGTGGCAGGGTAAAGAGACAAAATACGCCCTCAGGGCGTTTCCCATCGGCGGTTTTGTAAGCATGGAGGGGGAAGACGAAGCATCCGGCGAAAAAAATGCGTTTTGCAACAAGCCGGTTTGGCAAAGGATTCTGGTTGTCATCACCGGCCCGATTATGAACCTTGTCCTGGGGTTCCTTGTACTGATCGTTGTGGTTTCCATGCAGCCGCTGAATGGTTCCAATGTGGTGGCAAAATTTAACGATAATGCGGTCAGCAATCAGGCCGGGCTTCAGGTAGGGGACGAAATCCTTTCTATCAATGGAAACGGCATTTTAGTGGATACCGATATTATTTATTCTCTGCTCCGCGCAGAGAATGGCGTTGCAGATATCGATGTACGCCGGGACGGCGAGGTTGTACATCTGGAAAACGTCCAGTTCAAGATGACTGAGACTGATGGGAAACCGCAGATTGATATTGATTTTAAAGTGAAAGCAATTGAGAAAGATTTTTTCTCTGTTATGAAGATGTCGTTTCATAAAACCCTTTCCTATGCAAAGACAATTTGGGTTTCGCTGCTCGATGTCATCACGGGAAACGTTGGGATCAATGAACTTTCGGGGCCGATCGGTGTGGGGCAGGTCGTTAATCAGACGATCCAGCTTGGTCTTGCGTCTGTTTTAAACCTCGCGGCCTTTATTTCAATCAACGTGGGAATTTTCAATTTTCTGCCATTCCCCGCGTTGGACGGTTGGCGCTTCTTCGTGTTGATTATTGAGGGAATTCGGCGCAAACCGATCAGTACAAAATATGAGTCGGCAATCAATTTTATCGGCCTTGCGCTTTTGATGCTGCTGATGGTTCTCGTTGCGTTTAACGATGTGTTCAGGCTGTTTGGAGGTTAAGACGGATGTTTGACAGAAAAGTCGTCCCTGTAAGGGTAAAGGACATTACATTTGGAGATGGCCGAGTAACCATCCAGTCGATGCTTAACGTCCACGCAGATGATATTGAGGGCAACGTGGAACAAGCGGTCGCTTTGGAGAAGGCCGGCTGTGAAATTGTACGGGTTGCTGTACCGGATCATAAGGCCGTCAGGCTGGTTGAGGCTATTAAGTCTAAAATTTCCATTCCGCTGGTTGCTGATATCCATTTTGATTATAGGCTTGCATTGGAATGTGTGGCTGCGGGAATTGATAAGGTGCGGATCAACCCCGGGAATATCGGGGATGATGCCCGTGTAAGAGAAATTGCCAACGCTTGTGCAAACGCAGGTGTACCGATCCGGATCGGCGTCAATTCCGGTTCGCTTGAGAAGGATATACTTGCAAAATATGGGGCTCCGACGGCAGAGGCATTGGTGGAAAGCGCTTTGTACCACGCTTCCCTTTTAAACCGCTGCGATTTTGATCAGATTGTCATCTCGGTCAAGTGCTCCGACGTCCGGGTGATGGCAGACGCCTACCGGCTTCTCGCTGAACGCTGCCCGTATCCGCTTCACCTCGGCGTGACTGAGGCTGGAACAGAACGGATGGGCTTGATTAAATCCGCAATTGGGATTGGTTCGCTGTTATTGGATGGAATCGGGGAGACTATCCGCGTTTCCCTTACTGCGGATCCGGTTAAAGAGGTTTATGCCGCCAAAGATATCCTCAAAAGTATTGGAATGTATGACCGGGGAATTGACTTTGTTTCCTGTCCGACCTGCGGGCGGACCAAGATTGATCTGATTGGTCTTGCAAACCGGGTGGAAACAGCGCTTTCCAGCTGCGAAAAGCCTCTCAAAGTGGCCGTTATGGGTTGTATTGTCAACGGCCCCGGCGAGGCGCGCGAGGCTGATATTGGAATTGCGGGCGGGGACGGCTGTGCTGTTTTGTTTAAAAAGGGCGAAATTATCCGCAAAATTGCGGAAGATGAAATAGAAACTGTTTTATTGCAGGAAATTGAGAAGATGTAAACTTGGAATAGCCTTTTCTTTTAAGGGCTATTCTTCATTGTATAACTTGGGCATGAAATCCCCCGTTATCATAAACGGGGGATTTCATGAAACAATCAGTGGGAGCGATATCCCTCGCTGATTGGTGACGGCGTTCGCCGCCACTCGCCGCGTTTGAATAACGGGTAGGCCCTTTATTAAAAAAGGAGATTGTCATGTCGCAGGGATTTCTCAGCTTATTTGGCCAATATATACCGAAAGAAGAGCTTGACAGTGCATTTGAAACCGCCCGTCTCCTCTCCATTGAGTTGGAGCAAAAGAAGAGGGAGATGTGCTGTGAGGTTATTTTTTCATCCCTGGTCCCCAGGGAAGAGCTGTTTCGCTGCGAGCGGGTTCTAACGGACAAGCTTGGGTTAGCGTCTCTTCGGATGACTCCGAAATATACACCGGATCTGTTTTCGCCTTCGTATTTTCCTGAAATTGCTCTTCTTTTAAAACGACGGGTCAGTGTGGCTAACGGGTATTTTAATGGCTCAACGGCCGAATATGACGGGAGTGTTTTAAAGGTAGAATTAAAAAATGGCGGTTATCAATTGCTGAAAGAGGCAAAGACTGACCTGGAAATACAAAAAATTGTGCTGGAAGAATTCAGCCTTCCGGTCGAAGTAGAGTTTACTGGTGTTCTCTCTAAAACAATGGATGAGCATGAGCAGATGATTGCAAGTGTGGTGGACGAGTTTCCGCCCCCGCCTGCCGATTCTGATATACCGCCGGTATCTCCGGATTATTCGGCAGCTCTGCCGCGGCAGTCCGCGCCTAAAAAGACGGAGCAGAAGGTCAACATCAAGCTGGAACTCAATAATATTCCTATCCGTACGAACAATGCCACACTGATTACCGGGCGCAAGTTTAACAGCACCCCGGTCCGGATTGCCGACCTTTCCCAGGAAAGCGGGAAAGTTACAATTTGGGGAGACGTTTTTTTTAGCGATAACCGTCTTTCCCGCGATGGAAAAACCGCGATCCTGAGTTATTCGATCACCGATTATACCAGCTCGATCAACCTGAAGGTGATAACCGATAAAAAAAGTGCCGAAGCCTTTGAAAAGGTACGGAAAGGCTCAACACTCCTTTTGCGGGGCGAAGTTACATACGATAAATATGACCGCGACATTGTCGTACGGCCAAACGATATTCTTTTGGTAGAACATATCAAGCGGCAGGATTTGAGTGAGGAAAAACGGGTTGAACTGCATATGCATACCAACATGTCCTCAATGGATGCGGTTACCGGCGCCGATAAGCTGGTTCAAACCGCCTATGAGTGGGGGCATCAGGCTGTTGCAATTACTGATCATGGCGTAGCGCAGGCTTTTCCGGATGCAATGAATGCTCTGGATGCTATTCGTTCCAAAGGCGGGCAGTTCAAGGTCATCTACGGCGTGGAAGGCTATTTTGTGGACGATACCGCCGGAAACGATACCCAGTCCGCCGTTTATGGCGACCAGGACGCGGCGCTGACAGATGAATTCATCTCTTTTGATGTAGAGACGACCGGGCTCAATGTCCAGTCTGAACGGCTGACGGAAATTGGCGCCGTTAAAATAAAAAACGGTGAAATTATAGATTCATTCGATACATTTGTCAATCCTGAAAAACCAATCCCGGGAAAGATCACCGAACTGACAGGGATTGCCGACGCAATGGTAAAAGACGCACCGTCTGAAGCAGAAGCATTACAGCAGTTTTTTGCTTTTTGCGGTGAAGATATCCTGATTGCGCACAACGCCCGGTTTGATATGAGTTTTATCCAGGCGGCTGCCAAACGGAGCCAAATGCCGTGTAACTATACTTATATTGATACGGTCCCGCTCTGTAAGAGCTTATATAAAATTAAGAACCATAAACTGAATACGGTTGCCGAGCATTTAAAGCTGGGCGACTTTAACCATCACCGTGCCTGTGACGATGCTGAGGTGCTTGGGCGGATCTTTTTTGATATTGCTGAAAAACTCCAAAAGGAACGCGGAATCCGAATGGTTTCGGAAATCAAAACAAAGTCAACTGGGGATGTGAACATCCGCAACCTGCGTTCCTACCACCAGATCATTCTGGTGCGGAACAAAACAGGGCTTAAAAACCTTTACCGGCTGATTTCTCTCGGCCACATCAAGTATTACTACCGCCAGCCCCGGATTCCCAAAAGCGAGTTGATGCGGTGGCGTGACGGTCTGATTATCGGAAGTGCCTGCGAGGCGGGGGAGCTGTTTACTGCAATTGTAGACGGGAAACCTTGGGACGAGCTTGTTAAAATTGCAGAGTTTTATGATTATCTCGAAATCCAGCCGATTCAAAATAACCAGTTTCTGATCCGAACTGGCAAGGCTGCTGATGAAGAACAGCTCAGAGATTTCAACCGGACAGTTGTCCGTCTGGGCGAGTATTTGAAAAAGCCGGTTGTCGCCACTTGTGATGTCCACTTTCAGGACGAGGGGGACGCGATTTACCGTGAAATCTTGACCAGTATCAAGTTTAAAGATGAAAACCAGCCGCCGCTTTATTTCCGCACGACTGATGAAATGCTCAGGGAGTTTTCTTACCTTGGTGAGGAAAAAGCGCGTGAAGTTGTCATCACCAATTCAAACCTGATTGCCGATATGGTCGACCCTGAGCTTCGCGCTATTCCAAAGGGGACTTATCCGCCCAGCATCGACGGGGCAGAGGAGCAGCTTCAGGAAATCTGCTGGACAAAAGCGCATGATATGTACGGGGAAACACTTCCGGAACTTGTCAGAGTACGGCTGGAAAAAGAACTGAACTCAATTATCAAGCACGGGTTTGCCGTTCTTTATATCATTGCGCAGAAATTGGTCTGGAAATCGGTTGAAGACGGCTACTTAGTCGGCTCCCGTGGTTCGGTTGGTTCGTCTTTTGCGGCGACTATGGCGGGAATTTCTGAAGTCAACCCTCTTCCACCGCACTATTGCTGCCCCAACTGCAAGCACAGTGAGTTTATTACTGATGGTTCGGTTGGTTCCGGTTACGACCTGCCGGAGAAAAACTGCCCGGAATGCGGAACCTTTATGATCAGGGAGGGGCATGATATCCCGTTTGAGACCTTTCTTGGCTTTGACGGGGACAAATCCCCGGATATCGACCTCAACTTCTCAGGCGAGTACCAGGCGCGGGCGCATAAATACACCGAAGAGCTTTTCGGTTCCGACCATGTATTCAAAGCTGGAACAATTTCTACCGTTGCTGAAAAAACGGCCTACGGCTTTGTATTAAAATACCTGGAAGAAAAGGGCAGGGTGGTTCATAAGGCAGAGGAAGCCCGTCTTGCGGCCGGCTGTACCGGCGTCAAGCGGACGACCGGGCAGCATCCGGGTGGGATGGTTGTTGTCCCTTCTGAATATGATGTTTACGATTTCACCCCTGTTCAGCGCCCCGCAGACGATGCGGACAGTGACATTACCACAACCCACTTCGATTTCCATTCTCTCCACGATACTATTTTGAAGCTTGATAACCTTGGACACGATGTTCCGACGATGTACAAATATCTGGAAGACTTCACCGGGATTAAAATTCTGGATGTCACGATGAGCGACCCTAAGGTCATCAGCCTTTTTACCTCAACGGAGGCGCTCGGCGTTACGCCGGAGGAAATCGACAGCCTGACCGGTACCTATGCCCTCCCAGAGATGGGAACGCCCTTTGTCCGGCAGATGCTGCTCGACTCCCAGCCGAAGTGCTTTTCCGATCTGCTTCAGATTTCGGGTTTATCGCACGGCACTGATGTTTGGCTGGGAAACGCACAGGAGCTGATTAAAAACGGCACCTGTACCATCGGTGAGGTTATCGGTACCCGTGACAACATCATGGTTTATTTGATGCACAAGGGCCTTGAGCCCGGCATGGCGTTTAAAATTATGGAAATCACCCGTAAAGGCAAGGCGACCAAGCTTTTGACAGAGGAACACGTTAAGGCGATGAAAGAGCACGGTGTACCGCAGTGGTATATTGACAGCTGTTTCAAGATTAAATACATGTTCCCCAAAGCGCATGCCGCAGCCTACGTCACAGCGGCAATCAAACTGGGATGGTTCAAAATTTACCACCCGCTTGAGTTTTACGCCGTTTATTTTACCGTCCGCAACGGTGATTTTGACGCTGAGGCTGCAGTTAAAGGCAAGGGGATGACCCGCCTGCGTTTGGATTCCCTGAAAGCCAAGGGGAACGAGCGCACTGTTAAGGAAGAGGATATGTACAATACCCTGCTGATCATCAATGAGATGCTCTGCCGCGGTTATGAGTTCCTGCCGGTGGATATTTATAGATCCAAGGCCAGTATTTATGCGGTTGAGGACGGAAAAATACGGCTTCCGTTTGCCGCCCTTAAGGGGGTCGGCGCCGCCGCGGCGAATTCACTGGAAGAGGCCGGAAAACAAGGTACTTATATTTCTGTGGATGAAATACAAAACCGGGCGGGCGTTTCAAAATCCGTCATTGAAATGCTGGATCAGGCGGGCGCGCTGGAAGGAATTCCAAAATCCAGCCAGATTTCTTTCTTCTGATCCTTGACATCTATACATTAACATGCTATTATATTAGCACACTAAAGTGATTGGAGCAGATTATGGGAAAGAATTACCGCATCACCCCTGAAGGGACCAGGGATTTGATCTTTGAGGAATGCACCCTTAGGCGCGGGTTGGAAGAACAGATGAAACAGCTTTTCCGCAGCCGCGGCTTTTCGGAAGTGGTTACACCGGAAATAGAATTTTTAGACGTCTTCACCCTGACGCACCATGTTATATCAGAGGAAAGCATGTATAAGCTTTCCGACCGGAAAGGGAGGCTGATTGCCCTCCGTCCGGATTCCACAATGCCGATCGCCCGGCTTGTTTCCACAAGGCTCAAGGATCAGCCGCTGCCGATCCGGTTATTTTATAACCAGAAGGTTTACCACGCAACGCCTAGTTTGACTGGAAAAAGCGATGAAGAGCTGCAGAGCGGTATTGAAATCATTGGCGTATCCGGCAAAAGGGCCGATTTGGAAGCGCTCTCTACTTCTGTGGAGGTTTTGGAGAGCTGCAATCCTTCCAACTATCGCCTTGAAATCGGCCATATCGCAATATTCAACCGTTTGATGGCTAAACTGGGGATTGACGATGAGTTAAAGGAGGAAATCCGGCAGGTAATTGAAAGTAAGAATTACCCCGCTCTCAACGACCTGGTTGACAGCCGGCTTGCTCCAACAGACGCGGCTCAAATCAAACAGCTGCCCCGCTTATTCGGCGGCGACGAGATATTCGATAAGGCGATTTCGCTTTTTCGGGATGCGGAAATTACTGAAACGGTTGAATACCTCCGCAGCCTTTATAATGCCCTTCAGCGGCTTGGCTTAAAGGAGAAAATTTCTGTTGATCTTGGAATCGTCAACCGGATCAACTATTATACCGGGGTTATTTTCCGGGGATATATTTCCGGCTTTGGGCAAGCGGTTCTTTCCGGAGGACGGTATGACAACCTCTTTGCTGAATTTGAAATGCCGAATCCTGCTATCGGATTCGGGATCAACCTGGACGCTGTTCTGGCTTCCATGCTCGAAAACAAGCAAGTAAGCGCTGCATCGGGTACGCAGCTTCTGATATTTGCACCCGAAGGACACGAGATGGACGGACTGGTCTATTTAAAGCATCAGACAGAGGCAGGTATTAAAGCTGAATACAGTGTTTTTGAAAGCCTGGATGAAACTTTACCGTACGCAGACAGCAAAGGAATTTCTGAAATAGCCGTCGTAACAGATACGATCGAACGAATGGCACTTGGGAAAGGTGGAAATTGATGAATCCCATACGGATTGCGCTCACCAAAGGGCGCCTGGAAAAAGATACGGTTGCGTTATTTGAAAGGCTGGGCTATGACTGTACGGAGTTACATCATAAAGGCAGAAAGCTTATTCTCCGGATCCCGGACGCGAATCTTGAGGTTGTTTTGGCAAAAGCCGCCGATGTTATTACCTATGTGGAACACGGTGTCTGTGATATGGGGGTTGTCGGCAAGGATACCATCATGGAATATGGCGGTTCTTTTTTTGAGCTGACCGATCTTGGCTTTGGAAAGTGTAAATTTGCCGTGGCGGGGAAGAGTGCGGAAGACCTTTACACCGGTTACCGCGCCAAGACAATTGCCACAAAATACCCGAATGTTTCCCGGCGCTTTTTTGAAGCAAAAGGAATGGACGTTGATATTGTCAAAATCGAAGGCTCGGTTGAACTTGCGCCGCTTATTGGCTTAGCTGATGCCATTGTCGATATTGTGGAAACAGGGACGACTCTCAAAGAAAACGGGCTGAAAGTTATTGAAGATGTCGCAGCTGTTTCTGCCCGGGTAATTGTAAATTCGGCGAGCATTAAGCTGCGGAAAAATGAAATAGAAACACTTCTGGAAAAAATTGAGAATGTGGGGAAAGACCAATGATTTCTGCCCTGAAAACCAATGGGAAAGATGAATTTGTTTTTTTAAAGCAGTTGGAGCAGCGCAATGGTGAAGTCAGCAGGACAGTTACCGAATCGGTCGCTCAGATTATTGCTGACGTTAAAGAAAAAGGCGACGAGGCTGTTTTGGCGTATACCTTAAAGTTCGACGGAAAAACACCGGAAGCGCTTGAGGTTTCCCGGGATGAAATTAACGACGCATTGACAAATGCAGATCCGGAATTTGTAGGCGCCCTCTTAAACGCAATGGAAAATATTTCTGATTTCCACAACCGTCAGAAACAGCAGGGATTCATCAATCCACTCCCAAATGGGGTTATCCTTGGTCAGCGGGTACGGGGTTTGGAGCGGGTCGGACTCTATGTGCCGGGAGGCACGGCGGCTTATCCGTCCTCTGTTCTGATGAATGCCGTTCCCGCAAAGATTGCAGGCGTAAAGGAGATTGTTATGGTCACTCCGCCGACAAAAGAGGGAAAGGCCAACCCGGATATTCTGGTTGCGGCGGCAATTGCCGGGGTAGACCGGGTCTTTCTGCTCGGCGGCGCGCAGGCAGTCGCTGCCCTTGCCTATGGAACAGAGACGGTTCCAAAGGTGGACAAGATCGTCGGTCCCGGCAATATTTACGTTGCCACCGCGAAAAAACTCCTCTACGGCGTAGTTGATATTGATATGATTGCCGGACCGAGCGAAATCCTTGTCATTGCGGATGAAACAGCCAACCCGAAATTCCTTGCCGCCGACCTGATGTCGCAGGCGGAGCACGACCGCCTCGCTTCAGCAATCCTGCTCACGACTAGTGAGAGGGTCGCGGCTGAAACGGTGAAAGAAATTGAACGTCAGCTTGCTGTGCTTTCCCGCAAGGAAATCATTGAGGAATCGCTTACTAATTACGGCGTCATCATGATTTGCGGAGGTATGGACGAGGCAGTAGAGCTGGCGAACCGGATTGCTCCGGAACACCTGGAGGTCATGGCGGAAAATCCGCTTTCCTATATTGGGCGGCTGGATAATGCCGGTTCAGTTTTCCTTGGTAAATATGCCCCGGAGCCGCTCGGCGACTATTATGCTGGTCCTAACCATGTCCTGCCGACCAGCGGAACGGCCCGTTTCTTTTCGCCGCTTTCAGTTGAGGATTTTGTCAAGCGCTCCAGCTTTATCTACTATACGGAAGAAGCGCTTTATGAAGCAAAGGACGATATTGTCTGTATCGCAAACCGGGAGGGGCTGACGGCGCACGCCAATTCAATTACTGTTCGGTTTGAGGAAAGCGGGGAGACAAGATGAGCTATTCCCTTAACCGGAAAATTGCCGGGCTTACGCCTTATGAACCTCTTTCCGGTACTTACCGCGTTCGTCTGGATGCAAACGAATCATTTTACACCCTGCCGGAAACCCTTCTGGAAAAGGTTGGGAAAGCTGTAAAGGTAATTTCCTTTAACCGGTATCCCGACCCATATGCGGCGGAATTGTGCAGGGCTTTTGCCAACTTTTACGGGCTTTCACCTGAATTTCTAACGGCTGGGAACGGCTCGGATGAACTGATCAACATCATCGTCACTGCTTTTTCCCTGAAAGGGGAGCCCTGTTATTCCTTCGCGGAGGATTTCTCCATGTACCGCTTTTATGGCGAGCTCGCCGAGTGCGAACGGGTGATCCTTCCTAAACGGGACGACCTCACCATTGATGTGGATGAAGTTATCCGGCGGGTAATTCAGACGGATACGGGTATGCTTCTCTTTTCCAACCCCTGCAACCCCACTTCACTCGGTTTGAAGCGGGAAGAGGTGCGGCGGTTGATCCGTTCAGTGAACTGCCTGGTAGTGCTGGACGAAGCTTATATGGATTTCTGGGATCAGTCCCTGATTGATGAAGTTGAAGAGTACGATAACCTGATTCTTTTAAAAACCTGTTCCAAAGCCTTTGGAATGGCGGGAATACGGCTGGGATTCGCCGTGGCGAACCCGCTCATTACCAATGCGCTCCGGGCGGTGAAATCACCGTATAATGTGAATTCCGTCACGCAGGCGATCGGCACGGTTGTCCTGCGGGAAAAGGAGCTGCTGAAATCCCGGATAAATGAATTGATTGGAAGCCGGAAGGAGCTTGAAAAGGAACTGTTGGCGTTGGCGGGACGGTATCCTGTTTTGCGGACAGTTTATCCGTCGGTCACCAATTTTGTGTTTATTAAAACAGAAAAAGCTAGAGAAATCTCGGCTGCTCTCGAACAGCGTTCCGTTGCGGTCCGTTGCTTTGACGGTTATCTCCGTATTACGGCAGGAAGCCAGGAGGAGAATTGCATCTTAGTCCATGAGTTGGGTGGAGTATTAAAGGAGGGGGTCTAATGAGGGTTAGCGAAGCAAAACGGGTGACAAAGGAAACAGATGTTTTTGTCTCCCTCAGCCTTGACGGTACTGGTAAAAGTGAAATTTCAACTGGAATAGGTTTTTTTGACCATATGCTGACGGCGCTTGCCATGCACGGCGCATTTGACCTCATTGTAAAGGTTACTGGAGATTTGGAGGTGGACTGCCACCATACCATTGAGGATACGGCCATTGTTTTAGGAGATGTCTTTGCGGCCTGTATTGGAGATAAAAAGGGAATTAACCGCTATGGGAGCGCCTTTGTCCCGATGGATGAATCGCTTGGGTTTGTAAGTTTGGATATCAGCGGGAGGCCCTTTCTGGTTTTTGATGTTTCCTTCACATCCGACCGTATGGGGACTTTTGATACCCAGATGGTGGTGGAATTTTTCCGTGCTTTTGCGTTTCATTCGGGTATTACCCTCCATGCCAAGGTACCTTATGGTGCAAACGATCACCACAAAACAGAGGCCCTTTTCAAAGCTCTTGGACAGTCGCTCAAACAGGCGGCGGCAGCCAATGGCGGCGGGTTGCTTTCCACAAAGGGCGTTTTGGATTAATCTAACGGCGGTATCGCCTGAATAAGGAGAATTACAAGTTTGATTGCAATTAT
Source organism: Oscillospiraceae bacterium (assembly GCA_902766785.1). GTDB lineage: Bacteria > Bacillota > Clostridia > Oscillospirales > Ruminococcaceae > Metaruminococcus_A. The sequence continues at coordinate 80,084 of CACXEO010000090.1, read as the reverse complement.
TGACTACGGTGCCGGGAACTTATTTAGCGTCAAAAACGCATTGGATTATCTTGGAGAACCCAATATTATTACGGCGGACGCTGATGAGATCAGGCGTGCAGATGGGTTGATTCTGCCAGGAGTCGGTGCTTTTTCCGACGCAATGAACCAGCTAAATGGCTCCGGCCTGGTGGATGTCCTTAGAGAAGAAGTTCAAAATAAACCACTTCTGGGCATCTGCTTAGGAATGCAGGCGCTCTTTGAAGAAGGGGTTGAATTTACAAAAACAAAGGGGCTGGGTCTTATTCCCGGCAGGGTAGACTTGATCCGTTTCCAGCAAGGAGAAAGCTATAAACTTCCGCATATCGGCTGGAACCAATTGAAAATATTAAAGCCGAGCGTTCTGCTGAAGGGGTTGAAAACCGGGGACAGCGTTTATTTTGTCCACAGCTATATGGCGTACACTGATCCCGAATTTATAACGGCTGTCTGTGATTACGGCAGACCGGTAACCGCTTTTGTGGAACGCGGAAATGTTTACGGCGCTCAGTTCCATCCTGAAAAAAGCGGGGAAGTGGGGCTTGAAATCCTGCGGAATTTTGGAGGGCTTGTCAAGTGATTATTTTTCCTGCGATTGATATTTATGACGGACAGTGCGTCCGGCTTTACAAGGGGGATTATTCCACAGCGTCCAAAGTGGCGGACAGCCCGCTTGAAACAGCGCGGCGGTTTGAAATGGAAGGCGCGGCTTTCCTGCATATGGTGGATTTAAACGGTGCTAAAGAGGCCAAACGGGTCAACGGCCCTATTTTTGAGGAAATTGCAGCCAAAACCTCGCTTAAAATACAGGTCGGCGGTGGAATCCGCAGCCTGGAAACCTGTGAATATTACTTGAACAGGGGAATTTCCCGGGTAATTTTGGGTTCCGTGGCGGTAAAAAATCCAACGCTCGTTATTGAAGCGGTCAAACAATACGGGGAGCGGATTGTGGTGGGAATTGACGCCAGAGAGGGAAAAGTCGCCTGTGAAGGCTGGCTGGACACCAGCGATGTTAACTACATAGAGCTTGCGAAGAAGATGGAATCGGTCGGGGTAAAAACCATTGTATTTACCGATATTTCCAGAGACGGAACCCTGTCGGGCCCCAATCTGGAACAGCTTAACGCGATGAATAAAGCAGTTTCCTGCGATGTCATTGCCAGCGGCGGCGTCAGCTCGCTGGAGGATTTGAAGGCGTTGAAAGAGCTTGAACTTTACGGCGCAATCTGTGGAAAGTCGCTTTATTCTGGTGCTTTTCGCCTGTCAGAGGCCATTGCGGCGGGGAGGTAATAAGAATGCTTGCAAAACGGATTATCCCCTGTCTGGACGTCCGGGATGGACGGGTGGTTAAAGGGATTAACTTTGAGGGAATCAAAGAGGTAGGCGACCCGGTTGAGTGCGCCGCCATGTACGACCGCCAGGGGGCGGATGAAATTGTTTTTTTGGATATTACCGCAACACATGAAAAGCGCAGGACAATTGTAGATGTTGTTTCACGCACCGCTAAAAAAGTCTTTGTCCCGCTGACTGTCGGCGGTGGAATCCGTACGGTTGACGATTTCAGGGAAATTCTCCGTGCCGGTGCGGACAAGGTCTCGGTCAATTCATCGGCTGTCAACCGCCCGGAATTGATTGCGGAAGCAGCTGATATTTTTGGCAGCCAGTGTGTGGTTGTGGCAATTGACGCGCGCCGAAATGAAAAAAGAGGCTTTAATGTGGTTATCAACGGCGGGCGGATTGATACCGGACTGGACGCGATAGAATGGGCAAAAAAGGCCGCCGCGCTTGGGGCGGGGGAAATCCTCCTCACCTCAATGGACGCCGACGGAACGAAAAACGGGTTTGACCTGCCGCTTTTGAATGCGGTAACCGATGCGGTAGGGATTCCTGTGATCGCGTCAGGCGGCTGCGGAAAGCTGGAGCATTTTTCAGAGGTATTTGAACAGACAGACGCCGACGCTGCGCTGGCGGCCTCGCTTTTCCATTACCGTGAGCTTACGGTGGAACAAGTGAAACGCCATCTGCTGGAGCACGGAATCCCTGCCAGAACGGTTACCCGTCAATAAGGAGGATGCAACGTGGATTTGGATCAATTTTTTATAAAAAGCGAGCTGATTCCCGCTATAGTCGTGGAAAGCACCAATTCTAAGGTGCTGATGCTTGCCTATATGAATCAAGAAAGCTTGCAAAAGACTGTGGAAACAGGGTATACTTGGTTTTACAGCCGCTCCCGCCAGGAGCTTTGGAACAAGGGGGCAACTTCCGGCAACCTGCAAAAGGTGGTGCGGATTACCGGAGACTGTGATTCTGATACCCTTTTAGTTGAAGTTCACCAGACTGGGGTTGCTTGTCATACCGGCAATTACACCTGTTTCTTTAACGAAATTTACTATAACAAGGAGAACGAATGATGGAAACAATGAAAGGGCTTTATGAGGTGATTGAAAACCGTAAGGAAAACCCGGAGGAAGGTTCGTATACCTGTTACCTCTTTGAAAAAGGCTTGGATAAAATTTTGAAAAAATGCGGGGAAGAATGTGCTGAGATGATCATCGCCTCTAAAAATGAGGATAAGGATGAGCTGATCGGTGAAATCTGCGACCTCGTTTATCATACAATGGTTCTGATGGTGGAAAAAGGTGTTTCGGTTGATGAGGTAGCTGAAGTCCTCGAGAAACGCCGGCAGAAGATAGGAAATCTCAAGCAATTCCACCAGGTGGACCGGAACAGCTGAAAAGGGTAAAAAGTGCGGCTTGATCAATTGGATATGATTTAGCCGTATTTTTTGTTTTTTTCTATATAAAATGAATAACTGTTCTCTATTTTTAAAGATATCATTAGAAAATCGGCGTTAATTTACTTTAATAATAGAATGCAGCTATTATTGTCTGAAAACAGATGAAATTAGGTTTTGTATCGTTTGTTAGTTAATGATAAACTTGTATACGACTGTAATACATCTGTATATTGGTGGTGGACTAATTGGAACGATCTGACCGTTATATTGTGGTGGACGCCGAAGTCCTGCCTGAGGTATTTCTCAAGGTTTTAGAGGCTAAGGGGCTTCTTGCCAAAGGCGCGGCAAAGACCTCGAGCGAAGCCTGCAAAATGGTTGGGATTTCTAGAGGCGCCTATTACAAATATAAAGATAAGATGTTCAGCTACAGCGAACGGGCAAGCAGTGAAAATGTGACATTTCATTTTGTGTTGGAGGATGAGCCCGGCATCCTCTCCGCTGTTTTGATACGGTTTTATGAGCTGGGGGCAAACATTTTAACTGTCAACCAGAATATTCCGAACGATGCAGTTGCCGTTGTTTCGGTCTCTGTCCGGCTTCCGGGTGGGGAAAGCGCTCGTACTGGCCTTTTGGCTATGCTGCGGCAAGTCAAGGGCGTTGTTGATGTAAAAATAATATGACTGAAAAGAGGAGATCATTGCTATGGCCAAAATAGCAGTATTGGGGCACGGTGTTGTCGGTTCCGGCGTTGCGGAATTGCTGCAGATGAACCATGATTCCATTGCGGGGAAAGCGGGCGAAGAGATTGAGATCAAGAAAATTCTAGATCTGCGGGATTTTGAAGGGCTCTCTTATTCGGATAAATTTACGAAGAGCTTTGATGAAATTCTGGAAGACAGTGAAATTTCGGTCGTCGTTGAAGTGATGGGCGGCCTGCATCCAGCGTATGATTATGTGAAAGCCTCATTGTGCAGGGGTAAGTCGGTTGTGACTTCCAACAAAGAATTGGTTGCAGAAAAAGGTGCGGAGCTTTTACAGGTTGCGAAAGACAATAATGTCAACTTCTTTTTTGAGGCCAGCGTCGGCGGCGGCATCCCAATTATCCGCCCGATGCATATGTGCCTTGCCGCCAATCAAATTAGCGAGATTGCCGGTATTTTGAATGGTACGACCAACTTTATCCTGACCCGGATGATCCGTGATCAAATGCCCTTTGATAAGGCACTCAAACTGGCGCAGGAACTGGGGTATGCAGAGCGCAACCCGGCGGCCGATATTGAGGGGTTAGATGCCTGCCGCAAAATCTGCATTCTTGCCTCCCTTGCATTTGGGCGCCATGTTTACCCAAAGTTTGTCTATACAGAGGGGATCACCAAGGTCACTCTTGAGGATATTGCTTATGCTGAAAATTGGGGCGGCGTTGTCAAATTGATCGGCTGCGCCAAACAGCTTGAGGATGGGAACCTCTTTGTACTGGTCTCGCCGGCATTAATCGAGAAAAACAGCCAGCTTGCAAGTATTGAGGATGTTTTCAATGGGATTCTCGTCCGCGGTGATGCTACAGGCGATGTTGTTTTCTATGGTAAAGGCGCAGGTAAACTGCCTACCGCAAGTGCGGTAGTGGCCGATGTAATAGACGTTGTAAAAGCTCCAGCAACAAGCGCGTCTTTGAGCTGGGTTGATTCAACAGAAAATTATGTGGCTGACCACAAAGAAATGCCGCTCAAATTTTATCTACGGTGCGAAGCTGAGGACCCTGCGGCAGTTAAAAATGCGCTGATGGACCGTTTTGGATGCGTGCAGTACCTTGCCAGAAACGGAATGCCGGCAAGCGAACTGGGCTTTGTTCTTGGACCGGTTTCGGAGAAAGAACTGGAACAAGCGTTATCACAGGTTGAAGGCCTAAACGTTCTTTCGAAAATCAGGATTATGAATTATTGATGTGCTTGGAGATAGAATGATTAAAATTAAAATTCCAGCGACTAGTGCAAATCTTGGTGCTGGGTTTGACGCGCTTGGCCTTGCGGTCAGCCTTTACAATGAAGTCAGTATTGCGGAGGACGACCGTCTTACCGTCACTTCGCTGGATGGAACCGTTATTCCATGCGATGAAACCAATTTAATCTATACCACCGTGAAACAACTTTGTGACCTGTGCGGGCAGACTCTTTCAGGCCTCCGGATTGAGCAGGTCAACCGGATACCAATGACCCGCGGGCTGGGGAGCAGCTCCGCCTGTATTGTTGCCGGGTTGCTGGCTGGGAATATGCTGCTGGACGAACCGATGAAACTGGATGACCTGGTCGACCTCGCTGCCCGGATTGAAGGCCATCCCGACAATACGACCCCGGCGCTGCTCGGAGGGATCGTCACCTCTGTCTTTGATGGCGAAAAGGTGTTCTATGTCCGGCAGGAAGTTGACAGCCGCCTGCGTTTTATTGCGATTATCCCGGACTTTGAGCTTAAAACGTCGGTTGCAAGGGGGTGTCTGCCGCAGGAAATCCCATTTAAGGATGCAGTCCACAATCTGTCGCGCGCAGCACTTTTTTCCTCATCGCTGCTGACAGGGAAATATGAAAATCTCCGGGTCGCAGTAGGCGATGTTCTGCACCAGCCGTATAGAATACCATTAATTCCACATGCCGAGGAGGTTTTTCAAAAGTGTTATGATCTCGGCGCCTATGCCGCTTATATCAGCGGTGCTGGGCCGACCATTATGGCGGTGGTTGACGGCTCTGACAAGTTTTTTATCCCTGTTATGCGGTATCACCTGGAGCAGGCGGGGCTTAACTGGGAAATTAGGGATTTAGCAATTGATAATCTTGGTACACAAATTTTGTGATGATAGATATAGGAGGAAGGGCAATGGCACTGATTGTACAGAAATTTGGAGGGAGTTCGGTCCGTGACGCTGAACGGGTTCGGAATGTGGCGGGAATTATCACCGATACCTACAAGAAAGGGAACCAGGTTGTCGTCGTTGTTTCTGCTCAGGGCGATACAACCGATGACCTGATAGAAAAGGCAAGGGAGATTAACCCCAATCCATCAAAGCGGGAAATGGATATGCTGCTTGCGACAGGCGAGCAAATTTCGATCTCTCTGCTCGCCATGGCAATTGAACATATGGGGTATCCGGTTGTTTCATTAACGGGCTGGCAGGCAGGATTTCATACTGATTCGTCTCACTCCAGGGCAAGAATTAAGAAAATTGAAACGGAACGGCTTCACAAAGAATTGGATAAAAACCACATTGTAATTGTAGCCGGTTTTCAGGGGATTTCACGTTATGGGGATATTACAACCCTAGGCCGCGGCGGTTCCGATACCAGCGCCGTTGCGCTTGCCGCCGAGCTGAAAGCGGAGCTGTGCCAGATTTATACCGACGTAGACGGCGTTTATACGGCTGATCCGCGGATTGTGAAAACTGCCAGAAAGCTTGATGAAATTTCATTTGATGAGATGTTGGAGCTGGCGACTCTCGGCGCGCAGGTCCTGCACAACCGTTCTGTTGAGATGGCAAAAAAATACAACGTAAATCTTGAAGTTGTTTCCAGCCTGGAGAGAAAACCGGGCACAAAGGTGAAGGAGGTTGTTTCCATGGAAAAAATGCTGATCAGAGGGGTAACGCGTGACAATAACGTAGCCAGAATTGCAGTGGTGGGCCTGCCGGATAAACCGGGTATTGCTTTCCGCGTCTTCTCTCTTATGAGTAAATATAACATCAATGTCGATATCATTCTTCAGTCTATCGGCCGTGATAATACCAAGGATATTAGTTTCACAGTTTCAGAGGACAATTTGGAGCAGGCAGTTGCGGTATTGAACGATAATCTCTCCGCATTGGAAGCTGAGCGGATTGAGGTCAACGACAATGTTTGTAAACTTTCCGTAGTCGGTGCTGGAATGCAGACCAATGCCGGCGTTGCAACCAAAATGTTTGAAGCGCTTTATGAGGCGGGGATCAATATTAATATGATTTCCACCAGTGAAATAAAAATTTCTGTATTGATTGATGAAGAGGACAGTGACAAGGCGCTGCGCGTAGTGCATGATGCATTTATCAACTGAGGTGTAAAAATTAGAAATGATAAAACTGGTTGCATTTGACCTGGATGGAACTTTGGTCAATTCTTTGGAGGATCTGGCTGATTCAGCAAACCATGCACTCATGGATTTAGGATTTCCGGAGCACGATGTGAACGAATACCGTTATTTTGTTGGAAGCGGCGTCGATAAGCTTTTTGAGCGTGCTCTGCCGCCTGATAACAACGGTCCTGAAACAGTGGCAAAGGCACGTTCGGTTTTTGAAGGCTACTACAATGGCAGTTACTGCAATAAAACGGTTCCGTATGAATCGGTAGCTGAACTTCTGGATGCACTCAAGGAACAGCATTATAAAATCGCGGTTCTCTCTAACAAGCCGGATACCTTTGCCAGGCATGTTTTAGATTCCCTTTTACCGGATGTCGATTTTGATTACGTATTGGGGGCAAGTGATGAACTGCCCAAAAAACCGGCGCCGGATGGACTGCTTAACTGTCTGGAAGAACTGCGAATCCAGCCGGAGGACTGTATTTACGTTGGGGATTCTGACGTTGACGTCCTGTTTGCCCACAACGCAAAGGTGCAGGCGGTAGGCGCTGCGTGGGGATTCCGCGGGATTGACGAGTTGGACGAAGCGGGCGCGGATTATGTCATCAACTACCCGACCGATTTATTAACGATACTGGATATCTTGAATTGACTGCCGTTTTGCGGTAAAATATACAGGAAGATACTTAGTTGAAAGGAAGGCTCCTATGTCAGGACATTCAAAATGGAATAATATTAAACGTAAAAAGGAGAAAACCGACGCGCAGAAAGCGAAGATTTTTACCAAAATCGGGCGTGAAATCACCGTTGCTGTTAAAGAAGGCGGCGCTGACCCGAACAACAACGGTAAATTGCGCGATTTGATTGCCAAGGCAAAATCAAATAATGTACCGAACGACAACATTGAACGGATTATTAAGAAAGCCGGAAGCAGTGACAAAGCGGATTATGAGAGCATCGTATATGAAGGCTACGGCCCGAACGGTGTTGCTGTCATTGTTGAGACGCTGACCGACAACCGCAACCGCACCGCCTCTGATGTACGTCACTATTTTGATAAGTTCGGTGGTAACCTTGGAACCAGCGGCTGCGTATCTTTCATGTTTAACGAGCAGGGTGTCATTGTAATGGAAAACACCTTTACAGATGAAGAGAAGCTGATGGAGGATATCATGGAGTCCGGCGCCGATGATTACAGCATCGACGAAGAAGAAGTCGAGATTGTCACATCTCCGGCAGATTTTCAGGCGGTACGCGATCATTTGACGGAGATGGGATATACCTTTGCGTCTGCGGAAGTGGAAATGGTGCCTTCTAACTATGTTTCCCTGACTGATCCCGACCATATTCTCAAGATGAACCTTCTGTTGGAACACTTGGAGGATAATGATGACGTTCAGAATGTCTATCACAACTGGGATATGCCAGAAGAGGAAGACGAGGATTAATTTTTCTTTATCCTAGCAAAAGCCCCGGTACAATTGTACCGGGGCTTTTGTTATTCTATAATCGGTAACTCATACTGATGGCTCGAAAGCCTTTTTGACTTTCATAACGTCCGGTTTCAATAAAACCGCAATTGATATAGCACTTGATTGCCCGTATGTTGCTTTCACGCACATTCAGCCTGATTTCTTCTATCTGCATTTTTGGGGCGTCGGCGCTGATGATTGCTTTAACAGCTTGCTTTCCAATTCCCTTGTTTCTAAATTCTTCATCGGCTATGAATATCCCAAGAACCGCAAACGGCATGTTTGCTTGTTTTTCCAGCCAAATACTGCCAATATACTTTTGGCTGACTTTGATATAGTACCAGTTTACGATATCGGAATCTTTGCTTGGGTAGATTCTGGACTGAAATCCGCTTAGATTTGAATCGAATTTACGGGCGAATGACTGGTAGGGCTCAAGATTGTTTTGATTGACTTCCACAAGTTGAATCATGACAGCAAACCTCAAAAGTTCCAACAGTTGTTTCCATGCGGTTTATTTTAGAGCGTAATCCTTCCATGCTCCATCATCAAATCTAAAATGGCTATGTTTGCCGCGGCTTCTATGACAACTGCCGCCCGTACGGCAATGCAGGGGTCATGTCTGCCGCGTACACTCAGCTCCGCTTCCTGCATCAGCTTTGTATCAATTGTCCGCTGAGGCTGCGAAATTGACGGGGTCGGCTTAATCGCTGTGCGAAAAACAATCGGCATTCCGGATGAAATTCCGCCTAAAATTCCGCCGTGCCTGTTGGTATGGGTCTTAACCCGTCCTTTTTCCAGGTAGAACGAATCGTTGTTTTCGCTCCCCAAAAGCTGCGATGAGCCGAACCCTTCGCCAAATTCAATCCCCTTCACGGCAGGAATTCCGAAAACAATGGAGGAAAGCACATTTTCAATCCCATCAAACATTGGAGAGCCGATTCCAGCAGGGAGACCCAGAACACAGCACTCAATGATGCCGCCGACCGAGTCCTGACTGAGCCTTGCTGTTTCAATGACCGCTCGCATTTTTTCCTCCATGGATGGGTTGAGAAGGGGGAACTGCATTGTTTGAAGCTCTTTTGCAGTTTCCAGCGATAGATTTACGGAGTCGAAGCGTTCCTCTGAAACATCTTTAATTGATAAAACGTGCGAAGCAATTATAATACCACGACGCTCTAAAATCTGCTTGCATATTCCACCCGCAAGGGTGAGGGGGGCAGTCAAGCGCCCCGAAAAGTGCCCGCCTCCCCGTAGGTCGTTGGCGCTGTGATATCGCACCTGTCCCGTATAATCAGCATGACCCGGCCGCGCAAGATGCTCAATATCTCCATAATCACCCGAACGTGTGTCTGTATTCCTTATCATTCCTGTTAGCGGCGTGCCGGTTGTTTTTCCTTGGTAAAAGCCTGAAACTATTTCCGGAAGATCGGGTTCCGTCCGGGCGGTTGAGATACTGTCTCCTTTTTTGGCGGTTCGTCTTCCCGTGAAGCGGCACAGTTCTTCAAGATCAATTTCCTCTCCGGCAGGGAGGTTGTCCAGGGTCATTCCAATTGCAGGCCCGTGCGATTCCCCAAAAATGGAAAGTTTCAGCGTTCTATTCCATGTTGACGACATTTGCAGTTCCTCCCAGCATTTGATAGTCCTCATAAAAATGGGGATAAGATTTTCTCACCGCTTCCGCACCGGTCAGCACGACTGCTCTGCTGGCGGAAGAAGCGGCGACAGCCGCCGCCATAGCGATCCGGTGGTCGTTAAAGCTTTTTGCTTTACATCCGTGAAAAACAGGCTTTCCGGTTATTTTCAGCCCATCCCTCATAACCTGAACTTCAGCGCCAAGGCTTTGCAGGAGCGCGGCCGATGTCTGTAACCGGTCGCTTTCTTTGATTCTGAGGCGTTCAGCATTGTGAACCACGCTCTCATCGCAGCATTTTCCGGCCAGTACCGCGAGGATTGGGACAAGATCGGGAATGTCTCTTGCGTCGACAGAGATTGGATGAAAATGACCGTCTTTTGGCACTGAAACGGTTATTTCATTGTCACCTACTGTAACGGAAGCACCTGCTTTTCTCAAAAAATTCACGATCTGTTTATCCCCCTGCAGGGAATTATTATAATCTAGCCCGGTTACTGTTAACGGGCCGCTGAATGCACCTGCTGTCAAGAAGAAAGCAGCCTGTGAAAAATCGCCTTCTACCGCCAAATTGCAGGAAACATATTTTTGATTGCCGGGTATGATAATGGCCGAACCGGATAAATTTGCAGAGACGCCGAAACGTTTCAGCATCTGTAGGGTCATTAAAACATAAGGTTTTGATTCAAACGCGCCCGTAATTTGAATGATGCTGTCCCCGGCGAGAAGAGGAAGGGCGAAAAGAAGCCCCGTGATAAACTGGGAGCTGATGTTGCCGGGCAGCGTGAATCGCCCGCCTGAAAGTTTTCCTTTTATGGAAAAAGGCATGGTGTTTTCGTAATAGAAAGTGATTCCCTGTTTCCCAAGGCAGTCAAGATACGGTGTAATCGGGCGGGAGGGCAGTTTTCCTGAACCGTAAAATTCCGCCTCAATTCCAAGCGCCGCCGCAACTGGAATGAGAAAACGCAGCGTAGAACCGGATTCACGGCAGTTGAGTGACGCAGTTCTGCCATGGAGCGACGAAACGCCGCCAATTCCATCCACAACCGCTGTGCTGCCGTCCACAGTTATTTTTGCTCCGAGTGCCGTGAGACAATCAATTGTAGCGAGGATGTCCTCTGAAAAGATCAGGTTTTGGACCACAGAACGGCCTTGCGCCAAGGCAGCGCAGACAAGAGCCCGGTGCGAAGCGCTTTTAGACGGGACAGCCGAAACAGTTCCATGCAGGGAGGAGGGTTCAAACTGTACTGTCATTGACATAACATCCTTTGATAAAATTAATATATTGTTCGCGGGATAGTTTTTTGATAAAGCTTTCGCCTATTTTCTTACAGAGAACGATATTGATGCTGTCGGCTGAAGCTTTTTTATCCATAAGACTATATTCAACCAGTGTCCCGTCGTCAATTTCAGCGGAAACGGGAAGATCGTTCGCCGCAACGCAGCGGGTCAACCGTTCCGTTACACCTGGTTCTGTCATTCCGTACTGCTCGGACAGAGCGGTTATTTTTACCATCCCGGCTGCGACTCCCATTCCATGGGAATAGCCGGAATAATTGTAGTACTTTTCAATGGCATGGCCGAAAGTATGCCCAAAATTCAAAAGCATCCGTTCACCGGTGTCAAATTCATCCGCCTCAACAACCTGCTTCTTGATTTCAATACAGCGGCAGATGACCGAAAGCAGGTTTTCTTTTAAACCGCCTGCCTCAATGGTCTCAAAAATCGAGGGGTCTTTGATCATGCCGTACTTGATGGCTTCGGCTACACCGTCGGCAAAATGGGTAGATGAAAGGGTTTTCAGGGTATCAGTATCACACAGGACAAGCTTCGGCTGTTTAAAGGCGCCCACCAGGTTTTTGCCGCCCGGGATATTGACCGCGGTTTTGCCGCCGACCGAGGAGTCGATTTGGGCTAAAAAGGTGGTGGGAATCTGAATATAGTCGATTCCCCGCATATAGGTTGCCGCACAAAATCCAGTCAGGTCGCCGACAACACCGCCGCCCAAGGCAACCAGTGCATCGCTCCGGGTCAGTTTGTGTTCGCAGCAAAAATTGTAAAGGCTGCCCAATCTTTCCAGTGATTTTGAATCTTCACCGCTTGGAACCGCAATCAGATAAGCCTCAATGCCGGCGCTTTTCATTGAATGCAGCACAGTGCCGGCGTAAATGGGAGCGACAGTGTCATCCGATACAACGACAGCCCGCTTTGCTTTGCAGGTGTTTTTGAAATAGGAACCGGTATCTTTCAGCAGGCCGCTTCCACAGTAAATGGAATAACGTCCGCTTGCGCTGATTTTGATTTCCCGCATAACTGTTATCCGCCTTTCCCAAATTTACAGGGTCATGTTGTAGAAGCCTGCGAGCTGTTTCACCTTATTCATCGTCTCATCAAAACCGTCCGGCGTCATTGACTGCGCTCCGTCTGAAAGTGCCATCTTGGGGTTGTTGTGGACTTCGATCATCAAGCCGTCCGCACCGCAGGCAACCGACGCCAGCGCGAGCGGTTCGACCAGAGAGACAATTCCGGTGGCGTGGGAGGGATCAACGACAATGGGAAGGTGAGAAATCTTTTTGATGAGGGGAACAGCGGAAATATCCAAAGTGTTTCTCGTCATTGTTTCAAAGGTGCGGATTCCGCGTTCACAGAGAATAATATTTGAGTTTCCTCCCGCATAGATATATTCAGCGCTCATCAGAAATTCTTCAATTGTATTGGCAAGACCGCGTTTTAGCAGGATAGCCTTTTTGGAATGTCCAAGTTCTTTTAGAAGTTCAAAGTTTTGCATATTGCGTGCGCCGACCTGGATGATATCGACATCATTAAATAAATCAAGATGCTGAAGGGACATAATTTCAGTGACAATCGGCAGGCCGGTTTCTTTTTTTGCCTCTAAAAGCATTTCAATACCGTCAGCGCGCAGACCCTGGAAAGAATAGGGAGAAGTACGGGGTTTGAATGCGCCGCCGCGCAGGAATTTGGCGCCCGCCGCTTTGACCCGTTTTGCGACTTCGATAATCTGTTCCTCACTTTCAACAGAACAGGGACCCGCGATGACCTTGAAGTTTCCGTGCCCAATTTTTTCTCCTTCAACCTCAATAACGCTGTCGTCCGGATGGAATTTCCGGTTAACGTTTTTATAAGGCTCTTGAACCCGCTTAACGGTTTCTACAATTTCATTTGCGACCACATTATCAATATTTACAACTGAAGTGTCACCGATCAGTCCAACAATTGTGGTATGTTCACCTACGACAATGTTTGTTTTCAGCCCATAACTGTTGAACCATTGTAAAAGCTCGTCAACCTGTTGTTTGGGCGCATCCTGCTTCAAAATAACTACCATTTCCAATACCTCCTAAAATTTTAAACCCCTTTAAGGGATACATCAGACTAGCAAAAAACGGGCTATGACTTTGCTTCCAAAGTCATAGCCCGTTTTTAACAGGATCTTTTTCTGTTTTATCTACAACTCGGAACCGTATTAATTTTTTTCATAGCAAAAAAGCCGTCGCTAAAGAAGAAGCCACGGAAAAAGAAAAAGAAATATGCTACGAAAAGTTTAACGGCGTTCATAAGTTGCCTCCAAAATGACTTTAACTGTTTTTATTAAAACACATGAAAATAAGAAAGTCAATAACCTTGGGAAAATTTTCACAAGGACTTTAGATGTTTTGTCAAAGAAGTGTTCTAACTCGGCTCTCTGCCGCATAACTTTTACTAACCGAAAAAGAAAGGACAAGTGATGCGGTATGGAGCCATTTGATCAGGCAATTGATACGCTTCCCGCGGAACTGAAAAGCATCCTGGTAAAAGTTCCGGATGAAATGAAAAAAGCAGTAAACGAAATCCGTTTCCGGGTGGGGCGGCCTATTGTGCTGGTCTGCCGAAAAAATCATTTTTACTTTGTCGAACCGGACGGGCACCCTGGATTATCTGCCGTAAAAGGCTTCTTTTTACCGCGCAGGCTTGCTGAGGAAAGTGTGCGGAGTATGAGCGGTTACTCTCTCCACAGTGTGCAGAACAGCCTGGTAAACGGTTTTCTCACACTTCCAGGGGGGCACCGCGCGGGGTTGGCCGGAAGCGTCGCTTGGGAAGGCGGGCAGATTACGGCGATCCGCAGAACCGACTGCATTAATTTAAGGATTGCGCGGCAGATTTCGGGGGCCGCGGACAGGCTTTGCCGGCACTACCGGCAGTACGGTTTTGGAGGTACTCTGTTGGCTGGTCCTCCGGCATCTGGGAAAACTACGGTTTTAAAAGACCTTTGCCGCCAGCTGTCCGAAGAACTTTGCGGTGAATGCCGCAAGGTTTCCCTGATTGATGAACGCGGGGAGATCGCTGCGGTTTATAAGGGACAACCCCAGAACGATGTTGGCTGGAACACCGATATTTTTGACGGATACTCCAAACAGATCGGGATTGACATCGCCATCCGGTGCATGTCTCCTGATGTGATCATCTGCGATGAAATCGGAGGCAGAGGGGACGCTGATAGTGTTCTGAGCGGCGTCAACGCGGGCGTGACAATGATTGCGACGGCACATGCCGCCTCTTTCGAGGAATTACTCGCGAGAAAAAACTTGGGTGAAATCCTGGAAAGCGGGGCGTTTAAATGGATAGCGCTTCTCGACAGTGCTAAAAATGCGGGACAAATCAGGGAGATTGTTCGTTATGATGAAATACATAGGACTTTTACTTCTGTTTCTGACCTCGGCAGGGGCGGGGATTCTTCTTTCTGACCGGTTGAATAAACGGGTTAAGGAATTGGAGCTCACACTGGTTTTTTTAGACAAACTGAAAACCTGCCTGACTTATCAAAATCTTCCAACAAATGAAATGATAGAGCTTTTAGCGGAAGATCCCTCCTGTAAATCCCTGCCGTATCTGACCGCCTGCCATGAACTGCTGGCAGGTCCAACTGCTTTTCCGAATGCCTGGAGGACGGCAATGCGGCAGTCGAAAGGGAAAACCAGCCTGAATGACTCCGATATCTCTCACCTGCTTTCACTTGCCAGTATTATCGGTTCATCCGATACAGACGGTCAGCTCAGCGCCATTTCTATGGTAGAGGAGCTTTTAAAGCGACAACGGGCAGAAGCGCAGGAAGCAAAGGAAAAAAAGGGGAGGCTTTACCGCTCGCTTGGCGCTCTTGCAGGCGCAGGTATGGTCATTATCCTATTTTAAACGTGAAAAACGGAGGAAAGCAAATGAATGTCGATTTAATTTTTAAGATCGCCGCTATTGGAATTATCGTTGCGGTTTTAAACCAGCTGCTGATCCGCTCCGGGAGGGAAGAACAGGGGATGATGACCACACTTGCCGGGCTGATTGTTGTTCTTCTGATGATTGTCAACGAGATCAGCAACCTGTTTGAAACCGTAAAAAATGTTTTCGGGCTGTGGTAAGCCATGGAGATCAGTATTTTTGCCATTATCGGCCTTGGGATTATATCCGCACTGGTCTGCCTTTTGCTGAAACAATACCGTCCGGAATATGCTCTCTCCGCCTCAATCATCTGCGGTGTGGTGATTTTTCTCACCGTAGTTGCCCAAATGACCCCACTTTTTGATACGATTCGTTCAATTTTGGAAAAGATCGAAGGCGGAAACGAGTATACAACGGTCATTATAAAATCCCTCGGGGTTTGTTATGTGACACAGCTTGCGTCGGACACCTGCCAGGATGCGGGGGAACGCGCCATGGCGGGAAAAATTGAATTGGCGGGAAGGGTTGCGGTTTTGATCCTCGCACTGCCCATGTTCACCGCTTTGCTGCAAATTGCCATCGGCTTGATAGGCTGATTGGAGGACTTATGAAATTTATCAGATGTGTTTTCATCTCCGTCCTGTTCGTTTTGGTTTTGACCATCCCGGTTTTTGCCGAGGAAGGGGATACGGTTCAGCAGACTCAGGAAGAGTTGATAGGTGAACTTGAAACGGGTATTGCCGGAGATTTAGATGAGGATATACCCAAAGCGGCTGAAGACCTGCTCGGGAAAAACGGGATGGATGGCTTTGATACGGAAGCGATTTCAAGCTTTAATTTTATGGACATCCTGACCAGCGCTTTCGACTTCAGCGCGGATTACTTCACTGCCCCGTTCCGGCTCTTTACCATCTTGATAGGGATATTTTTACTGATCGCCTTGTTAAATGCAATCCATCCTCCTGAATCGGGGATGCTGACAGTGCAGAATATCATTGGGATTTCGGCGCTGATGGTTGTTTTATCCTCGCCCGTAATTGAATGCGTCAACCGGGCAGTGACAGCTATTACCGACTGCAGCCAGTTTATCCTGAGTTTTATCCCTGTTTTCACCAGCGTTGTGGCGGCGGCCGGCAAGCCGATTTCCTCAATGGCCTACAGCACATTTCTTTTTGGGACCGTGCAGGTAATTTCCCAAATTGCCGCCACAATTTTAACGCCGCTGCTTTGCGTTTACCTTGCCATTTGTATTGTAGGCGCTTTAAACCCCACTTTTAAACTTGACAGTGTTGCCGAAACGATAAAAAAAGCCGTTATCTGGGTTATCGGACTATTATTAACAATTTTTGTCGCCCTGCTGTCGGTTCAGTCTCTGGTTTCGGGATCGGCGGATACGGTTGCAACCAAGACGACCAAATTTTTTATTGGCAGTTTAATCCCGGTTTTTGGAAATGCTTTGAGTGATGTTTTCAGTTCCGTACAGGGCTGCCTTGGGTTTGTCAAACAGGCGACTGGTTCTTTTGGGATCATCGTCGCGGTCTGCACCTTTCTCCCGATTATCATTGAAATCCTTGTGATGATGCTCGTGGTCAATCTGAGCCAGATGGTGGGAAATATTTTAGGGGTAGACCGGTTGGCCCGGCTGCTGAAATCGGTTTCGTCAATGCTATCGCTTCTGTTGGGGCTGATTCTTTGCTTCGCCGTGATGATCATCCTCTCCACAACGATTATCATGCTGCTTTCTATGGGGATATAAACGTATGAATATGATTAAGGAAATTGGAATATCTATTTGTGTCACCGCGGTTGCCGCCGCAATTTTTCAGGGCCTGATGCCAAAGTCCAGCCTTGAAAAGACGGCCCGTTTTGTACTGAGTGTCTTTTTTATCAGCTGCTTGATCATCCCATTCACTCATTTCGATTTTTCATCGCTGCAGGATAGCCTGACCGCTTTTCAAACGGATGACAGCCAGATGGGGGAGAATACGCTGCAAGGTACAGTCAACCAGAAACTTTCTAAGCTAACTGAGCAGTCCGTATCCCAGACAATGCGGTCGACACTCAGAAAAAATGAAATTGAGCCGGGAGAAATAGAGGTCGAGACGACTATTGGGGAGGACAACAGCATAATCATTAACAGAGTGATCGTTTTCGTTAAGCAAAGTGACTATGGTGCGGCAGAAATGCTAGCAAGTACATTGACTGAAGGAAACGAAACAAGAATAGAATTTCGCGTTTCTGATTAAGGCGCGTTGTGAAAAGGAGGCGTTATTATGCCGAGAACTCCCCTGACGGAAGGGTTTAAAAATTTTTTTGGCAAAAATGACAAGCGAGTCCGGGTAATCCTCATTCTCGGCCTTGTGGGAATTGTATTGATTGGTCTTTCCCAGTTCTGGTCCTCCGGCGGGAAAGAAACGCCGTCTGCCTCCAGCGATGCGGCGGTCGCGACCGAGGTTTACAAGGCAAGGCTGGAGGAACGGGTCAGGGAAATTGTTTCTTCGGTGGAAGGGGTGGGAAAAAGCCAGGTGATGGTCACCTTGGAAAGCGGAATCGAGTATGTGTATGAAAAGGAACAAAACGTATCGTCCACCCTGAATGAAGATAATACGCAGGGGAGCGGCATGAAAATCCAGCAGAGCGAGGACAGCAAAGAATCCTTTATCATTGTGGAGGACGCAAACGGGCGGAAAACCGCCCTTGTTCGAAAACAGCTGGAACCCCGGGTACAAGGGGTAGTCGTTGTCTGTGAGGGGGGAGGGAGCGCTTCGGTTGCTAAAAGTATATATGACCTGGTTACAACGGCGCTTGGTATTGGTTATGACCGCGTCTGCGTTGTAAAATCAAATTAATCTGTCTGGAGGAATAAAGCAATGAAACTGAATATGATCGTGGGAAAAAAGCAGATTGTACTGGCGTCTTTAATTTTGATTTTAGGCGTGGCGGTTTATATCAATTGGACCTTTGCAAATGACGAAAACAGCATTGTCACAGGTGCACAGTCCTCAAATGCTTCTTCAGATTCTGACAAAAACTACGGCGACGCAGAACTGGTGAGCGGCTCGGCGGACAACAGCGATGATTTCTTTGCAAAAGCAAGGCTTGAAAAGCAGACCTCACGTGATGAGGCCGTTGCAACGCTTGCCAAAATGTTCGGTGATACTTCTGCAAGCAGCGAACAGGTAAAAGAAGCGACCGATAAAGCGCTGACCACCGCAAAAATGATTGAAAGCGAAAGCAAGATGGAAAGCCTGATTAAATCAAAAGGCTTCCAGGACTGCGTTGTTTATCTGTCCGATCAGTCGGCCAAGGTTGTTGTAAAAACTGAGGGACTGGAGCAGGCCCAGGCAGCCCAAATTATGGATATTGTCGTCACTGAAAGCGAAGTGCCGAGCGAAAATGTTTCCATTGTCGAAGTGAAATAGGAATTTTTCGAAAAACAGTGAAAATACCGCTTAAAATATTGACACCTGCCGTTTTATATGGTAAAATAAATCTCGCCGCATATTGCAGGTAATAAGCCGGAGCTGGTCCGCACCTGCGAATAGCGAGTATTGGATTAAGGCAGGTGCCCTTATGTACGCAGTTATTGAGACTGGTGGAAAGCAGTACCGTGTCAGTGTTGGAGACATTATTTTCGTTGAAAAACTCGGTGCTGAAGCAGATTCTACCGTAACTTTTGACAAAGTTGTCGCCCTGACTAAAGATGACAACAGCTTTGTTGTCGGCGCGCCCCTTGTAAAAGGTGCAACGGTTACCGCAAAGGTGCTGAAAAACGGAAAGTCCAAAAAAATCACCGTTTTCACCTACAAACCGAAAAAGGATTCCAAACGGAAAATGGGACACAGACAGCCCTACTCTCAGGTTCGCATTGAAGCAATCAATGCTTAACCGTTATGATTGAGGTTGTTTTGTTGTCGCATGGGGACCGTGTTATCGGGTTTCGTGTGTCCGGCCATGCCGGTTATGCGGAAAGCGGTTCCGATGTTGTCTGCGCGGGCGTAACAACCGCCGTTCAGCTTATTGCAAACGGTATTACGGAATGCGCGGGCATAGCGGCTGAAGTAAAGGTTCAGGAAAACCTGGTTTCGCTGCTTCTTCCCGAAATGTGCCATGATAAGTCTGCTTTTTTGCTGTTGGAAGCGTTTGAGTTGCAGATGGGGATTATGGCGCAGGAGTATAAAGAATATGTTGCATTAACGTATGCGGAGGTGTAAATACTATGATTAAATTGGATCTTCAGTTTTTTGCTCATAAAAAGGGTGTTGGATCTACCAAAAACGGACGTGATTCCGAGTCGAAACGTCTTGGTGTAAAACGTGGGGACGGCCAGTTCGTACTGGCTGGTAATATTCTTGTCCGTCAGCGCGGAACCCACATTCATGCTGGTGAGAATGTTGGGCGCGGTTCTGACGATACCCTGTTCGCTTTGGTAGACGGCAAGGTAAAATTTGAGCGCGTTGGTAAAGACCGTAAAAAAGTCAGCGTTTACAATGCGTAATTGCTAAGGTTTTAACCACAACTCTCGTCTCCATGAGGCGGGAGTTGTTTTTCTTCTTGAAAGGGAAAAAAGATGTTTGTAGATAAAGCAAGGATTATAATAAAAGCGGGCAACGGCGGTAACGGTGCCGTTTCCTTTCATCGGGAAAAGTATGTTAATGCCGGCGGTCCGGACGGCGGGGACGGCGGCAAGGGCGGCAATGTTTTATTTGTAGCGGACGACAATCTCTCCAATCTGGTGGATTTCCGCTATAAACGCAAATATGTGGCTCCAAACGGTGAACCTGGGCGTTCCAAACTCTGCACGGGAAAAAGTGCTCCGGATTTAATTGTCAAGGTTCCGCGCGGCACTGTGGTGCGCGATGCGGAAACCGGGAGGATCATGGCCGACCTTTCGGGGGACGAGCCGGTAGTCCTTGCAAAGGGGGGAAAAGGGGGACGCGGCAACGCAAGCTTTAAGTCTTCCACCCGCCAGATCCCTCGTTTTGCAAAGCCGGGTTTTCCGGGAGAATCCTTTGAGCTTTCTCTGGAACTGAAGCTTCTTGCGGACGTTGGGCTGGTGGGCTTCCCAAACGTAGGAAAATCCACCTTGATTTCCGTTGTCAGCGCGGCGAAACCGGAAATAGCCAATTACCATTTTACAACTTTGACGCCGGTTCTTGGTGTGGTAAAGCTGGACGATGAAACCTCTTTTGTCATGGCAGATATTCCGGGGCTGATCGAGGGAGCAAGTGACGGTGTTGGCCTTGGTCATGAATTTCTTCGCCATGTGGAACGTTGCCGGTTGATTATCCATGTTGTGGATATATCCGGTATTGAAGGACGCGACCCAAAAGAGGATTTTGAAATTATTAACCGTGAGCTTTCAAATTTCAGTGGGGAATTGGCGGAGCTTCCACAGATTGTTGCCGCAAATAAATGCGATATGGCAACGCCGGAACAGATTGACGATTTCCGCAATTTTGTGACGGAGAAAGGGTATTCTTTCTACGAAATTTCTGCGGCAACAACCGCAGGAACTGAAACCTTGATGCATGCTGTGGCGGAAAAGCTTTCCACACTTCCTCCTGTCAAACAGTATGAGCCGGAGCCGATTCCGATGGAATACATCATGGAGAAAAACAGCCGTAATTTTGAAATCCGCAGGGATGACGACGGCGTTTATGAAATCGAAGCCGAGTGGCTTTTGCCTATTATGTCAACCATAGATATGGACGACTACGAGTCCCTTCATTATTTTCAGCGTGTCCTGCGCGGCAGTGGGATTATTGACAAGCTTGAGGAAATGGGTGTTGAAGAAGGGGATACCGTGGATATTTACGGATTTCAGTTTGACTTTGTATTCTAGTACATCAAAAAGGCCGATGCAATATTGCATCGGCCTTTTTGATTATTTGAGTTATTCCTGAAAAACGGCTGTACCTGGACTGGGTTCCATTTTCCGGTACGAAAAGAAATAGAGCGAGATCCCTGCAAACAGGAAAAGACGGAAAAAAAGATGCCAAGGAAAGTAGAAGCTGAAATTGCTGGTAATGTAAATAAATGAGCTCACAGAATCTGTGACAACCAAAAAACCGGTAATCGCTGTTGCAATAGCGGTCGCCATTGGTGTGAGTTTTCCTAAAAGTACAACTAGAATGAGAATAAAGCTTATTATTAAGGCTGTAATGCTAAAACTGTTACTAAAAAGGTTAAATAATGAATCGGCCAAAAAGGTTGGCGACTGGCCAACTCCTATAAACTCTGAATTATACTGGAATACAGTGTTGAAAGCGTACTGTATAGATTCAAAGTACCCGGTCAACAACAGACCAGCAAGCAAAGCATAAGGAATCATCAGCATGATTTTGAGCCTGCGCCCAAAAAGAAGAATAAATAGCCCGGATAAAACCGCAGCAGCAACATAAAGAAGGTCTGTGATAATCAGCTGATCAAAGCCGAACTGAACGATGTAGTCAAGCGTGATGATAAGCTCAAAAACAGCTGCTATAAGGCATAGGATAGCTGCGACAATTGCAATAACAGACTTTTGTGGAATTTGATAAAGCTTTTTCATGGCAGAATACGCAACTCCTTTTGCTTAAGCGCCGGAGCGTTTATCTTATTTTTCTTTTAAGCTGCCTGATATCTTCGCCAACAAAGCGGAGATAGGTATATTGTGTTAGAAGGCGTGAAACAACTCGTTCCGTGTAGCGCCCCTCCAGCTCCTGGCTTGTCAGGTTGCTGCTGATGATCGTGGGACGGCCGAAATTCAGCCGTGTATTTATAATATTATAAACGGTTGCAGTGTTAAAAGAAGTTTGATATTCAGCTCCCAAATCGTCAAGTATCAGCAAATCGGCCTCCAAAATAGTTTTCAATGTCTCATCCTCAGTGGTTTCCCGGGAAAAGTGTTCGCGTTCAATGGAACGGAGGATATCCTGCGCCGTACAATAAAGAACCTGGTATCCCTTTAAAATGACCTGTTTGGCTATTGCAAGAGAAAGATGGGTTTTTCCCAGGCCGGTAGGCCCCAGCATAAGAATACTGGCGGAGGATTTTGAAAAAGTCTGCGCATATTTTTCGCAGTAGGCAGCTATTTTACTCATTGTCTCCCGCGGAACAACACCAAGATTGGAATCTTTTTGATTTGAAAAGTAAGAGAGATCAAAACTTGAGAAGTCGCAAAGCTGTAAAGGGGAAATACTGTTTAATTCTTCTATGGCCAATCTTTTTAAAATATCTTGCAGGCACTCGCAGCGGACCCCTGCTACAAAACCAGTGTCTTCGCATTTCGGGCAGGTGAATCGAATAGTCAGGTAATCGGCTGGATAACCATGCGCCGTCAAAAGATTTTTAATCATCTCCTGCGCTTCCAGGTTGCAAACACGCAGTTCGTCAATTGCTTTTTTACTGTCCTTTGGATGTTCCAGAATAATTTTTGCCAATTTGACGTTGGTACCGGAAAGTTCCCGTTGAAGCGCGGCGATTTCCGGTACCTTTTCTTCTATTTCTGCCGTATGACGTTCGAGCTCCTGATAGGCGGATTCTCTCCGGGCAGATAATTCATCAATTGCTTTTGCGTAACGGTTGCGGTCAGAAGGCAATGCATTCACCTCAAATTCAATTAAAAATAAAATGTAATGCAGGCATATTGTGTCTGGCCTAAAAAGCAGGGCAAAATGCGTTAAAGTTCTGGTATTTCAAGGCCAATCCTGTCTAAGGCGTCCAGATTATAGGAAGAGGTTTGTTTCCCTTTTTTTGCGGGGATCTCCTGTTTTGCCATCTGCGGGGTGGTAATACCTTGTTCGTGCCATTGCTTCAATATTTTATTCATATAGGGAAAACTTATTTTCCCTATATTATCAGCCGTTTTTTCAAAGGCTAAACGGACCATATCTATCGTAAAGCCGTATTCGTCAAACCAGATTTCAATAAACTTCTTTTCATTAGAGGTCAGGTTCCGGGTGTGGATGCCGCAGCATTCCCTGATGGCTTTTTGCTGCTCGTTGAAGCGGAGTGTTTTAGCAATATACTCTTCCGCCAGTTCATGTGTCGTAATACCGAGATCACACCAGTTAGAGGCCACTTTTTCTATGTAACGAATATTTATTTTATCCATTGATTTGCAAAATTCAAAAATCATCAGGATGACGTCAATCGGCAGGTTCATCCATTCATACATTGAAATGATAGAGCGCTGCTCGGTCGTTGTGAGCGGGCGTCCGAACAGCTGTTCCGCTTCAGCAAAAACGAATTTAAGGTTTTCGTTCCCGTTGATTCTTTCCGCTATTTCACCGGAAGAGAGAACGGGAGGGCGGTTTGATATAATTTTAACTGAAACACTGGAAACAGCCTCATTTTCCGCGGTGGGCTCTGTTTTAGCTTCCGGGTAAGGGGATGAGGCCGTTTGAACCTGTATAAGAAGTCCTTCTCGTTTCCAAAACTCGAGAGCTTCGTAAACGTCGTCCGGGGAAAGAGAGAGTACCGATGCAAGCTTCCTTTTATCCGGCACAGCTTCATCGCTGTGGCGGAAAAGGTAAAGAAGCACCTTCAAATAATAACCGCAGACGGAAGCGAGATACCGGTCTGCGACAACTGCGGGCAAGGCAAATATTTTATTGTAATGCTGCGGGTTGATCTGGTAAGACGGCATAATTCTCGACTCCATTTGTTTTATCATAAACAGGCCAATAAAATTTTAAAAACAAAAAAGAAAGCCATAAGCTTTCCTTTATATATAAATCTACTTGTTTTTATTATAACATATCTTATTTGTTTCTACAATTGATAATCGACAAAAATATACTGAGGCAATAGGAAAATAAAGATAAAAATCCGGATAAAAATCCGGATTCCTATCGTCCGCCTATCTGAGAAAATCCTTCGCCGAAAACTTCTCCAGCCTCAGTGACAATCATAAAGGCTTTTGCATCAAGACGGTTTACAATGTGTTTGAGTTCATAGAATTCCGCGTCCTTACAGGCGCAAATCAGTACTTTTTTCCGTTCACCGGTGTATGCGCCGTGCGCGTTTAGAATTGTACAGCCGCGGGTGAGGTCGCTGACAATCAGTTTTGCAATATCGTCGCTTCGCTCCGAAACGATCAGGATCATTTTCCCAATGTTCGTTCCGTATAATAACGCGTCTATAGCCTTGGACGTGACGAACATGGCGACGACCGCGTACAAAGCCGCCTCTATACTCCTGAAGGATATGGCGGCGATGGTAATGACAATCAAATCGGTGACAAAGACAATTTTTCCAAGGCTGATATGCGGATATTTGACCTGAACAGACTTGCTGATTATATCCATGCCGCCGGTTGAACCGCCCCGCATAAAAACGATAGCAAGCCCAAGGCCGATGAACAGCCCGCCAAAAATAGACGCAAGAATCAAATTCCCTTTATAAACAGGAAGAAATGGATAGAGATAGTCAACGAGAATATTAAAAAAGACTGTGGACAACAAGGTGTTAAAAATAAAACGCTTTCCAAGCTTTTTAAATCCCAGCAAAAGAAGCGGAATGTTGAACAGGGTGACGAGTGTACCAATTTTGAAACCCGTAAAGGCGTTAATAACAGTCGCAATACCTGTGATGCCGCCTGGAGCAATTTGGTTTGGCGCGGTAAAGGCGTAAATTCCAAACGCGTAAATTCCGGTGCCGATAAAAATAAAAAGGATATCAATGAAATAGGATGCCGTCCATGGCTTTTTCAAACGCGGACACCTCACAAACGTAAAGTCAGCCTATTTCTATTGTATCCCAGACAAGGTCAAATAAATACGCAATTCGTTCGTGCTGATTCGACAAATACAGATACCCGAAGAGAGCTTCAAACCCTGTTGCCTTATGATAGTCGGCAACGTCTGCGTTTTTGGGGACGGAATTGACGGAGGCGTTTCTGCCGCGCTTGAAAATCCGGTCTTCCTCTTCGGTCAAGTCCTTCTCTATTTTATCAATTGCAGCTGCCTGCGCCTTGGCGCTTACATATTTGACCGATTTCCGGTGCAGGTTTCCAACTGAGGTATTTGCGATTAAGACAAGGCGTTCCCGTACGAGGAGGCCATATATTGCGTCACCTACAAAAGCTAGGACCAGGGGGCTTAACTGCTGCGGATTTTCACATTTGCTTAAAAACAAGCTTAAAATAGAATCACAACCTTACTGTTAATACATAAAGTCCTTTTTATTAAACTTGGGGATCATGACATTTTTTTTCGGCACGCGGAGCAAAGGGGAGTACACATACTTCTTACAATGATAAAATGGCGAAACCACTCCGTTTTTGATACAGAGAACCATCTGGCCGTCTGAGGTCTTGGTCCCGTTTTCGCAATACTCGCAGGCCGGGTCAATATTCCCGCCGAATAATTTCATATAAAGTCACTCCTCCTCATTAGTTTCTTTTTCTATTTTAGCAGATTTTCGGGTTGTAAACAACAAAATCAGGCATAAAAGTATTAAAAAAAGACTTGCATAGGGGGAGACGGAACTGCCGGCGTAGGCCACGGACTCTTTGGGTGCAAATGTATTGAGAGCGGGCTGCCACCAAGCGCTCATGAGCCAGACAAACAACAGGCTGAGGGGAAGGTGAAAAATTCTGGAAAGAAAATAACGTTTCATTTTAATTCCGCTCCCGCTCAACAGGGCGGCAATTTGCAGGTGGACGCAGATTCCTCCGAATGAAGTGATTCCGGCAAGCAGATAAACAGAAAACGGGGAGTTTCCGGAAATTTTGCTGCATCCTTGTGTAACTTCAAATACACCGGCGATCAGCGCTTCGGCATTTTGGGATCCGATCCAGTTGCTAAGGAATCCTGCCAGCATTTCCTGGATACCGGTCAGTTTAATAATAGTGAGTAAAATTGAAAAAGCGATAATAAAAGAACAGACAATTACCATTGACCGGGTTGCGCTGTTGACAGAGGCAACAATGCGCACAGAAAAAGGGAGTTCCTCTTTAGAATGTGAACAAGGTATTTTCTGAGGCGGTATTCTGGTTTTAAACCCGCTGATTAGAGCGACAGTTAGATTAGAACATAGATGAGCTGCTAAAACAAGAAAACCGACTTGAACATTGTGAAATATGGGGATTGAAACTGCCGATACGACAAAAGCGGGTCCGGCATTGACGCAGAATGACAGCATCCTCTCAGCAGTTTTTAAGCTGATTTCGCCGTCGCGATAGAGTCCGTTGATAATTTTGGCGCCGACTGGATAACCACCGATAAAACTGATAAGAAGTACGGAAGTAAACTCGGCCGGCAGCTTAAAAAGGTAACGTGTTACAGCTGAAAAGGGGGATAAAAGCTTTGTAAATATTTTAGATGAGACGACTAAATTCGAAACGACCATCATCCCGAACAAAGAGGGAAACACAGAATATAAGCAAAGGTCTACAGCATGTACAATTCCACCTGATATTTCTTTAGAACGAAAAAGAAGAAAGCTGGTGAGCAGCAGAATTAATGCGATTGTACACAGCTGCATCTTATTTTTTTGTTTCGTTTCTTCCATATTATCACCTCAAAGCTGCTTTTACAGTCTTGTAATGTATATGTGCTCTTTGGCTTTAATATATTTTATTGCATGGAAGATGTTGGAGTTTGAGAAGTGGCGTAAAAAAGCACGCGGAGGTTTTTACTGATATAGTCTGCGTTCGACCCAACTGTGAAGCAATATACTTCAATGCGGAATAACGGTAATAAAATTTTGCAAGGGAAGTGGGATTGTTGCGAAAAAACCGAAAAAGACAGGCTGGCAAGGCATTTATATCAGAGACACTGCAAATGCCGTTTGACACGCTAACAAGCGGTATTACCCAAATAGAATTACTGGGAAATAATGAGGCTGTTGTAGAAGGCTGTAAGGGGATTTTAGTATATGACGATACGGTAATTAAAATCGCCATTCATAAAATGCAGGTGAAATTTGTCGGGATTGATTTAACAATCAAAAGCCTGAACAGCGAAAGCGTCATCATCCAAGGGGCGATTGGCAGCATTGAATTTATAACCTGACAAAATGGAGGAATTTTGTGTTTATCATTCGTATTCTGCGCCTGTTTCGAGGATATGTAACCTTTGTGGCGTCGGGAGGATTTTTTGAGCGGTTTCTGAATCTTGTTTCCAAACGGAATATCAGCTTGTGGGATATGCAGACCACCCCGGAAGAGATTACCGGCAAGGTCTATGCAAGAGATTATAGAGTGCTTGCAAAATTTGCAAGGCAATGCGGAGTGCGGCTTCGGGTCAGGGAGCGTTTCGGCTTTCCGTTTCTCACCCATAAATACAGGAAGCGCATTGGCGTTTTTATAGGGATTATTGCCTTTTTTGTCATGATCGTTGTTATGCAAAATTTCGTCTGGACACTAGATATTGAGGGAAACGAACGCAACAGCACTGAACGGGTCAGTTATGTTCTGCAGGAGCTTGGGCTGCGCCCCGGCGCCTTTATTCCAACGCTGAACATACGTGAAATTGAAAATAAGGCCGTTTTGGAGTTAGAGCACATTGCATGGTTTACAATTAATAATTATGGCAGCAGAATTGTGGTGGAAATGAAGGAGACCACCGATCCCCCGGACATTATCGATGAAGACGTGGCAGTCAACGTTATCGCTTCCAAGGCGGGCGTGATCCGGAAAACCGAGGTTTATTCCGGCAAATCGGTTATTGAGGTCGGAAACGTAGTTGCAAAAGGGGACCTGCTGGTGAGCGGCGTCCTGGACAGTAACCCAAATCAGGTAGAATTCAAACACGCGAGAGCTAAAATATATGCCGAAACTTATTTTGATGAAACCTTTGAGGTTTTGAAAACAGAAACAACGAAAGTAAATACGGGGAACCAGTTTGAACGGAATTATTTTGTTTTGTTTGGCTGCAAAATCCCTTTGTTTCTTGCTTTTCCACTTTCCGGCGAATATGAGACATCTGTGATAAATACCCCGATACATCTTTTCGGTGTGGAATTGCCGTTGTCGGTTCAGACCCTTCATTACGAGGAATACAAAACGGAAACGGTCACTTACGACCAGGAAAGCGCCAAGGCGAAACTCAACGGTATTTTCACGAACTATAAAGAAACCCAACTAAACGAAATTCAAATTTTAAATGAAGAGATAGAGTTTATAGAGCTGGAAGACCGCTATCAACTTAAAGCAAATTTTACCTGTTACGAAAATATAGCGCTGGAACAGAAGCTATTTCAATAATCCTCCGAAATGTTGATTGCAAATTGGCTAAATTGTGGTATAATACTAACGTAGTATTATACCACTTATTCTTTGATTTGAGGGGATTTTTATTTGGCAGAACAAATCATTACAATAGAAAATGCTGAATTGACGCCGGCCCTGTTTGGAAACTTCGATTCAAACATGAAGCTTCTGCAGAATGAATACGGCGTCAATGTTGTGTGCAGGGGAAATGAGCTGAAGATTTCGGGGGGTGCCGATCAGGTATCCCGGACGGTGGCTACGCTTAACAGCCTGATTACGTTGCTCAAGCACGGTGACCAGCTTGATGAGCAGAAAATCCGTTACACCATGTCTTTGGTGGGTGAGGGGAAGCAAGGCCGTATTGTTGAGTTGACGGACAATTGCATTGTGATCACAACCAAGGGGCGGCCGGTCAAGCCTAAGACTCTTGGGCAGAAGCATTATGTCGACGCGATTAGAAAAAATACCATCACATTTGGCATTGGGCCTGCCGGTACCGGCAAAACCTACCTTGCGGTGGCAATGGCGGTACGTGCATTTAAAGCTCATGAAATTGACCGTATTATCCTGACCCGCCCCGCTGTTGAAGCGGGAGAAAAACTGGGTTTCCTCCCGGGCGATCTTCAAAATAAAGTTGACCCGTACCTTCGCCCGCTTTATGACGCGCTATTTGATATGCTAGGGGCGGAAACTTACCAAAAATGTCTGGAACGCGGTACAATTGAAGTTGCCCCGCTTGCCTATATGCGGGGACGTACTTTGGATGATTCGTTTATTATCCTGGATGAAGCGCAGAATACCACACATGAACAGATGAAGATGTTTCTCACCCGCCTTGGGATGAATTCAAAAGCCGTCATTACGGGGGATATCACCCAGGTAGACCTGCCGGACCGCAAACAGTCGGGCCTTTTGGAAGCAACCAGAATCCTGAAAGGGATTGAAGATCTTGAAGTGATTATGTTAAATAACCGGGACGTTGTACGCCATAAGATGGTACAGCGCATTGTACAAGCTTATGAGCGTTATTATGAAAAGGGGCGCAAATAAAATGGAAAAGGTTCGTGTTTCCATCAGTAACAAGCAGCATTCAGTCAAAATACCATCGGGAATTCGGTTGTTGATCCGCCGCTGCTGCAATGCAGTTTTACAGGAAGAGCATTTTGAAAAGAGCGCTGAAATCAGTGTGAGCTTTGTCAATAATGCGGAAATTAAGCGCCTGAATTCTTTTTATAGGAACAAGGATATTGAAACCGATGTTTTATCGTTCCCACTTGGCGAAAATGGTGAGTATGACATAAACCCTGAAACGGGGGCGTGCTGCCTTGGCGATATTGTTATTTCCATGGAAATGGCAGTCAAGCAGGCAGAAATTTACGGCCATTCTTTGCAGAGGGAGCTCGGTTTTCTGACAGTTCATTCTATGCTTCATCTTTTGGGCTACGACCATGAGGCCGATGGGCTTGAGGCAATTAAAATGAGGGAAAAAGAAGAAAAAATTCTTACAAGCCTTGGCGTTCCAAGAAGAGCGGGGTATATGCAGGACTATGAAGAACGTTAAAAGTGGGTTGCGCGGCATTTTTAAGAGCTTTCAGTTTGCCCTTCGCGGTCTTCGTTTTTGTATTTTGAATGAGCGCAATATGCGGATACATATTGTTGTTTTGACAATTGTACTTTATTTTGCAGCTCTCTTTGGCCTTACAGAAAGCGAATGGATTTTGCTGGTGGTGGTTTCAGCCCTTGTTTTGGTTTGTGAAATGCTTAACACAGCAATTGAGGCTCTTGTAAACCTTGGAACATCATCTTATGACAATGTGGCCCGGGTCGCAAAAGACGTTGCCGCCGGGGCCGTTTTTTTGACCGCTGTTATGGCTGTTGTTGTGGGATGTATTCTTTTTATCAAACCGGATAAACTGTATGCGCTGGCCTGCCTGGTTGCGGGGCAGCCGCTTCTTGTTCTTCCGTTTGTGATTCTGCTGATTGC
Organism: Oscillospiraceae bacterium; assembly: GCA_902766785.1. Lineage (GTDB taxonomy): Bacteria > Bacillota > Clostridia > Oscillospirales > Ruminococcaceae > Metaruminococcus_A. The sequence goes on along the minus strand of CACXEO010000090.1, from coordinate 49,736 downwards.
CGGGCCGCTTTTTGTTTTATTTGGTTCTCGGTTAAAAAGGCAGTAAAAACAGATCTGTTCGCAATAAACGATTTTTAGTTATAGGATACTTCAGTCTGAAATAGTTGCTATGTTTTGTAAACAAAGAAGAAAGTATTGTTTTAAAAAAATAAATTAAAGGAGATTATTTTGGATAAAACTTATCACGCTTTTATTGCAATTATTGGGAAACCGAACGTCGGAAAATCCTCTTTGATGAACGCCTTGATGGGGGAAAAGATTGCGATTGTTTCGGATAAGCCCCAGACAACTCGTACCCGGATTACCGGCGTGTTGACTGAGGGCGCTTACCAGTATGTCTTTTTGGACACACCGGGGCACCATAAAGGGCGTACCAAGCTGTCCGAGCATATGACGGATACGGTCCGCGATTCCATGGAAGATGTAGATACCGTGATTTTGATGACCGAAGCGGCTGGTGACAGAGTGACCAGGGCGGAGCTCCACCTGGTTGAGCGGCTGAAGCACAGCAAAACCCCGGCAGTTTTAGTCATTAATAAAATAGACCAGCTTGCCGATAAAAGTTTGCTGATTCATCGGATCAAGCAGTTTACGGAGCTTTATGATTTTGCGGCGGTGGTTCCCATCAGCGTGTTGGAAAAGGATGGGCTTGACGCTGTATTGGAAGAAATAAAAGAGCGTGCTGTGGAAGGGGTTCACTATTTTCCGGATGATACCCTGACTGACCAGCCTGAAAAAGTAATTGCGGCTGAAATGATCCGTGAGCAGCTTCTCCGTCATTTGGAGCAGGAGATACCTCACGGGACCGCGGTGGTCATTGAAGGGATGAAGGAACGCCCGGACGGTTCGTTGATTGACATGCAGGCCGAAATATACTGTGAAAAGGCGAGCCATAAAGGAATCATTATCGGCAAAAATGGTGCGATGCTCAAAAAAATAGCAACTGAATCCCGAAAAGAAATTGAAACATTTTTGGGGACAAAAATTAACCTCCAGTGTTGGGTCAAAGTACGTGATGACTGGAGAAACAACGAACGTTTCATGAAAAACTTTGGACTTTAAGACCAAAAACAGGAGATATTTCCATTCATATTTGTTTTCTTCCCGGCTACAATGGTACTACCAGGGTTAATAAGGACCGGGAGGGAAAAATTATGAATATTGAATTTGATGCATGGAACAAGTTTGAAAAAACAGGTAAGGTTGAAGATTATATTTCGTACAGAAACGCAATTGCGTTGTACCACGGGGAGGGGGGCTCTGATGGTTGTTACCACCAAAGGAGTTATTCTCAAAAGACGGAGTATCGGAGAACAGGATGCAATCCTGACCGTTTTGACGGATGATTTCGGTGTGATCGAAGCGTCTGCGCGCGGTGTGAAACGGGCAAAAAGCAAGCTTGCTGCGGCTGTCCAGCCATTTTATTACAGCGAGCTTTCCTTGTTTCACACCAAAGAACGTTACATAGTGAATAATGCCTCTGCAATTGAGACGTTTCATAACCTGCGTTACGACGTTGTCAAAGTGGCGCTGGCAAACTATATTTCGGAATTAATTTGTTATCTCGCGCCTTCTCCGGAACAGGTCGATCAGGTTAAGCGGCTTTACCTGAATTCCCTATACTTGTTGGCTTCCGGTAAAAAAGCTCCGCGTTTTATTAAAGCGGTTTCAGAGATGCGGCTGATGGCCTTATCCGGCTTCATGCCGGACCTGATCTGTTGCCGCCAATGCGCCGCCTATGAAGACGTCCGCTTTGTTTTTGATCTGCAACAGGGCTTTTTACTCTGTGAAAATTGCCATGCACCGGGTAAAGTTGGAGATTTTCAGGTTTTGACCCCGTCTCTTTTAGCTTCTTTGCGCCATATTATTTATTCTGAAGATAGCAAGGCGTTTAACTTTACAGTCTCTGAAACAACCCTTGCTTTGTTATCACAAACGACTGAGCGGTATATTCTTTGCCATCTGGAACGCTCCTTCCGCCCGCTTGAAATTTACCGTTCTTTATTACCGGAGGAACCCCTGAAACAATGAAAAAACATTTTAAAGCACTTGAACTTGATAAAATCATGGCAAAGCTCGCCGAAAGAGTCGTAATTGATAAGGCGCGCGAACAGGTAGAGACTATTGAGCCCAGCTACGATTTTGATACTGTTACACGGCTCGTCAGTCAGACGTCAGATGCAATGATGCTCTCCATGCGGTTTGGTTCGCCCCGTTTTGTCAATTTGACTGACCCTGAGGGGTACATAAAGCGCTGTAAAGCCGGTGGCGTACTTTCAAATATAGAGCTTCTGTCGGTCGTTTCTATCCTTCGGCAGACTCGCGCTCTTGTGGAGTGGAAAAACCATTCTGCTGCGGTAGACTCCTGCCTTAATAGCCTGTTTGAAGGCCTAAGCCCCCGCCGTCAGGTTGAAGAAAGGATTTCTTCTGTTATTCTTTCTGATGAAGAGATTGCTGATACGGCGAGCGACACCCTCTTTTCTATTCGCCGGAAAATCAAAAACCTGCAGATGCGCACAAGAGATCAGCTTGACAAAATGGTTCGTTCTTCCTCTTACCAGCGTTATCTTCAGGATCCTGTTGTGACCATCCGTGACGGGCGTTTTGTTCTGCCTGTTAAGGCGGAATACCGCGGGGAGGTTCCAGGTCTTGTGCATGATACCTCTGCAAGTGGGGCTACTTTGTTTATTGAGCCTTCGTCGGTCGTAGAAGCAGATAACGAAGTACGGGTGCTCCAGTCTCAGGAAAAAGACGAAATTGACCGGATTCTTGCGGAACTGTCCGTCCTTGTTGCAGAAATTGCTGATGATGTCCAGGCTAATTTTGATGATTGTGTAATATTGAATATTATTTTCGCCAAGTCAGAGCTTGCGCTTGATATGAAGGCTGTGACGCCTGTTGTTGTGAAACAGGGCGGCCTTGTGCTGAAAAAGGCGCGTCATCCCTTGATTGCGAAAGAAACGGTGGTACCGGTTGACATTACGCTGGGGCAAGGATTTAACAGCTTAATCATCACTGGGCCGAATACAGGCGGTAAGACGGTAACGCTTAAAACTATTGGTCTTTTGACGCTGATGGCTTTCTGCGGTTTATTAATTCCCGCCGCGGAGGGCAGCCAGATTCCGGTGTATGACAGGGTGCTGGTTGATATTGGCGATGAACAGAGTATTGAGCAGAGCCTTTCAACCTTTTCCGCCCATATGAAGAATATCATTTATATTCTGCGCCACACCACTGAAAATTCCATAGTGTTGATGGACGAGCTTGGTTCGGGAACTGATCCGGTAGAAGGCGCTGCTCTTGCAACCGCCATTCTGGAGCAGTTCCGCAGTCTCGGCTGCTCTTTAGCCGCAACCACCCATTATGCCGAATTGAAAATGTACGCGCTCCAGACTGACGGCGTTGAAAACGCCTGCTGTGAATTCGATGTAAAAACACTGATGCCGACCTACCGGATTTTGATCGGCGTGCCGGGCCGTTCCAATGCGTTTGCGATTTCAAAGCGGCTTGGGCTTTCCCAGTCAATTATTGATTCTGCCGAAGTCCTTATTTCAAGCGAAAATAAGCGGTTTGAAGAGGTGGTAGATTCGTTGGAAGCTTCCCGCCAGCGGTATGAAAATGCGGAAAACCGGCTTTCTTTCCAAAACAGGGAAATTGGACGGATTAAGCATGAATTGGAGCAGGAACGCAAAGCGCTTGAACGGGAAAAAGAGCGTGAAATCCAGCAGGCGAGAGAACAAGCCCGTCGGATTGTTGAAGATGTTCGTGCCCAGTCTCAACAGCTGATTAACGAATTGGATGAACTGCGCCGTCAAAAGGAACGTGAGGAGTTTTCCGCTAAAACTTTCCAGGCGAAATCCGGCCTAAAAGGTAAAATCACCAAGCTTTATGATATGGCTAACCCGGTGACGGAACGTAAAAATAACGATTACGTTTTGCCGCGCCCTTTAAAACAGGGCGATACGGTTTTGATTTTCGATATCGATAAAAAGGGGACTGTGCTCCAGGAAGCCGATAAATCCGGGAATGTTCTGGTACAGGCGGGAATTATTAAAACCCGCGTCCCGCTTGGAAATCTCCGGCTGCTCGACGAAAAACCGGTTAAGTTTCAGGGAAAAACCACCCGAACCGTCCGCTCTAAGGCAGAACGGCAGGTGGCCTCTGAAATTGACCTCCGCGGAGAAACGGTCGAGGAAGCACTGATGGACCTTGATATGTTTATTGATAACGCAGTCCTCGGCGGAATTCATCAGTTGAATATCATTCACGGAAAGGGGACCGGAGCTTTGCGCAAGGCGGTTCGGGAACACTTAAAACGTCATGCGAGCATCCGCACTTATAGACTGGGTGTTTATGGAGAGGGTGAAAGCGGCGTTACTATCGCAGAGCTGAAATAGCATATTTTATTTTAGTTTCAAATTTGGAAAAGGGCTGGTTTATCCAGCCCTTTCCTTTTACTGTGGATTAACAGGTAATCGCAACGCGTTTGGACAACTACTAACACATCAAGCCGGCCTTTTGCATATAATACGATAAGGTGGTGAGGTGATGTCGTTTCGCAAAACCAGGTTTTTGGCTCGCAGAAGGATACGCGGCGGCCGCAAGGGAAGAAAGTTAGTCTGGATTGGAATTGCGCTGATCGTAATTGCAATCGGTCTCGATTTAAAAATGAGGCCTGTAATCACGTCAATGTCCGGTTACCAGGCAAAAATAATGGCGACGAACCTGATCAACCAGGCCGCGAACGATATTTTTCAGGATGAGAGTTATAGCTATAGCGATTTTGTTACCCTGACAACTAACGAAGAGGGGAATATTTCATCAATTGAAACGAACACCACTAAAATTAGTCTGTTACAGACAGAATTAACACAGAAGACAGTTGACGCCCTTGTCGCAGTAGATAGGGACTCGATTCATGTTCCACTTGGCACCTTACTGGGGTTTCAGCTTTTGTCAGGGCGCGGACCGGATATAGAAATTAAGATTGTCCCCGTAGGGAGTATCAAAGCAGTAACAAAAAGTCTTTTTACTTCGGCGGGGATTAATCAGACGCTCCATCAAATCGTCATTGAGGTGGATGCGACCGTTATGGCGATTATCCCCGGTTTTTCGGCCGAAATATCGGTACATACGGAATATATTCTTGCTGAAACCATGGTAGTAGGAACAGTCCCAGATTCTTATGCGCAAATTATTACCCAGGGAGAGTCGGCTATCCCGTATTTGTCTGACCAGCTTCAAAATTAGTAAATACAAAAGGGGCGCATCCTATAGATGCGCCCCTTTTATTTGAAAACAAACGAAACTGTCTGGAACGGTTTGAAGCGGATTGCTTTGTGACCGGTATTTCACCATATTCCAACCGCCAGGTCAGAAGGAGCTTTCAAAGCCGTGAGCGGCAAAATTTGTATCAACTAACCGGTGAAGCAGTCAACCGGTAGCTTAAAGATTATGTTCTTTTATGTAGGTACGGTATTCAATTAGGTTCTGTTTGAGGAGCTCTGGGGTGTTGAGGCTGTACGGACAGTGATTGACACAGTGGTTGCAATGGATACAACTGTCAATTCGCTCCATATTTTCCTGCCATTCCGGTGTAACAAACCTGTCGCTGGGCATCCGTTTCAGGACCCAGGACATACGCGCGCTAAGAGAAATTTGGATGCCGGCCGGGCACGGCTCACAGTAACCACAGCCCCGGCAGAAGTTGCCGGACAGTTCCTTTTTATCGTGTTCAATCAATTCAGAAATTTCACCGGAAAACCTCGGCTGGTTCTCATCGTAAGAAAGGAACTCCTCAAGCTCGTTTACACGCTGGATACCCCAGATCGGGACGACGTTGTCAAACTGGTTCATAAAAGCATAGGCGGCGGCGCTATTTGTAATAATGCCTCCGGACATCCCTTTCATTGCAATAAAGCCTACATTATTCTTTTTGCAGAGCTTTACAAGGTCAATGTCTTTTTCGCTTGCAAGGTAGCTGAAAGGAAACTGGAGTGTATCGTATAAGCCGGATTCCACAGCCTCAACTGCAACTGGGAGACGATGGTTTGTAATCCCAATAAAGCGTATTTTGCCTTGCTGTTTCGCTTCAAGCATCGCCTCGTAAAGTCCGGTTCCGTCGCCGGGTTTGGGACAGAATGAAGGATTGTGGAACTGGTAAATGTCGATATGGTCTGTTTTCAGGCGGCGCAGGCTTTTTTCCAGATTCTGCCTTAAATCGTTACCATTTTGCGCTGGAGTTTTAGTTGCAAGGTAGATTTTTTCACGGACACCGCTTAAAGCGTAGCCTATTTTTTCTTCACTGTCTGAATAGCCAATTGCTGTATCAAAAAAATTAATGCCGTTTTGCTGGGCCTTTTTTAAAATTACCGCTGCTTCCTCTTTGGTAACACGTTGGATAGGAAGTGCGCCAAACCCGTTTTTGTTGACTATTAATCCGGTTCTTCCAAGAGTGACTGTTGCCATGTCGTAATGCTCCTTTCAGGTTATTAACACGTCTTGCTTCTGCGGTGCGTTGGCTTTTACGCCCGGTAAAATGTTCAAACTCTAGTATTTATTATACCATATGTCTTGTCCGGCTGCAAATAAAGCAAAAGGCCGGATAAACCGGCCTCGCTTCACTTGAACGCGTCAGGTGAGAGGGTTAGTCGCAGCATCCGCAGCCATTGCCGCAGTTATTACCGCAGCCACAGCCACCGAAACCATTACCGCCACAGCAGCAAAGGATCAGGATAAGGATAATAATCCAGCTACAACCGCCTCCGAAACCACCACAACCACAGTTACTCATAATCAAGTGACCTCCTTTTTTGTTTTACAACACATACTATGACAGCCGCCAAATTTGTGCTACAACAAAATTTTCTAAAACCAGGACAAATTGAAAGTAAAAAAGAGGAATTCAAATAAATTCTAAGATAATTTAAATAGAACCCAAAATTTGATATTGCAAATTCCAAGTTTGACTTTATATGACTTTGATTTTATTTGACCTTAAAGATATAATAATTACATAAAGTCAAGAAAGGTCAAAATGGATAAAATGAATATTTCTGATATTATTACTCAAGCTCTTTTGGATACGCTGGACCGCTCCGACGGATCTATACAGATACAGCGAAATGAACTGGCGAGCAGAATTGGGTGCGTACCAAGTCAAATTAACTATGTTATTACCTCACGCTTTACCCCCGAACACGGATACATTGTAGAGAGCAAGAGGGGCGGCGGTGGTTACATCCGGATTGTTAAAATCAAACCGGAACCTTATAACATGGTTATGCACGTTGTAAATTCAATAGGTTCTTCCATTGATGAACATTCTTCCAGAATAATTTTGCAAAATCTATGTTGTGACAAACTCCTTACAGAGAAAGAAGGTAAAATAATCCTGTCTGCAATAACCAATCATGTATTGAAACAGGTTCCCGCAGAAAGCAGAAATCAGGTGCGGGCCGCTATCATAAAATCAGCATTGCTGAACAGTTTGGAATGAGGAGATGATTCTTTTATGTTATGTGATCATTGTGGTTTAAACCCTGCAACAGCTTCTCTAAAACAGACAATTAACGGGCAGACAAGGGTAATGCATCTTTGCAGGGATTGTGCCGAACAGTTACAGTTATCAAATTTTTTCAGCCATCCCTTTTTTAATACTTCCGACCTGTTTTCAGGTTTTTTTCAGCAGCCAGATTCAAAGAATAAGGCTGGAACCAGGCGGTGCCCGAAATGCGGAGCGACACTGCATGAAATTATGTCCACCGGGCATTTGGGATGCAGCGGCTGTATAGATGCTTTTGGGGACGAGCTTTTGCCGACAATCCGGAAAATTCACGGAAATGCCGTTCACACAGGCAAAGTGCCCCAGACAGCCTCAGTTGAAATCAAAACAAAACGGCAGATTGAACTGTTGGAGACTGAATTGAAAAAAGTGGTTGCCGAACAAAATTTTGAGAAAGCAGCTGAACTGCGTGACGAAATAAACCGTTTGAAAGGGTAGGGGTGAAATATGAATAAATGGTATGACGCCACAGGTAAAAATGGCGGGATTATCATCAGCTCGCGGGTGCGGCTTGCCAGAAACCTGAATGCCTACCGCTTTTTGGACCGAATGGATGCGGAACAGCAGCAGGAATTAAACCGCGCCGTCACTGATAAACTGATGGAATTGAATCTTGGCGAAAATAAACTTGAATTCATATGGACAGACCAGCTTACTGACGATCAAAAAAAGTCGCTGGTAGAACGCCATCTTGCAAGCCCGGATTTTATCCGGCGGGGAAACAACGTGCTTGCGTTGTCGGAAGATAATAGTATCAGTATTATGGTCAACGAGGAAGACCATTTGCGGATTCAGGTAATCGTACCGGGTTTTGACCTTGAAAAGGCCTATGAAACAGCAAACCAGTGCGACGATTTCCTCAACGAGGGCTTTGAATACGCCTTTGACGAGCACCTGGGTTATTTGACTACCTGTATGACAAATCTAGGCACAGGGCTTCGCGCCTCGGTCATGATGCATCTTCCAGCGTTGGAAGCAGCAGGTGCGCTTGGAAGTATTATTAACACAGTTTCAAAACTGGGCCTGACAATCCGCGGTACGTTTGGGGAAGGCTCCAATGCATATGGAGCGGTTTATCAAATTTCAAACCAGATTACCCTTGGAATTTCCGAAGAGCAGGCAATTGAAAACCTGAAAAATGTTGTAAATCAGATTCTGTACAGCGAAAACGAAGCGCGTAAAAGCCTCCAAGCTAGAAATTCGTTGGCGTTGGAAGACCGGGTATACCGGAGTTATGGGATCCTGAAATATGTAAGGAGCATTACGGCGGAGGAACTTTACAAACTGCTTTCTGACGTTCGAATGGGCGTTTCTATGGGGATATTACCCGGAGTGCAGCTGGAAACCTTAAATCATTTGCTTGCCAACTGTGGGGAATCTACCCTGCGGATTTCTGAATCTGAAGAGGGGGAAGCCCCCCTGGTATGCAGCCGGAGAAGGGCTGAACTTGTCCGGGCAGCATTGGAAAAATAGCTTAACCCGCGGAATTTATTTACTGTATTAGCAAATGATATAGAATATCACTTCTGAGAAAGGAATGATTTTATGTACGCTTTCAACGGATTTACTGAAAAAGCGAATTTAGCCCTTAATGCGGCAATTGCCGTTGCGTCTGAACTAGGCCATACCTATATCGGCAGTGAACACATCCTGTATGGCCTGTGCAGTGATGAAAATGGGGTCGCCGCAACGGTTTTGAAGAAACACAATATTGGAAAGGATGCTATTTACCACAAACTTGAAACTGCAATTGGAAAAGGGGTGCCGACCAGACTCACCCCGTCTGATTTCACCCCGCGCAGCAAACGGATTCTTGAAATGTCCATATATGAAGCGCGGAATTTAAACCACAGTTATGTGGGGACCGAACATGTTTTAATGGCGATCCTCAGAGAGTCCGACAGCTACGGCGTTGCCTTTTTGCAGGAATTTGGGGTGAATATCCGCGATCTTTATAACGAATGCGTCAACGAAGTCGGCGATGCAAAGTCCGCGCCGGGCGGCATGGATTCACCGTATTCATCCCGTCCCGGCAGCAATTCCGGGGATACTACGCAGCTCAATAAATTCGGGCGCGACCTGACCCAGCTCGCTAAAAACAACCAGATCGATCCGGTTGTCGGCCGCCAGGAAGAGATCAACCGAGTCATTCAGATTCTTTCCCGAAGAACTAAAAACAACCCCTGCCTGATTGGCGAGCCCGGCGTTGGTAAAACCGCCATTGCCGAGGGTCTTGCTCAGAAAATTGTAAATGGGGAAGTCCCTGAGACATTGAAGGATAAACGAGTTTTTTCGCTCGACATTACTTCAATGCTGGCCGGCGCAAAATACCGCGGCGATTTTGAAGAGAGAATCAAAGGCGCTCTGGATGAAGTAACGAAATCCGGCAATATCATCCTGTTTATTGATGAAATCCACACCATTATTGGCGCGGGCGCTGCAGAAGGCGCGGTGGATGCAGCAAATATTCTGAAACCGCAGCTTGCACGCGGTGAACTCCAATTGATTGGCGCCACAACTATTGATGAGTACCGTAAATATATTGAAAAAGACTCTGCTCTTGAGCGCCGTTTCCAGCCAGTCATGGTCAACGAGCCTTCAGAAGAAGATGCGGAAACTATTCTTTTTGGGCTGCGCGATAAATACGAGGCGCATCATAAAATAAAAATTAGCGATGAGGCGATCAAAGCTGCAGTCAAGCTGTCTGCACGTTATATTAACGACCGTTACCTACCCGATAAGGCAATTGACCTGATTGATGAGGCAGCCTCCAAAGTGCGCCTCCAGGCCTTTACGGCGCCGCCGGACCTCCAGCAGCTTGAAAACGAAATGAAACGTCTCAACGAGGAGAAGGCAGCAGCCATTAATTCGCAAGACTTCGAATCGGCCGCAAAGATCAGAGACCGTGAAAAAGAAATCAGCGAACAGCTTGAAAAAGAAAAACAGAGCTGGCAGGAAGACCACAAACACAATAACGGATCTGTCACCGCAGAGGATATCGCCGACATTGTTTCAAGCTGGACCGGCATTCCGGTTAAACAGCTCAACGAGCAGGAGGGCGAACGGCTGTTAAACATGGAGAAAACGCTCCATGAAAGGGTAGTGGGGCAGGACGAGGCAGTCTCTGCTATCTCCCGGGCAATTCGCCGCGGCAGGATCGGCTTGAAAGACCCGAAACGCCCGATTGGTTCCTTTCTTTTCCTTGGTCCTACTGGCGTTGGTAAAACCGAGCTTTGTAAGGCACTTGCAGAGGCTTTGTTCGGCGATGAAAACGCCATGATCCGTCTTGATATGTCCGAGTATATGGAAAAACACTCGGTTTCCAGAATGGTTGGTTCACCTCCAGGGTATGTGGGATATGACGATGGCGGCCAGCTGACGGAAAAAATCCGCCGTAAACCCTATTCTGTCATCTTATTTGATGAGGTTGAAAAAGCACATCCGGATGTTTTCAATATGCTCCTGCAAATTCTGGAAGACGGTATTTTGACCGATTCCCAAGGCAGGAAGGTCAACTTTAAAAACAGCGTCATCATCATGACTTCCAATATTGGTGCACGGATGATCAGCGAACGCAAAAGCCTTGGATTTATTTCTTCAGAAAATGCAGTCAAGGATGATAAGGAAATCAAAGATGAAGTCATGGGCGAGCTGAAACAGCATTTTAAACCCGAGTTTCTCAACAGAATTGATGATATTATTGTTTTCCATAAACTGACAAACGATGACATTAAAATCATTGCGAAAAATATGCTCCAGAACCTCACCAAACGCGTAGCAAACCTGAATTTGGATATTCGGTTTACAGAGGCAAGTATCGATCATATCGCTTCTATCGGCTATGATCCGGTTTACGGCGCCCGTCCGCTCCGGCGCGCAATCACCTCCAATATTGAGGATAAGCTGTCAGAGCGGTTCCTGGAAGGTGCATTTAAATCCGGCGATACGGTTGAAGTGGATTATAAAGACGGGAAGTTTGTTTTTAATGCGGTCCAGTCCCAGGAAGCGTAGTATTAAAAAAAGAGTACACAATTGTGTACTCTTTTTATTTTTTATTTTTGACTTTAGCCAATGGATTGCTGTCTGCCGCATGCTCCATCTGCTGGCTTGAGACATGCGTATAAATTTCCGTAGTGCCGAGGTTTGCGTGACCGAGGATATCTTTCAAAACACGGATGTCAATTTCACCGTACTGGTACATCAGCGTAGCGGCAGTATGGCGAAGCTTGTGAGCCGAATATCCCATCTGGCCAAGTCCCGACCGGTTTAAGAAATTTTCTACAATCTGTTGAACCCGTCGCCGGCTAATCCGTCTGCCGTTGCGGGAAAGAAAAAGCGCGTTAGGTTCTTTAGGGCTGGGGTGTTGTTCGCGGCGTACTTCCAGATAGTCGGAAATTGCGCTCAGGCAGGCGTCATTTAAATAAATACTGCGTTCTTTGTTTCCTTTGCCTAAAAGTCTGAGAGTGTTGTCACGGATATCCGGAAGGTTAATGCCGACAAGCTCTGCGAGCCGCATTCCGCAGTTGAGGAATAAAGTGAGGATACAGTAATCACGCTGCTGGTTGTTTCCATCGTCCTCATCCACGCTGTTCAGCAATTCTAAACTTTGTTCCAGCGTGAGATACTTGGGAAGCGCCTTGCGTGCAGAAGGTATTTCAAGGTTCAGAGCCGGATTTTCATCCAGTAGCTTTTGGTTGACGGTAAGGTATTTAAAGAAGCCGCGGATGGAAGAAGTTTTTCGCGCACGAGCCGTGGCACTGTTGGAACGTTCCGACGATATAAAATGCAGGAACTCATAAATATCGGACAAAGTAATTGAGCGGATTAAATCAAGAGTGACATTCGCAATAGAAATTTTTTGAAAAACGGTATTGTCTGAAAGCGGCGTATGGTCGTCAGAACGAAAAACCAAAATAAAACGAAAGAAGGTTCGAAGGTCCGTATAATATTCCTGTACCGTTTTGGGAGAACGCCCTTTAATGGTTTCAAGATAAAATAAATAATCCCGCAGCTGCGGAAATAAATCGTTGTATTTAGTTACAGCCATTTATCGTCCCTCCAATTGCACAAAATTTTTATTTTGTGCAATTTTGTGTGCTTTTTATTTTTTATACTTTTACGTGGTTAAACCCATAGATAGGTCGTTGTCCCTCTCCCCATCAATAACCAAGGGTATGGCGATATACGTGGAATTCTTGATCGTTTATTAAATCAAGATTGTAATATGCAAGTAATTTACCATAAGCAATTGCCGCAAGTTCTTGTTTTCTGACATTGGATATAGCCGCTGTATATGCCTGAATTGCCCGTGAAACGGAATCCGCAGCCTTATTTTTTTGAAGTCGGTATAAATCTTCTAAAGTGGTAACCAGTAATGACATCGTTTGATAACCCTTTCTATTTTTCGGTTTCATCATACTCTATTTCTGTAAATGATGTCAAGTGGCTGGAAAACTCTCATATCAACTTGTTTTTTTCGTTAAAATAAAGTATGATGAAAATAAGCTTTAAGGGCTGGGATCAACATCTGGAAAGGAACGAAGCAATCATGGAAAAAAGAATTTTAGGAAAAACCGGTTTATCAGTCACTGCAATGAGCCTGGGTACAATGGATGTACGGTATCTTGACCTTAAAAACGTTTCTCGGCTGCTGAATACCGCACTGGACCGCGGCATTAATTATATTGATACCTCACCGGAATACCCAATGGCTGAATATTTCATTGGAGAAACAATTGCAAACCGCCGTGATGAATATATCCTTGCAACGAAATGCGGCGACAATATGACAGGCGTTGGCGCTACTTATATTTTTGACCGCAAAACTATTATCAGCAACATGGATGAAAGTCTCCGGCTGATGAAAACCGATCATGTGGATATTCTTCAACTCCACGGCGTTACCCCTGAAATGTTGGAAGGCGGCGTTTACGGCGAGGCTATGGAGGCCATGCGGGAGCTCAAAAAAGCAGGCAAGGCGCTTCATCTTGGCTTGACTGTCCGAAACGGAAACGATCAGCAGTACGGCTATCCGGCCGGATTTGGCTACAATTCCCTTCCCCGTTTTGCAAAATGGGACGATATTGAAATGGCACAGATTGTTTACGGTGGTTTGACCCGTACCAGCGAAAATGTGATTCAGAAGGTTCATGACGAGGATAACCTCGGCGTTGTCGTTCGCGGCGTTGTTAAAAATTATCTGCCGATCTATCAGGCGCGGTATGAAGCTTCCCGTATCAGCGAACTCTTTGAGGAGGGCGAAAGCAAGCACGATTTCCTGATTCGCTATGCCCTTTCACACCCTGCGATTTCTTCTCTGGTAATCGGAACCAAAAATATTGAGCATATGCTTGATGATATTAAGGCTGTAGAAAAAGGAAAGCTTTCAGATGAGGTTTATGCGGAAGCAAAACGCCGCTTAAATTTTGCCGGAGTCTTCGCTGGCCCAACGGATATGAAGTTTGACTGGTAAAAAATTAAACAGAAAGGTATAAAAAGAACCGCTGCTTTAGCAGCGGTTCTTTTTATTACTGGTTCAGGTACTTGGTAATCAAATCCTTAATAATGCCCGGGTTCCCCTTCCCTTTCGTTGCCTTCATGCACTGGCCGACAAGAAATCCGAAAGCGTTTGTTTTCCCGCCTTTATAATCGTCTACTGATTTTTGGTTGGCAGCGAGAACCTCTTTCACAATTTCCTCCAAAGCGGCTGTATCGGAAATTTGCGCCAGCCCTTTTTCACTAATGATACCGGCAACGTTTTTGTCTTCAGCTATAATAACATCCAGGACTGTTTTCCCGGCGGTATTGGAAATTGTACCTTTCTCAATGCTTTCAATTAACTCAGCAAGGTTTTTGGGTGTCAGAGCCGTATCGGACAGCTGTTTATTTCCGTCGTTCAGAATTTTGGAAATATCGCCGAGGATCCAGTTGGCAATATTTTTGGGCTGACATTTTCCAAATGCGAGAGTTTCCTCAAACAATTTGCACTTTTCCACACTGTCTACGAGCAGATCAGCATCTGCCCGCGGCAGACGAAACTCTTTCATATAACGGGCCAGCTTAACATTAGGAAGCTCTGGAAGCTCGTTTTTCAAGCCTTCAACATAGTCCTCGTCTAAAACAATCGTCAAAAGATCCGGCTCCGGGAAATACCGGTAATCATGAGCGTCCTCTTTACTGCGGAGAACGAAGTTCTGCCCCTTGCCATCATCCCAACGGCGAGTTTCCTGGTCAATGGTTCCCCCTGCTTCCAGCACTTCAATCTGGCGGTTCGCCTCGTATTCAATTGCCCGCATTGTCGCGCTGAAGGAGTTAACGTTTTTCATTTCGCAGCGGGTTCCGAATTCAGCGCTCCCCTTTTTGCGGACGGATACGTTGACATCGCACCGGATAGAACCCTCCTGCATCTTGCAGTCAGAAATATCAAGATACTGTAAAATCTGACGGATGGTGTCTAGATAGGCTTTCGCCTCTTCGGCACTGCGGATATCCGGTTCGGATACGATCTCGATCAGCGGCACGCCGCAGCGGTTAAAATCGACCAAAGAGCCGTCAAAACTGTCGTCGTGAATCAGCTTGCCGGCGTCCTCTTCAATATGGATCCGGGTGACGCCGATCCGCTTCTGCTCCTCTCCGACCATGATATCCAGAAAACCGTTTTCACAAAGAGGAATATCGAACTGGGAAATCTGGTAGGCTTTAGGAAGGTCCGGATAAAAATAGTTTTTGCGGTCCTGTTTACAGATACGGTTGATGGAACAATGGAGCGCATGCCCCATTTTAACAGCATATTCAACAACTTTTTCGTTCAGGGTCGGCAGGGTTCCGGGCATGCCGGAGCAGATGGGACAGCACTGGCTGTTGACTTCCAGTCCGAATTTATTTTTACAGCTGCAAAAAATTTTAGATTCGGTAGATAACTCCGCGTGAACCTCCAGCCCGACAACGATTTCATAATCATTTCTATTCATACTCATTCACCTCTTATAATAGCGGCATCTGGTATGAAAAACCGCTCTGGAGTTCATACAGTTCCGATAAATTAAACAATGTCTGTTCAGAGAATTTGGGCCCTATCAGCTGCATTCCGACCGGCAAGCCTTTTGAATCCTTGCCGCAGGGCACGCTGACGGCAGGCAGCCCGGCGATGTTGACAGTAACAGTGCAAACGTCGCTTAAGTACATCTTGAGCGGATCGCCGATATTTTCACCAATTTTGAAGGCGGTTGCCGGCGTAGTCGGCGTCAGGATGACATCGCATTCTTGATACGCTGCATCAAACTCGGTCATGATCTGCTTTTGAACCATCTTGGCTTTTTTATAATAGGCGTCGTAATAGCCGGAACTCAGCACAAAGGTACCGAGCATAATCCGGCGCTTAACCTCGTCCCCAAACCCTTCGCTGCGGGTTTTTTCATACATGTCGATCAACCCGTCGTATTCCGGCGTACGGTAGCCGTATTTGACTCCGTCAAACCGGGCAAGGTTAGAGGATGCCTCCGCTGATGCAATAATATAATAGGCGTTTAGGGCGTATGAAGTGCTGGGAAGAGATATTTCCTTAAAAGTTACCCCCGCACCTTCCAAACAACGGACGGCTTCTTCAATTTTTCCTTTGACCTCAGCATCCACCCCATCAAAATACTCTTTCGGCAGACCGACCGTTAAGCTTTTTGCATTTTCGGCGGAAAGCGCGGCAAGGAAACTGGGATATTTGCGATAAGCAGAGGTGGCGTCGTAGTGATCCTGCCCGCAGATTGCGCTGTAGAGCATTGCAATATCTTTTGTGCACCGCCCAAATGGGCCAATCTGGTCAAGCGACGATGCGAACGCCACAAGCCCGAAACGTGAGACGCTCCCGTAAGTCGGTTTCAGGCCGAAGACACCGCAGAGGGAGGCAGGCTGACGAATGGAACCGCCTGTATCGGAGCCGAGGGAAAGAATGCATTCCCCTGCCGCAACTGCGCTGGCACTGCCGCCGGAAGAACCGCCCGGAACACGTTCAAGGTCATGTGGGTTTTTTGTCTTTTTAAAGTAGGAGGTTTCGGTGGAAGAACCCATGGCAAATTCATCCATGTTGGTTTTCCCCGTTACGACAATATCTTCCGCTCCTAATTTTTTCATAACAGTAGCGTCATACGGCGGAACAAAATTTTCAAGCATCCGGGAAGCACAGCTTGTCCGAACGTCTTTTGTGCAGATATTGTCTTTAATCCCGACCGGAATTCCCGCCAGCTTCGATAAAGGCTTACCCGCGGCGCGCTTCGCATCCACCTCGGCCGCCTTTTCAAGGGCTTTTTCCTCCGTGAGAGTCAGGTATGATTCTGTTTGACCTTCTACCTGCTTGATCCGCGCAAAAACGTCTTTCGTCAGTTCTACGCTGGAAATCTCTTTACCGGCAAGCATGCTGGATAATTCGGTGGCTGTTTTGTCAAATAACGGCATTTCTTTCTCTCCTATTCCACAACTTTGGGTACAACGACGCAGCCGGCCTGGGTTTTTGGCGCGTTTTTAAGAATCTCTTCCCGACGATAGGGGTGGTCTACAATGTCTTTGCGGAGCTTCATCGGGTTCTGCGGGTCGATCAATGGGCCGGAAGCATCCAGCTGGGGAAGATTTTCCACCATCTGGATGATCGCCCGCATTTCTTTTTCAAACTTCTGTACTTCACCGTCACTGACTTTAAGCCTGGAAAGCTTTGCAATGTGCTTAATATCAATTTCCATTCTCTGTCCTCCTGTTATTTTCCTTCGTCTAATAATTTTAACAAGTCCTCTTCAGACAATATTGTAATTCCCAATTGTTCGGCTTTTGTGAGCTTGCTGCCCGCTTCTTCCCCCGCCACGACGTAATCCGTCTTGGTGGAAACACTGGACAAAACTTTTCCGCCTGCCGCTTCAATCATTTTTTTTGCCTCATTCCGCTTCAATGTCGGAAGCGTACCGGTTAACACAAAGGTTTTGCCGGCCAAAATACTCACAGAATGGTGCTGCTCCACCGTCTCTGTCAGGTTCAGCCCGGCGTTTTTGAAGCGCTCGATCAAATGCACTGTTTCCGGCATATCAAAAAATTCGGCGGTATTTTTTGCCATAACTGCTCCAAAACCATCAATTTCTGCGATTTCATCTTCTGTAGCAGCCATCAGGCTGTCAATATCGGTAAACCTCCGGCAGAGCAATTCTGCCGCTCGTTCGCCGACGTTCCGGATTCCAAGCCCGAAAACAAACTGTGAGAGCTGATTCATTTTTGAACGCTCCAGAGCGCCTAACAGGTTATCCGCTGATTTTTCGCCCATCCGTTCCATTTCGACCAATTGTTCCTTTTTCAGCGAATACAAATCAACCGGGGATTTGACGTACCCTTTCTGAGTCAGCGCCTCCAAAAGCGCGGGGCCCAGCCCGTCAATGTTCATAGCGTTACGCGATACAAAATGGATCAGGTGCCGCAGCAGTGTTGCCGGGCATTCCGGGTTTGGGCAGCGGATGACTGCTTCATCGTTTTCACGTATGGTATGCGCTCCACAGACCGGGCAGGTTTCCGGAAGAAAATAAGGAACACTTCCCTCCTCATGAGAAAGGGATGCAACCACCTCCGGAATAATATCCCCTGCTTTCCGGACAACGATCTGGTCGCCAATTCGGATGTCCTTTTCGGTGATAAAGTCCTGGTTATGAAGCACAGCCCTGCCGACCGTTGTCCCTGCAAGCTGGACCGGCTCGAAAACCGCAGTCGGGGTAAGCGCGCCGGTTCTGCCGACCTTTACCTCAATTCCCAGAAGTTTTGTCGTTTTTTCTTCCGGTGGATATTTAAATGCAACCGCCCAGCGTGGAAACTTGCTGGTTTCTCCCAATAGTTCTCTTTCTGAAAAGGAGTTAACCTTTACAACGGCGCCGTCAATATCGAATTCGTAGGAATCACGATGCTCGCCAATGCGGTCGATTTCATCAGCAACTTCCTGAATAGATGAAAAAAGCCTATATGAAGGAATCACCTTAAATCCAAGACATTTCAGGTAATCGAGGGAGTCCTTGTGGGTCAAAACCGGTTTGCTCTCCCCTCTCACCTGCTGGATGTTGAACACAAAGATATCCAGCTTCCGAGTTTGGGTGATTTGGGGGTCTTTCTGCCGCAGGGAACCCGCTGCGGCGTTCCGCGGGTTCTTAAACGGTGTTTCCTCATTGAGCTCCTGCTGCTTTACAAGCTCTTCAAAGCTGCTGTGAGGCATAAATACTTCGCCGCGGACCTCCAGATACGCCACCGGCTCGTTTAATTTCAGCGGAATGCTCCGTATCGTACGCAGGCTGAGGGTGACATCCTCCCCGATATCCCCGTCGCCGCGGGTCGAACCCCTGATAAATACGCCGTTTTCGTATTCAAGTGAAACGGAAAGCCCGTCAATTTTCGGCTCTACAACGTATTGTGGATTTTCAAGGGTTTCGCGTACCTTTATATCGAAATCGAACACGTCCTGTTTGTTGAAAACATCCTGCAGGCTTCCCATCCTGACCGCATGACGGACCTTTGCAAAGTCGTTGTAAAGCGAACCTCCATCACTTGGCGCCACTCTCATGGTCGGCGAATCCGGGGTGATCAGACTGGGATGTTTCTGCTCAAGCTGTTTGAGTTCCTGCATCAGCATATCATACTCATAGTCGCTGATTTCAGGATCATCCATCACGTAATAACGTCTTCCGTGATAACGCAGGAGCTCCCGGAGTTCCTCGATGCGCTCTTCGTCCGTACGAGCGTTTAAATTCATAAAAAAGCCTCCGAATTTTTATTACGAAGTAACAACAAGATATCATATTCCGTAGTTTGCCGCGGAATTGCCTGCCAAAGGCAAGCGGGGATCGGAAGCTTGCTCCGAGGCCCGATACCGGTTATTTCACATTCAGTATAGCTTTATGGTACACTTTTTTGCCTTTTTTTATTATAACATATCCCTTTGAAAATTGCTCGGCAGAAATTTGCGCGGAAGGATCCGTTATTTTTTCATCGTCAACCGAAATACCGCCCTGTTGGATCAGCCGGCGTGCCTCCCCCTTGGAGGGACAAAGGCGGGTTGCGACCAGTAAATCGAGCATACCGGCCTTTCCGTCGGTAAAAAGTTCGCCCGGAAGTTCGGTGGAAGGCATGTCGTCAGCAGACTGTTTCGCACCAAAGAGCGTATGCGCCGTTTCCAGGCACTTCTGCGCTTCTTCTTCCCCGTGCACAAGTTTGGTTACTTCATAAGCCAGACGCTCTTTAACAGCGTTTAATTCGCTTCCTGTGAGGCGCTCCATTTCTTTAATTTCTTCAATCGGTACAAAAGTAATCAGCTTCATGCAGCGGATGACGTCTTCGTCCGTAACGTTTCTCCAGTATTGGAAAAATTCGTAGGGAGAAGTTTTTTTAGGATCAAGCCAAACTGCCCCTTTGGCTGTCTTGCCCATCTTCTTCCCTTCGCTGTTTGTCAAAAGAGTAATGGTCATTGCATATGCATCTTTCCCGGTCTTTTTCCGGATCAAGTCGGTACCGAAGAGCATATTGCTCCACTGGTCGTCGCCGCCAAACTGCATATTGCAGCCGTAATGCTCATTCAGGTACCAAAAGTCATAAGACTGCATGATCATGTAGTTGAATTCAAGGAAACTGAGCCCGCGTTCCAGCCTTTGCTTATAGCATTCAGCGCGCAGCATATTGTTGACCGAGAAACAGGCGCCGACATCCCGCAGAAGGTCGACATATTTTAGTTCAAGCAGCCAGTCGGCATTGTTGACAACGATCGCCTTATCCTCGCCAAACTCAATAAATTTTCCAATCTGTTTCAGAAAGCAGTCGCAGTTATGCTGAATTGTTTCAGCGGACATCATAGAGCGCATATCGGTCCTGCCGGAAGGATCGCCGATAAAACCGGTACCGCCGCCGAGCAGCACAACCGGTTTGTTCCCCGCCATCTGAAGGCGTTTCATCAAACAAAGCGCCATGAAATGCCCAACGTGCAGTGAGTCTGCCGTAGGGTCAAAACCAATATAAAACCGCGCTCCGCCGTCATTGATCAGTTCTCTAATCTCCGGTTCGTTCGTCACCTGTGCAATTAGGCCCCTTGCCTGCAGTTCCTCATAAATTTTCATCTTTCATCCTCCTGTAAATAAAAACGTCCTCTGTCCGAAGAATGGACAGAGGACGGAAATATACCCGTGGTACCACCTCAGTTTACCGTTTCCTCACAGAAACAGCCTCACCAGGTCTGACAAACAAACCCTGCGCGCGGTAACGGGCGCACCCGGAACGAGCTACTGAACATTGTTCACCCGCCCGGCTCAGGAATGTATTCGCGGCGTTTTGCACACGCCCTTGCACCAACCGGACGCTCTCTGGGTGCCTTTCCGCCGTTACTTCTTTCCTTCACAGCCGATAGACTATAGGTGCATTTTAGCACATTATTCCGGCTTCGTCAACTCCTGCCCGCTTTGAATCAAATCCTCAGCGTTGCGGAGCAACAGCTCGGTTATCTGGCCGGTTCCCATAATCCGCGCCACTTCCCGTTTCCGGCCCTCAAAATCAAGCGGGGTTACTTCGGTAAAGGTACGGCCGCCCGTCGATTTTTTCTCAATCAGCAAATGGGTGTCGGCGAGCGCTGCGATTTGAGCCAAGTGAGTCACGCAGATCACCTGTTTATTGTGGGAGACTTCCTTGAGCTTTAATCCAATTTTCTGGGCAGCTCTTCCGCTCACACCGGTGTCGACTTCGTCAAAAATCATGGTGGGGATGTGGTCTTTATCTGCCAGTACGTTTTTGATCGCCAGCATAATCCGGGAAAGCTCGCCTCCGGAGGCGATTTTATTCATCGGCTTTGGAGGCTCGCCAAGGTTAGTTGAAATCATAAACTCCACTGTCTCCTGACCGAACCGGTTTATCTTGCAGGGAGTGAGAGCTACATCAAGGACGACGTTCGGCATATCCAGAAACTTGAGCTCCTTTTCCACTAAACGGATAAAACGCTCCGCGGCGGCTTTCCGCTTTTCAGAAAGCTCGGCGGCTTTCCGCCGTGTGGTTTCCATAAGTGCATGCCGTTTTTTTGAAAGCTCGTCCAAAAGGGCGTCAGCGTTTTCAATGGTTTCAAGCTCTTCTCTTGCCTTTTCCTGAAACGCCAGGATTTCTTCTATGCCTTCGCCGTACTTCCGCTTTAGTTTTTTGATTTCGTCTTCCCTGTCCTCAAGATAAGACAGGCGGGCGGGATCAAAATCAAAATTTTCCAGGAAAGCTTCAATTTTTCCAGCCGCTTCCTGCGCTTCATAATAAAGATCCTGAAGATTCGAAGAAAGCGGTTCCAGTTCTCCAAACAGCCCGGCGGCATTCATCACAGAATCATTCGCACCGGAAAGCAGGTCGACTGCGCCGTCAAGCTCATCGCCGCCGCTCAAGAACTGATAAGCTTTACTGAGCTCTCCGGCAATGCGTGAAAAATTGCGAAGCCCCTTGAGCTCGGCTTCTATTGCTTCATCCTCGCCCTGCTGAAGCGCTGCCGATTCTATTTCATTCACCTGATATATCAGCAGGTCTTTGTGCTGTTCTTTTTCGGCCTCGTCGGCAGCGAGGCGCCTCATTTCCATCACAACCGCTTTAAGCTCTGCAAAAATGTGCTGGTAGTCCTCCAACGTTTTTGGGTAGCCACCGAAGTTATCCAGAATCCCGAGGTGAAGGTCGGAAGACAACAGGGACTGGCTGTCATGCTGTCCATGTATATTAACAAGGTCATTGCAGATTTCCTTTAAAACAGACAGGTTGACCGGCCGGCCGCAAAGCCGGGCAGCGTTTTTACCGTCCGTTTGAATTTCCCGCTGAACAATCAGCTGCCCCTCTTCCAGCTCATAGCCGTATTCCTCCACCTTTTTTACAACACTTTCAGGCAGGTCACGGAACACGCCCATAATTACAGCTTTATCGGTCCCGGTGCGGATAACGTCGCGGGATACCCGCTGACCCAGTACAGCATTGATGGAATCAACTACAATTGATTTACCTGCGCCGGTTTCACCGGTAAAAATATTCAAGCCCATTGTAAAGTTTATGCTTGCTTTTTCAATTACTGCAAGGTTTTGAATAAAAATTTCAGAAAGCATCCAGGCATCCCCCGCTCCTATTTCGCGTGAGTATCCAACAGTTTTTGCAGTTCTCCCAGCAGGGCAATTGCATCGTCGCTGGTACGCATCAGCGCAAAAATGGTATCATCCCCCGCAATTGTCCCTACCAGGGCATCCCAGTGCATGGAATCAAGCGTAGCGCAGGCTGCTTGTGCCATGCCGGTATAGCATTTGATGACCACTATGTTTTCTGCGCAGTCCACCTTGACGACCGACTGGACGAAAATGGAGTGAAAACGGTCGGAGATATTTTCAATATGAGAGTTGGTGATATTTGAGTAACTGTAACTCCCGTCAGGGTTCATCACCTTGACAAGATGCAGCTCCTTGATATCCCTTGAGACAGTCGCCTGGGTGACGTTGAACCCTTCTTTTTTCAGGCCGCGGAGTAAGTCCTCCTGGGTATCAATCGGCTGGCGCGCAATCATTTCCAAAATTTTGGCGTGTCTTTTTGCTTTCAAACTCAACCCTCCCATATCAGGTATTGCTGTGGTCTATGAATTTTTTGCTCAGAATTTCAAAAAACGACTGGTCAAAGCCAATCAGCCTTGCGTACCGGCCGGACTTTCGGATTGAAACGGTATCTCCCGGTTGGATGGGAAACCCTTCTACCCCGTCAATCGTAACATATGCTTTATTGGAACGCTCAAATGAGGTTTTGACCGTCACGGTACGGTTAGCGGCAAATACAACTGTCCGTGCAAAGAGCGAGTGCGGGCAGATAGGGCTCATAACGATACACTCCACTGATGGTTCAACCACCGGACCGCCCGCCGAAAGCGAATAGGCGGTCGAACCGGTCGGCGTGGAAAAGATCAAGCCGTCAGCCCGGTACTGGCTGACAGGTTTCCCGTCACAGTCGATAGTCAGGTCAATAATACGCGAAAGCGACCCGCGCGAAAGGACTACATCGTTGAGAGCAGTATAACAAGCTGTTTTCCCATCTGTCTGGGTGTAACAGAGTTCTAGCATCATTCTGTTTTCCACGTTATAATTTCCGCTGAAAAGCCGTTCAAGGCAGTCGAGCTCGTTTTGCTCCATCCGGGTGAGGAAACCAAGCCGCCCGGTGTTGATTCCGAGCACCGGCTTATCAAACGGTACGGCGTATTTTGCGGCGTGAATCAAGGTTCCGTCTCCTCCAATGGAAATAACAAGATCACTGGATGGCACCAACGCCTCAGTCGCTCCTAAAGTTACAGCCGGAAAAC
The DNA here is from genome assembly GCA_902766785.1 of Oscillospiraceae bacterium. Lineage (GTDB taxonomy): Bacteria > Bacillota > Clostridia > Oscillospirales > Ruminococcaceae > Metaruminococcus_A. Next base: position 25,839 of record CACXEO010000090.1, on the reverse strand, counting down.
CATGTACAAGTCCGCCGTCCTCCGCCGCCATTGAAACTTCGCCCCCAAGCGAAAGAAGTTTTTTTAAAACCTGCTTGGCACAGGCTTCGGCATTGTCCTTATCCAGGTTAACGATTAAAAAAAAGCGCATCAAACTTCTCCTTTATCCAGTGCGGAATGGGAACGGTTAACCAGGTCTTTCAAGTCCTCTTCGCTGAAAGTGGACCGCTGGTTACGGTTTATGAGGTAATAAAGGTATTCAATATTTCCTTCCGGCCCTTTTACAGGGGAATGGTCGATACCGGCAACAAAAAGGCCGTTCTCGTTGCAGAAATCAAGAATTTTTTGCAGCACCTCGAAATGGATGGATGGTTCGCGCACCACCCCTTTTTTGCCAACCTTTCCTTTTCCGGCCTCGAACTGCGGCTTTACGAGACAGACTGCCTCCCCGCCTTCTTTTAAAAAAGTTTTCATTACTGGAAGAACAAGGGTCAGCGAAATAAACGAAACGTCGACCGAAGCAAAATCAATTTCATCAGAAACTTTTTCTTTTTCAAGGTAACGAATATTCGTCCGTTCCAGGTTGATTACCCGTTCGTCTGTGCGCAATGACCAGGCGAGCTGGCCGTAACCAACGTCAACCGCATAAACCTTTGCCGCTCCATTTTGGAGCATACAGTCTGTAAACCCTCCGGTGGAAGCGCCAATATCCATACAGGTTTTTGCTTTTAAATCAATAGGAAAGGATTCCATCGCTCTTTCAAGCTTCAGTCCTCCGCGGCTGACATAGCGCAGCTGGTTTCCAATCAGCTCTATTTTAACCGTTTCCAGTTCGTACAGCTCCCCAGATTTGTCGGCGCGTTCACCGTTTACCATGACGGAACCGGCCATAATCAGCGCTTTTGCCTTTTCTCTGGAGGGGGCAATCCCTTTTTCTACCAAAAGAAGATCCAATCTTTTTTTATCTGACACTATTTTCTCCTTTATTGCCCGATTACTGAAACAACCGTTTCAGTAATCGAGTCCTCGTCCAGTTTTAAACGTTTCAAAGTCTGTTCAATAGTTGCCTGTTCCACAAACCTGTCGTCAATTGCCGTGATATGAAAGTTTCCTGCATACCCTTTTTCCTTCATTTGTACAAGCATTTGTTCCGCAGCAGAACCGTTTTTTATTCCCTCTTCAAAAAAGAAAACACGGGAATGCGCCATTGCGTTTTTAACAGCTTCTTCCGGAATGGGATGCACCTGGTTCAGTTTTAGAAGCGAGACCCCGATTCCTCGTTTAATCAGTTTCTCTGCCGCCTTCGCAACAGCATGGGCAGTCCGGCCGTAGGTTGCCAGCAATACACTGGATTCGTCACCGGAAAATTGATACTGGAACAGCGCGGGAGCAACCGCGGTATCGTCTGCATCGTTAGGCTGGGCACCACGGGGATAACGCACCGCAACAACGCCCTCATAGTCATAGATCGCGCGCTTGAGCATCCAGCGCAGTTCATGGTAAGAAGAAGCGGAAAGGATTGTAACACCGGGAATCGTGCTCAAAAAAGCCACGTCGTAAATTCCCTGATGGGTCTCGCCATCATCCCCCACAATACCGGCACGGTCTACTGCCAATACGATATGCTGTTTTTCAAGTGCGGCGTCATGAATAATCTGGTCATATGAACGCTGCAAAAAGGTAGAATATACGGCGAACACGGGGATCATCCCATTGCTTGCAAGACCGGCGGCAAAGGTAACGCCGAACTCTTCTGCGATTCCAACGTCAAAAAAGCGGTCGCGGTGGGCGGAACAGAAGTATTGCAGACCGGTCCCGTATTTCATCGCGGCTGTTATAGCACAAATTCGGGAATCCGAATCCGCCAGCGCGGTTAGCGTTTTTCCCGCGACAGAGGAAAAACTGTTGCTGTGGGCAATATCCGGATTCCCGGTGACTACATCGAAAGTGGAAACTCCGTGGTAAGCACCCGGGTTTTCCTCAGCGTACTGGTACCCTTTCCCTTTAACAGTTTCCACATGAATAAAGGCGGCCCCTTTATTGCTCTTGGCCGCTTTTAGTATATCGGTCAGTTCTTCCAGGTTGTGCCCGTCAATCGGCCCGTAGTAGTTAAAGCCGAAGTCTTCAAACAGGTTGCTGTGATACAGCAAATTTTTAACAGCCGATTTGGAAGTTTTCAGCGTATTTTTAAATGGTTTGCCCACTACTGGAATTTTGTCCAGCACTTTTTCCATATTTATCTTTGCACGCAGGTAAGTGGGCTTGGAACGGATCGCGGCGAGATACCGCGCAAAAGCGCCTACGTTTTTGGAAATAGACATATTATTATCGTTAAGAATAACGATCAGGTTATCCTTACTACGCCCCGCGTTGTTGATTCCTTCATAGGCGAGACCACCTGTCAGGGCACCGTCACCAATTACAGCGATTACATGGCGGCCGTTCTCCTGCAAGGTATTTGCTTTGGCAATACCGTAGGCAGCAGCGATTGAATTGCTGGCGTGCCCGCCGATAAAAGCGTCATATTCACTTTCTGAACGGCGTGGAAAACCCGCGATTCCGTTTTCTTTACGCAGGGTATGAAACTGGTCTTTCCGCCCGGTCAATAGTTTATGCACATAACTTTGATGGCCGACATCCCAGACAATTTTATCTTCGGGGCAGTCAAATACGCGGTGAAGAGCGACAGTCAGCTCAACCACGCCGAGGTTAGAAGCCAAGTGCCCGCCTGTTTTGGAGACAGAATCTATTAGAAAAGAACGGATTTCCTTACAGAGTTGGTTAAGCTGGCTGTCCGGAAGTTTTTTTAAGTCCTGCGGAGAGTTGATTTGGTTTAACAAAGTATGATTCATGAGGATAACCAACACCTACTTTTCAATTAAAACACCGGAACAATCATTGCTACAATAATTCCAAGCAGAGCGCCGCAAAGAACTTCCAAGGGCGTGTGGCCTAAAAATTCCTTAAGTTCCTTCGGATCTTCTTCATCAGCAAAATAATCAAAATCTGTTTTTTGCTCTTTTTCTATCATTTTATTTAAAACCTTTGCATGTTCCCCGGCAGCGCGGCGCACTCCCATGGCATCGTTTATAACAATGACGGCCAGAATAAACGCAATGCCGAATTCCGGCGACGCAAAGCCGAGCTTTCGAGATACTGCAAGGGCCAGTGCACAAACACAGGCGGAATGGCAGCTCGGCATCCCGCCGTCCCCCACCATTCTTCCCCAGTCAAATTTTCCAGTTGTAATAGCTGCGATCACCGTTTTTAAAACCTGGGCGGATCCCCAGCCGATTAACGCGGTGATTAAAACATAGTTGCTCAAAAGCCCCAATAAATCAGCCATATATTCTCCCTGCTTTTAACGATCTCGTTCTAACAAATATTTAGTCAAGTCCATCAAAAATTCATGATCCGGAAATTTTGTCAATATTTTTTTTGATTCTTCCGTATAGTATGCTGCCTGCTCTTTGGCCCCATCCAGTCCAAACAGGGTTACAAAGGTGGTTTTTTGACTTTCAGCGTCACTCCCGACCGGTTTTCCCAGTACGGCTTCATCTCCGGTTACATCCAGAATATCGTCAACAATTTGAAAAGCCATCCCTAACGCCAATGCATATTGCCCTGCAAGCTCAAACATAGTGTCGTTACCACCGCCGGCTAAAACGCCTAATCCGCATGCTGCCTGCAGCAGAGCCCCTGTTTTTAAAGCATACATTTCAACCAATGTTTCTTTACCAATTGGTTTGCCCTCGCTGGAAAGGTCAATTACCTGCCCGCCTACCATACCTGCGGCCCCTGCACGTTCTGCTAAATAAGCTACCGCCTTTAAACGTGCCCCTGCTGAAAGTTCATCTGCTCTCCCAATCATTTGAAAGGCCGTTGTTAAAAGAGCATCCCCGGCTAAAAGTGCATTTGCTTCACCGAATTGCCTATGACAAGAAGGCTTCCCGCGACGGTAGTCGTCATTGTCCATACAGGGCAGATCGTCATGGATCAGCGAATAGCTGTGAATCATTTCGACTGCCAGCGCCAACGGCATAGCTCCTTCTACATTTCCACCGGAGATTTTGCAAAATTCAAGCGTCAGCACAGGGCGAAAGCGCTTCCCTCCAGCCATTAGGCTATAGCGCATTGCATTATAAACGGCGGATTGCTTGGTTTTGTTCTCCTCCGGAACGGCAGCGTCCAGCGCACAGTTTATTAAATCTCCATATTGTCTAAGTCTTTCTTTAAACGTTGTCATCCGTTTCCTCCACTTTCAAGTCGGCAGACAACTCGGTTATTTTCAGTTCAGCATCACTCAGCAGTTTTCTGCAGGTCCGGGTCAGACCGACACCTTCTTCATAAAGCTTGAGGGATTCTTCCAGCTGCAGTTCGCCGCGTTCCAAAATTTCGGTTATCTCCTGCAAGCGGTTCAGCGCGCTTTCTATAGACGTTTTACGGCTGCTCATCGATTTTAATTACCTCGCTTATAATATTACCGTGTTTGAGTTTCGTTTCAAGTGTTTTACCCGGTGCCGCATCCGCCGCATTTGTAAGCGGTTTCCCTTCTAAAAAGGTGATAGAGTAACCCCGTGTCAGAACTTTTAAAGGGCTAAGCGCTTCCAGCATATCCACCGCTGAGGTATATTCTACAATACGCCGGTTTATAAGTCCCTGTACTCCGGCAAGCAAGGCAGCCTGCTGGCGGGAGAGCTCTTCCCTGCGGTTTTTTAAAATTTTCTGCGGTGACAGCAGCCCAACCCGGCCTTCCATTGCCTTAAGACGCTGTTCCAATTGCCGCTTGCCTGATAATGTATAATTATACAATAAACTTTGATACTTGTCGAGTGCATCCAACAGTATTTTACAATCAGGCACAGCGAGTTCAGCCGCTGCCGAGGGAGTCGGCGCACGCAGGTCTGCTACAAAATCGGCTATGGTAAAATCAGTTTCGTGCCCAATTGCGGAAATTACAGGAAATTTGCAGTTGTAAATAGCATCCGCCACCCGTTCCGTGTTAAAGGCGGAAAGATCTTCCATTGAACCGCCGCCCCTTGCCAGGATGACAAGATCGGCAAAATCCGCCTTTTGGCGGTTGAGCCAGCAAAAAGCTGTATTAATGGAATCCGGGGCTTTCTCCCCCTGCACCAAAACAGGGAGGAGCTTTATTTCCACAAGTGGGTAGCGTCTGGAGATGATATTCAGCATATCCTGCAGCGCCGCTCCTGTCGGAGCAGTCACCAGAACAATTTTCTGCGGAACCTTGGGTAGGTTTCGTTTTTTAGAAGAATCAAAATACCCTTCATTTTCCAATTTTCTTTTAAGCTGTTCAAACGCCATATACAATGCGCCAATTCCATCTGGCTGCATGTCCTCGCAGTAGAGCTGGTAAAGACCATCCCGTTCGAAAACCCGAATACTTCCAAAAACCACAACTTTCATGCCGTTTTCCGGCCGGAACTTGATAAACCGGGCGCTTCCTTTAAACATAACAGCCTTAATGGAAGTTTTTTCATCTTTTAAAGTGAAATAAAAGTGTCCGGATTTCAGGTGATGGGTAAAATTGGATATTTCTCCTCTAATAAACAATCCTGTCAAATTTTCATCGGCTGACAGGATTGTTTTGATATATTCATTAATTTGTGAAACGGTGACAAAATTTGTTTCATTCATTGTTTTCGTTCCTTTAAATAAGCCAGCAATGCAATTCCTGCGGCGTTGTCAGCTGAAAATGCAGGTTCTGCAAACCGGCAGTCCCCTTTTTGGACAAGCTCCGCCCGGATTATCCGGTTTGACATCACACCGCCGGAGAATACAACAGGCAAATGGCCGTATTTTTTAACAAGTTGTTCCAGCATTTTTTCAAGTGAAACCCGTATACTTTCCAAACAAAATTTTGCAGTCCAAGGAGCCGAACCCTCTTTTTTAAAAAGTGCCTCACACTGATTTTGGACACCGGAAAGGCAAATATCGTCCCCTTTTAGGACAGCATGTACATGAACGGGGTCAGGCCATTTTTCCGCCAGCTTTTCAAGCTCAGGTCCCGCTGGAAAGCCACATCCGAGCAAAGCTCCAACCCGGTCAACCAACTGCCCTGCGTTGAGGTCGAGGGTTTTGGCAACACATTCAATATTTAATAGATCTTTCCGGTCCGGTTTGATATACAGCGCTTCTGTAGTTCCGCCCGATACATGAAAGGCTAAAAAAGGCTTGCCAAGCAGTTCGAGCGAACCGGAAGAATAAAGGGCCGCGGCAACATGCCCCTCCTGATGGGAAAATGTATAGAGCGGCTGACCCAACGTTTCCGCAAGGCATTCTGCGACTGTTTTTCCAACAAGAAAGCAGGGCATGTAAGAACCCTCTGCCCTTCTGGGAAAAACAGAAACCCCAATAGCAGAAAGGTCTTCCCCAAAGCCGCCGCACTTTTCCTTCAGCTCATGTAAAACGGCGGACAGCTGTTTAATATGAGCAAAAACCGCGTCCGACTGCCGAAGGCCGAGCTGTCCTTCCGGTACAGGCAAAAGCTGGCGATGCATATGAATCTCACTTGTATTGCTGTTATACAGGGCGGCAGAAGTTGAATAGTTGCTGGTGTCGATCCCGAGATACAATCCCATGGTTATTCGTCCATCTCCCGTACAACCGCTCCTAGTACGCCGTTAATATAGTTGGCGTCCTCCTGGGTAGAATACAGCTTGGCAATTTCAACAGCCTCGTTGATAGCGATCGCGGGCTCAATTTCTTTTAAAATACAAAGTTCATAAACAGCAAGCCGAAGCAGCGAAAGTGCCACCTTTGAAATTCTGGAGAGATTCCAGTTTTTCAGGTTGCGTTCTATGATTTCATCAATTTCAGAAAGGTGTTCTGAAATTTCAGTATAATATTGTTTGACAGTGTTATTCAATTTGACTTCGTCACATTCGACGGCCAAAGCGAAAAGGTCTTCTGTTGTATATTCGGTAAAAGCGCGTTCAAACAGAAGGATAAAGCAATTTTCGCGCATCTGGCGTCTTGTCATATAAAAAGCTCCTTAATTCGTTTCTTCTTTTACCACACCGGCAATAAACACATTAACCTTGGAAACGGTAATGCCGGTCATATTCTGTACAGTTGCTTTCACGTTTTCTTGGATTTGCTGTGCCACATCCTTTATTTTATAACCATAGACCAGGTTGACACTAATATTAATTTGGGCAACATCCACGTTCAAAATAATTTTAATCGAATTTTCCATGTCGGAGCGAATGACAAAATCTTTTAAGCTGAAGCGGCCTTGGGCAAGACTGTGAACTCCTGCAATATCCATTACCGCCTGGTGGGTAATTGTCAAAACGACGTCTTCAGATATTTTAAGGCTGCCTGTTTGAGCGGTTCTTCCCTTTTCCATAAATGGTTCCCCTTCCTGTATCAAAACACTTCACACAAAAACGGTATAATAGCAACAGCCTTTCGCTTATTGCTATTATACCATAGCTGCACACCCCTGTCTGGTTATGCCGCAAAACGGGTTATATGTTCTGCTATGGTACTAATAAAGCGCGGCACACGGCTGAAATCCGCATAATAACCCTTCTTCATGCATTCTAAGCGGGATAAAAATCTTTTTATGCTTATAACGCTTTACAGTTATTATACCACGTATACAAAATATTCGGAGCGCCTATAAACCTGCATCATAACTGCTTTGCGATTATTATACCATAATTTTCAAAAGACACAACAATATTAAAGTGAAAATGCTTTTTTAAGCGCAGTGAGCGCAAAATCGCAGGATGCCTGCGGAATAAGGATAGAAATATCAACGTCAGAGGTCGTAATTAGCAGAATATCAATTTGTGCTTCGTTCAAAGCTTGGAAGGCATGTGCCGCAACACCAAAATGTTCTGGAAGCGATTCACCGAACAAGGAAATCTTTATATTGGAACTGCTGACCAGCGACCTGACATTTGGATATTTTTGTGACATACTTTTAATCAATGCGAGTACTTTCGTCATATCCTCGTCCGAAACGGTAAAGGAAACCGTAACGGTGTTTCCTGTGGGCGCGGTTTGAGAAATCATATCAACATTAATTTCAGCTTTTGAAACAGCCCCGAAGACGTCTGATAGAAAAGCGATACTCGACGGCACGGCCTCCAGAGTAATCAGAGTAACACCTTCGGTCGGTGTTATTTTGGTAATCCACTGGTTCATCTGCAATTCCCCTTTCAAATTGGTTTGGGTCAGTCGGCTAGCATATCCTGCATGGTATACATACCGGCTTCTTTTCCGGCAAGGTAAACAGCCGCATTGACTGCGCCAACAGCAAAAATTTCTTTTGACATCGCAGTGTGTTTCAGGGACAAAATTTCATCCCTCCCGGCGAAAAGCACTTCATGCTCCCCAACAATGGTGCCGCCCCGGACGGCGTGAATTCCAATTTCTTTCGCGTCCCGTTTCTTTACAACCGAATGGCGGTCGTACACATACTGGTACTGGTTTTCGCCGGCTTCGTTAACTGCGTTTGCCAGCATGATCGCAGTGCCGCTCGGCGCGTCGATTTTTTGATTGTGATGCTTTTCAATAATCTCAATGTCAAACTGGCCGCCTAAAACAGAGGTAGCCTTTTTGGCGAGTTCGACTAAAAGATTAACCCCCAAAGACATATTAAAGGTAAAGAAGACCGCAGTTTTTTTAGCCGCTTCGTGAATCGCGGCAATCTGTTCGGCAGAATAACCCGTCGTAGCCAGGACAACGGGGATTTTACGGCTTACAGAATATGCCAGAATATCCTCAAGCAAAGAGGGATGGGAAAAATCCACAATTACATCTGCCCTGATATCGCAATTTCCAATTTTTTTATAGATCGGGAATTTTGCTCCGCTGTCTTCCGTTATATCGATCCCTGCCACGATGGCGCAGTCATCCCGCCCATCCACGCAGTTCCGGATAACCCGGCCCATCTTTCCATTACAGCCGCATAAAATAATATTTTTCACGTCTTTTTCCCTTCTGCAATCAGATCAGCTTATAATTTTTAAGCGTGGCCGTCAGGTGCGCTTTTGCCTCTGCTGAAAGTTCGACCAAAGGCAGACGGCACGGGCCTACATCCATTCCCATAATGTTCATTGCTTCTTTGACAGGGATTGGGTTTACGTCTATGAACATGTCGTTCATCAGGGCAAGGTATTTGAGCTGCATGTCGGCGCTTTCCTTTGTCTTTCCATCCAGCCAGAGCTGACAGATATCGTGGGTTTCGCGAGGCAAAATATTAGAGAGAACAGATATAACGCCTAAACCGCCCAAAGCCATAATCGGTACAATTTGATTGTCATCACCTGAGTACATATTCAGGTTATCGCCACAGAGGGCTCGGGTTTTGGCAATATCAGAAATATTACCGCTGGCCTCTTTGGTCGCAACAATATTCGGGTGCTTTGAAAGTTCCAGGTAAGTATTTGGCGAAATACAGGTGCCAGTTCTGGAGGGGACATTGTAAAGAATCACTGGAAGATCGGTCGCATCCGCAATGGTGTTGAAGTGGCGAATAAGGCCTGCCTGGGAAGTTTTATTATAGTAAGGGGTTACGGACAAAAGGGCGTCCACACCAACAGCCTTCGCTTCCTTGCAAAGAGAAACTGCATAGGCGGTGTCGTTGCTCCCCGCCCCGGCTACTACAGGAACCCTGTGGTTGGTATGTTCGACCGCATAGCTAATGACCTTGACATGCTCATCATTGTTCAGTGTTGCAGATTCGCCGGTTGTTCCGCAAATAACGATACAGTCAGTTCCATTCTCAATCTGGAAATCAATGATTTCGCCCAGCTTTTCATAGTTCACGGTACCGTCCGTATGCATTGGGGTGACAATAGCGACGCCGGCCCCGGTAAAGACAATTTTTTTCATGGGTATATCTCCTTTTATCTAAAAAAATAAAAACAAGCTAATTGATTACAGCCCCTCCGCAAGCCAAATGTCCTGTTCGACATCGGCTGTATAAAGGCTCCATCCAAAATATTGATTGACTCTGCCCATTCGATAAGGGATAAAATGTGAAGATCCAATTTCGGAAAGTTCCTTCCAGCAGACCAAAGCCTCCCGCAAAAGGCCGACAGCCTCTTCTTTGCTGGATATATTTCCGTTCATTTTAAAATCAAGCAACTTTAACGCGGCTTCAAGTTTGCACAGGTAATAGCGCTCCAAGGCGCCCCAGGCCTTTAAGTCGAGCAAAACGCAGGCAAGCTCCCCAATGGGGTTGGAAACGCCTTGTTCAATTTCGGCAATACTGGCCTGAATCATCTTCAAATTCCGCTTGAGTATTTCAAGCACTTCCGGGGGTGTTTCCCCTTTTATGGGTGTGCCGTCTTTACTCTTTTCCAGGTACTCTCTCATTCCAACGGTGCCAACCCCCGGCATTGCGCCGCTCTCCATTATGTCAAGCACAGAGCGGAATCCGCTGACTGACAGAAGGCTTTCAGGGTGCCACTGGTAGTCATAGTTGAGCCAGATCAGCCGGTTGACTGCGCAAAGGCCGTCGATGGCGGCTGAAACCCCCCTATTGACCGCCTTCCCATACTGCCCGTAACGGTCGGCATATTTGTCATCCCAAAGCGATTCGGGCAAATCCGGATTATAGCTGAGCCGCCCGATCATTTCAAACTGCGCCCAGTCTTTTTCAAAAGAGTATTCGGAATCAGCAAGGTGAAGGTCTGGCCGGTGCTGGAAATTTTTGGCCCAGAGATAGCCGTCCGCCCCCCAGTAAAAGCCGTCTACATAAGGCTTTTTCATCTCGCGAACATATTTCGCAATATAAGATGCATTACAACCCCTCAGGTTGTGAAAATCATCATTTCTTACTGTGTAAAGCACGCGGACTTTACTGAGATCCATCACTCCCCATGCATCAAACAGGGTTTCAAATTGAGGAACCGGATGGGAATACATATGGGCGTTGGAATATTTCCAACTGATATATTTACGAGAACATGGATATTTCTCCAGGAACATTTCCTGGGCAATGGTACCGTTTGACATATTGGTACGATGAATAAACGGTACATTAGCCTTGACTTCGTTCAATGCTTCCAAATATGTTTCAGCAACCCACTGTTCGCACTCAGCCGGGGTTCCCACAAGAGATTCGCTGTTTGAGGTTCCAAGCCCGGTTAGGTCAGGATAGGTCATCAACAGCGTTTTAATCGCCTCACGGAAATAATCCTTGACAAGTTCGTTGCTCTGGCGCAACATGACGGCGCGCCTTCCCCGCTGTTTATCATTCGGGTCTTCTTCATCGGCAAGCTCGGGCGGCAGGCCGAGCCCTCTGGCGATCGCCGGGGTGATCCGGACATTCCAGGTAAAGAGGAACGTCTCGATGCCGCGGTCTTTTGCGTGACGGAAAATGTAACGGTAAACGTCCTGAAACCGCGCCAGTTCTTCATCGCTGTACGGTGTGGCATCAGGGTATTTACTCAGCCGAAACATCATTTCAAATGGATTTTCAGACCAGAGGCTCAGGCAGTTATAGCGGTTCTTCGCAAGAAAGTCGATATAATCACGCCAAAAATCAACGGTCATCAGGGTTTCTTTATTTTTGCGGAAGAGGTCCCCATCCGCATAGGGCTCATAAGGAAGGTTAAATTTAACGCCCCGCATTTTTAAAAAAGGCTCTTCCCTTTTATCTATTACTCCATCAAGCCCATGGTAACGAATGGTTTCAGCGAGATCAAGAGCTCCGTACATTACGCCGGATGCATTACCGCCGAGAACACGGATCAAATTGTTCTCCCGTTTAATTTCAAACCCTTCAGCGGGAAGCCCATCCGCAATTTCAAGGCAAATTGCAGACTCTGACAAATCACCTGGAAAAAGGTTCAGACGTTCACAAAAGCAGGGAATCCGCAAAGAATAAAGCTGTTGCTTAAGCTCAGACACACCGAACTCAATTTGTGGCTCTGTCTGTTTCATGGTTCCGTAGTATAAATTCATTGCCACATCCCATCCTGTCACGTTGGTAACGGTTAAAAAGAATTAATCCATATATCCTTTTGCAGCCAGAAGTTCAGCCATCAGCACAGCGCCGCCCGCCGCACCGCGGAGCGTATTGTGTGAAAGGCAAACGAATTTGACATCGTACTGGGAATCGGCACGAAGGCGCCCGATACTGACCGCCATTCCGTTTTCAAGGTTGCGGTGGAGCTTCGTCTGAGGCATATTATCCTCCTCAAAATAATGGAGGAACTGTTTCGGCGCGGACGGAAGCTCAAGCTCCTGCGGAGCGCCTTTATATTCCGCCCAGCACTTTTTAATCTCTTCAAACGACGGCTTTTTCTCAAAAGAGGCGAAAACAGCAGCCATATGGCCGTCTGAGACTGGAACGCGCAGACACTGCGTGGTAATCTGCGGCGAAACGGCGTTGACGATTTTACCATCAACCACCTCGCCCCATACTTTCAGGGGCTCCTGCTCACTTTTTTCCTCTTCACCGCCGATATACGGGATGAGGTTGTCGACCATTTCCGGCCACGTATCAAACGTTTTTCCGGCGCCGGAAATCGCTTGATACGTACAGGCCAGTACCTTCGTAATTCCAAAATCACGCAGCGGAGAAAGTGCCGGAACATAGCTCTGGATGGAGCAGTTCGACTTGACCGCAATAAACCCGCGTTTTGTGCCAAGGCGTTTGCGCTGTGCCTCAATGACCTCAATATGCTCGGGATTGATCTCTGGAACAACCATTGGTACATCGGCAACACCACGGTTTGCCGAGTTGTTCGACACCACCGGACATTCCGCTTTAGCATAGGCCTCTTCCAGTTTTTTAATTTCATCCTTTTTCATGTCCACGGCGCAGAATACAAAGTCAACCATGGAGGCGATTTTCTCAACGTCTTTTCCCGCGTCCATAACGACGAGGTCCTTCATATTTTCAGGAATGGGAGCGGTCATAGCCCAGCGGCCATTGACGGCGTCTTCATACCGCTGGCCCGCGGAACGCGAGGAAGCGGCGACCACCTTGACGTGGAACCAGGGGTGATTTTCAAGCAGGGTGGCAAACCGCTGCCCTACCATACCCGTTCCGCCGATAATTCCAACATTAAACGATTTCATACTGAAAACAACCCTTTCTTAATTTTACACCAAACCGTCCTGAGGAGAGTTTTGCGTATAAAAAAAACCAGTTGAAAACCGGTTCATAATACAATATAATAGAAGCATTGACGTTTAAAACGCGATAGCACTCCATCATACGATTATGATGACAGTTGCAGCCTTGTTCAGGAATGCACCCAAAAACCAAAACGATCCCTGGTTTCAGTTTCTTCGGCGGATTTACCTTTTGTTCTACGCTGCGGACGAACCGGGTGTTCTCACGCAAAACGACTCTTTAAATCCGCACCTCTATCAACCTAATTTTCTTCCTTACATCATATCATTTTGCATGATGGGTGTCAATATTTTTCTTGCTCCACGCCATTATATCCAAAGAGGTATTTATATATGAAACGAAGCGATTTTTATTACGACTTGCCGGAAGAGCTGATTGCCCAGACGCCACTTGAACCAAGGGACAGCTCCCGCCTGATGCGGATTAACCGGAAAACCGGGGCTGTCACCCATAAAGTTTTCCGGGATGTCATTGACTTTTTAAATCCTGGTGATCTGCTGATTGTTAACGATTCCCGTGTGATTCCTGCCCGTCTTTACGGCATAAAGCAGGATACGGGAGCCGCCATTGAATTCCTGCTTTTGGAGCAGAAGGCAAACAACGAGTGGGAAATTATCTGCAAGCCCGCAAAAAAGGCAAAGCCAGGTTCCGTTTTTATCTTCGGCGGCGGTTTGTTGAATGCCGAAATATTGGAAATATTAGATGACGGCAAACGGCTGGTGCGGATGTTCTGCAACGAGCCGGTTTATCAGGTTCTCGACCAGATTGGACAAATGCCCCTCCCCCCTTATATTACGGAGGAACTTAAAGATAAAGAGCGTTACCAGACCGTCTACTCTGAAATAAACGGTTCTGCCGCGGCGCCTACCGCCGGCCTTCACTTTACGCCGGAGCTGATCTCCCGGATCGAGGATAAGGGGATCAAAATTGCACATGTTACTTTACACGTTGGGCTGGGAACGTTCCGCCCGGTCAAGACTGATGAAATCACTGACCATAAGATGCACAGTGAATTTTATATGATGTCCCAGGAAACGGCCGACTTGATCAACCGCACGAAAAAAGACGGCGGCCGTATTATTGCGGTTGGGACCACCAGCTGCCGCACACTGGAAAGCGTTTTTTCCCTTTACGGGGAAGCGCGCAAATGCAGCAATGCAACCGATATTTTTATCTACCCGGGTTACCGGTTTCAATGCATTGACGGCCTGATTACCAATTTTCATCTGCCGGAAAGCACTCTGATTATGTTGGTTTCCGCTTTCTTAGGGTATGAAAACACCATGAAAGCCTATCAAATTGCCGTAGAAGAAAAATACCGGTTCTTCAGTTTTGGGGACGCTATGCTCATTTTATAGGCGATATATTATGTAAAAGCAAAGGGGAAAACGGATGTATCAGCTTCATCACAGTCAGGGAACCGCCCGGCGCGGCTCTTTTAAGACGGTCCATGGAACAGTTCAGACACCAGCTTTTATGAATGTTGGAACTGCGGCAGCCATAAAGGGCGGTATTTCATCATATGATTTAAAAGAAATTAAGTGCCAGGTAGAACTTTGCAATACTTATCATCTGCATGTTCGCCCAGGGGACGAACTGATCCGCAGGCTGGGTGGTCTTCACAAATTTATGGGATGGGACGGCCCTATTCTGACGGACAGCGGAGGTTTTCAGGTTTTTTCGCTGGCGAAACTCCGTACAATTAAGGAGGAAGGCGTGACCTTCTCTTCCCATGTAGACGGAAGAAAAATTTTTATGGGTCCGGAAGAAAGTATGAGGATCCAATCAAATCTTGGTTCCACCATCGCTATGGCGTTCGACGAATGCGTTGAGAACCCTTCTACTCATGAATACTCCCGCCTGTCCTGCGAACGTACGACCCGCTGGCTTATCCGGTGCAAAAACGAGTTGGAGCGCCTCAACAGCCTACCAGGTACTGTAAACCCCAATCAAATGCTGTTTGGCATCAACCAGGGCTGCATTTATGATGACCTGCGGGCCGAACATATGAAAGAGATTGCAAAGCTTGATTTAGACGGCTACGCAATTGGCGGCCTAGCAGTCGGCGAACCTGCGGAAACAATGTACCACGTCATTGAGGTTGTTGAGCCGTTTATGCCGCAGCAAAAGCCGCGTTATCTCATGGGAGTCGGCACTCCGGGCAACATTATAGAAGCGGTGGCAAGGGGCGTAGACCTTTTCGACTGCGTCATGCCGAGCCGGAACGCCCGCCATGCTCACGTCAATACGTGGAAAGGCATCCGCAACCTGATGAACGCCAAGTATGCGGAGGACCTTCTCCCCATTGACGAAGAATGTGGATGCCCTACCTGCCAAAGGCATTCCCGCGCCTATATCCGGCACCTGTTCAAAGCAAACGAAATGCTTGCAATGCGTCTTTCTGTTATGCATAACCTTTATTTTTATAACACATTAATGGAAAAAATCCGCACAGCGTTGGATAACGGAAGCTTTGAAGAGTTCCGTACCAGATACGGCGCTCTTCTGGATTCCAGAATCTAAGCAAAGGAACTGAATGATGTTATGAGTGTATGGGAAATTATTTTAGTGGCAGTCGGCCTTTCTATGGACGCGGCAGCGGTTTCAATGTCTAACGCGCTCTGCTTAAAAAAATTGACCGCGCGGGATATTTTTCTCATGTGCGGCGCGTTTGCTCTGTTCCAGTGCCTAATGCCACTGATCGGTTATTTCGGAGCTTCTCTTTTTCAGAACTATATCATGTCGTACGACCACTGGGTTGCACTTTTGCTTCTTCTGTTTATTGGCGGTAAAATGATATATGAAACCCTGCGAAACCGCGGTGAGGGTGAAGCATGTGAGGTAAATTTCAGGCTTACCACCAAACTGGTGACGGTTCAGGCAATTGCTACCAGTATCGACGCACTTGCCGTCGGTATCAGTCTTTCGGCTCTTGACACCAACATTTACACCTCTTCACTTATTATTATGGCCACCACCTTCCTTATCTGCCTGCTCGCGATCCTGATTGCCCATAAGGTTGGGCAAAAGCTGGCAGATAAAGCCGAATTGATCGGCGGGCTGATTCTGGTGGGGATAGGTCTCAAGATTTTTATTGAACATATGATGACCGGTGCATAAGTGTTTTTCGGTAAAAGTGATGCATGAAATACTCTTGCGCAACTATAAAAAGCCCGCAGTAACAGTTTTGTTACTGCGGGCTTTTTCACAATAAACCTGACAGCTTTTTCCAGCTATCTCGAAATCACAACCTCAACTTTTGTACTGCCTTCCAGGTCAATAGTCGAACCAGGCTGTGGGTTGACTGAAATAACATAACCCGGCTCTACATCTTCACTCTCCTCGCCGACAACCGTATGAGGGATTCCCCTATCGCCAAGCAAAGACAAATACGCATCTTTTTTCATTCCGGCGAAACTCGGAATCGTAGGGTACCTCGTTCCCTTGCTCACCTTAACTTTGACAGTCGTATTGGCGGAAATTAATGAATCTGGTTCTACACTTTGCTCAAAGATTTTTCCTTTGTCCACATTGTCGTTGTAAACATACTCCGGTTCAACAACAATCATACCCTTATAACTGGTATTGTTTTTAACCGACTCATACATCTGGTCAATTAACTTCGGCATTGCATAGGCAGTTCCGTTGATGGAAGATTCAGAGGACGAACTTGAAGAAGCCTCTGAAGAACTGAAAGATTCATCTGAAATATCGCTTGATGAGAAAGAGGAATCCAAACTGCTGGAACTGTCTTCCGAAGACGAGCTCCTTCCGTTTCCGGAAAGTGCGAAAATCACAATAATTGTGCCGACTACAACCAGGATTCCAGAAGTGATCAGCAGGGCAAGCAGACCGTACCGTTTCGGTTTCTTCTTTTCAGGCGGCTCTCGCTCTTCAATTTTAATCTGGATATTCTCCCCGGCCGCGGAAAGCTCAGACAATAAAACGCCCACTGTTTTTGTCCGGTTTTCTGTTAATTGAGAAAGGCCTTTTAAAATCGCGTCGGACACTGCAGAAGGCACAGAATGGTTCAGAATACTGGGTGGAATAATATTTTCCATATATCCCCGGTTACCGGCTTCGGGAGGCCTAGAGCCAGTCAGAGCCCTGTAAAGCAGGGCACTGACTGCATAAACGTCGGTCCAGGTACCCTGGTAAACAGAAGAGGAGAATTGCTCCGGCGCAGCATAGCCCATAAAAACCTGCGCTGATATTTCTGTTTTAACATTCCTTGCAGAAGAAATACAAAAATCGCAGAGTTTAAGTTCGCGGCGTCTTGTCACACGGATAGTATCGGGTGAAATGCCGCGGTGAAGAATTTGATAGGCATGCATTGCCGATATATTTTTGAGAAGCGGTTCAAACAGCGTATAAGTTTCTTCCCAGTCAAGCTCCCCGGCGTTTTCAGTCAAAAACTGGGCAAAAGTGACCCCCTGCACATGTTCCTTAACCGCGTAAACCGTATTGTTCGCCTCAAAGACTTCGTACGTCTGCTCAATACTGGTCAGTGTACGCATCTTAATCAAACTTTCATTTAATTCGGCAAAATCAATTAGCAATGCTTTAAACTGAGCTTCAAATCCCGGTATAATTACAAGGTCCTGGGAACCGTCGTCAGAACGAGTACAAAGTTTATCGGGAAAATATTCCCTAACTTCTACAACGCTGTCTACTACAAGGTCGTAAGCAATATAAGTGACGCCTTCTCCATTGTAACGAAGAGGCTTTCCAACCAAGTAACGGTCATTTAACAGGGTGCGCGGCGCCAGATAGTCTTTGGAAATTGGCGTTTTCTCATTATAACCGCAATAAGGGCAGACCTGAACGTTTTCTATTTCCTTCATGCAGCCGATACAACGCCGTTTAATATCGCCCATATGCCCACCTCATAATTTTAGTATCAGATCACTCGGGGTAAAATATAAATTTACCATTTGAGCAATTCAAAACAGCTGTTACACAACTATTTTTATTTATCATAGCAATCCTAAAATTATTTGTCAACTACAAGAGGTTGACAGTTCGGTTACAAAATTTAATTGTAAAGCAGCTCAATTTCTTTTTCACCGCCGTCACAGAATATTTTTTTGCATTCAACGCCCTGGTCCAGAATAGCATTGCGCTCTGCACGGCGTGCGCTGACATGCAATTTGGTACCTCTGTAGACAAGTTCGGCTGACCATTGATCCCATTCGTCCGGTACACGCGGGGATATAGTAATAAAATCCCCTGAAAAGGCAAAACCAAGAAGTGTTTCAAGAATACAGCGGAAATACCAACCGGCCGCTCCGGTATAAATGCTCCAGCCGCCTCTTGCGTATTGATCCGGATTAGCATATACATCACCGTCCAGGTAATAGGGTTCCGTTAAATATTGTTTCGCCTGTTTTTCATCTAATGAATGATTGGCAGGGTTGAGCATCTGCACCATGCGGTATCCCTTTTCCCGCTCACCGGCAAGAAGCATTGCCATTGTCAGCCAAACAGCCGCATGGGTATACTGTCCCCCATTTTCACGTACACCTGCCGGGTAAGACTGGATATATCCTACGTCTTTCATTTTTCCAGTAAAAGGGACGTTAAAGAGTTTTATGATTCCTGCCTCTTTATCCACCAAGTAATTCCACGCATTTTCCAGCGCTAGGATCCGGTGTTTTTCAGGTTCTAATCCTGCAAAAACACTAAAGCTCTGAGGCAGTGAATCAATTGTATTTTCCTGTGAATCTTTTGATCCAAGAATCCGACCGTCGTCGGTAAACGCTCTGAGGAACCATCCGCCGTCCCAGGCGTGCCGGCTAACTGCATCGCAAAGGGAATCTGCTTTGCTCCGGAATGCTTCTTCACTTGGAATATCCTGTTTTTCAGCGCATACCTTAGCAAACCTGCGCAGGGTCAGTGCAAGAAATTCCGCCAGCCAGACGCTTTCGCCCTTCTCCTGCACGCCGATCCGGTTTAGCCCGTCGTTCCAGTCGCCGTTTCCAATCAACGGGAGCCCGTGTTCACCGGTCCGGAAAGCGCGCTCCAGAGCAAGCTTGCAGTGTTCATAGACCGTAGCTTCCCGTTTAGTAATGCTTACGGAAATATACCGCTCCTGTTCGCCCTCTGGCAATATCTCCCCTGCTGCAAACGGGGCTTTTTCATTTAAAAGGGTGTAATCACCTGTTTTTTCCAAATATTCGCAGACAGCGTAAGGCAGCCAGATAAGGTCATCTGAGCAGGTCGTACGCACTCCTTTGACGCCCCCTGCTGTTTCAGGCAATTCATGCCACCAGTGCAGAACGTCACCTTCTTCAAATTGGCGGCTGCAGGCCCGCAATAGGTGTTTTTTGGTTTTTTCGGGATTCCAGAGCAAAACTGCAGAAGCGTCCTGAAGCTGGTCTCGGAAGCCGTAAGCTCCTCCACATTGGTAGAACCCGGTCCGGGCCGTCATCCTGCAGATTTCCGCCTGGTAGGGAATCCAGGTATTGAACAGGGCGTTCAGCGTCTGATCCGGCGTACTGATTTGAAATTTATGAGCCGGTTTTACCGTACTAGCTTTCAGCGGCTTACCGCTTATTTTATACTCCAATATAAATGAAACCTCTTTTGTCTGGCCTGACGAAAGTTTAAACGGGCAAACTGCTGCGGCGCAGGCTTCCCCGTTTGGCAGCGTTTGTTTTGACTCTATCCAGCGGCCGGAGAAAAAGTCGACGCTGTTGAAGCAGAAGAAGCACTCAGAATTATCAGCAGACAATTCAAGGGAAGACCCGGGAATCACCGTAAACGGATTTTTGAGGATACATTTATTCCCCTCTGTTTTACCTGTAAGAAAACGCCGGTATTTTTCATCAGAATGGAAAATAGGCTCGGTGTAGTAAGCGCAAACCGCCGAAACCGTTTCTTGTCCGGAAGAATCAAGACTCAGCCTGATGTTTTTCCGTGACTCTGATGGATCGACAGTGACTTGAAGCGTATAGGAAACGCAGCCTGCCCTTCCGCGGTAAACCGCCCTGGAGGGTGAAAACTCTACCTGCGCCCCGTAACAGAGGTTATAGGTGGTTTCATCAACTTTTAAAAGAAGATATTCGCCGGTGTGGTCCGCCATGGTGTCATTGCTCCAGGGAGTTAGCTTATTCTCACGTGAGTTGACCGCCCAGGTATAACCCAAAGATTTATTTGTCAGCAAAGTACCGAAAAGGTCGTTTGCAAGGATGTGCGACCATGGCAACTTGGTTCCAGGCCGGGCAAAAAAGGAATCATCATGAAAAGCGCCGTTTACCACTTTAAGGGAATTATCGGGGAGACCTTCTTCCGCAAGGACAGGGTGAAGCAGTACCGGCGAATAATCATCCGGCGGAATATTGATCGCCGAAAGGGAGAGCGAGGCAATGTGGCTTGCCGACGCCTGGAAAAGGCCGAGCAGTTCAGGGGGTTCCGCCGTCAGGTCGACATAATACAGGTGTTCGCGCCCAACCTGGAAATTATTTTCAAACTCCCGGAGAGAAAGGTCGGTATACATCTGGAATACCAGCTCCGATTTTTCAGGATCGCCGGAGTAGGTAAAAACAAGGTCGGACATGATCCCAACCTGTTTTAATATCTGGTGCAGTTCAATATAGTTCCGAACACGATCCTTGTCCCCTTCCCCCGTCAGCTCCACAAGAATAATGGGATAATCCCCGGAAATACCAAACTGCCAAAGCGTTTCGCGCGGCAGGGCATTTTTGGCACTGGCTTCAAGCGTTTTTGAGTGAAGCCTTCCCTCAAAGAATAACTGAGGGATTACCGTATCGGCAAGCCTGCCAGGTGCGGTATGCTGTAACAAAGGGGATACGGCCGCCGGACACTCAGAGTCCGTCAGGTCTCTCCTGCTGCCTATCAGGCCATCTACCGCCTGCTGGAGCGTCTGCCCCACCGAAAGGATGAAGTGAAGCGTTTTGCTTCCACGCTGCGGCAGACTGACCTTGGTGCGCAGTGCAATGCAGGGGTCAGGTACGCCGCTTGTTTTTGCGGTGAAGTCTATCTTGAAAGCATTGGCTAAAGAAAAGATTCCCTGCGGGGAGCGCAGCACATTTTCACGGTTGGATTCGAGTGAAAAAGAAATATCCTCCGCAAAGCCAACGGCCAAATAAAGGGTGTCCTCCCCCATCCGGTTTTTACGCCGCGCAACTACAATGTTGGTATCGGCGTGATAGCTGATTTCTACGAACAACTTTGAAAACGCGAGGTGGGCTGCGTCGTCATTTTGAGCGGCAAGAGCCGCTTCCAGGTAAAGCAGAAGCTCCGCTTCTTCATTCTGGTTTTTTCTGTTTTCCAGCCGTATTGTCTTTATTTCGCATGGCGCAGAACGGGAAATCTGCGAGGAAAATTCGGTTTTAATCTCAGCGTTCCTTGACTTAAAGGTTACTTTATCGTCTCTGAAGTGCGTTTCACGTTCGATATCCGTTCCATAAAAAGGCGCTTCCGTCAGCGACAAAACGCGGTCAGAAAGCTTTAGCAGGGCAAAAAAGCCGTTTGGTTTCTGTAGTAGATTCGTCGTCCTTCGTAAAACTTCGTTTCCCCGATAGAACATCAACTCGATCCCGCTATCGGTATACAGAGCGGTCAGTTCCTGATTTGATAAAACCTTGACCCGGGGACGTTGCGGGTAAACTTTGGTGTAGATAAATTCCTCCGTCACTTCCGATTCGTTGAGCCTGCTCACTTTCTCGGTATATGGCTCGTCGTATAGTTCTGTTCCGTTTGTTATTTTTTCCTGAAGCAATTCTCTCGCGCTCCTCATTTGACGGTCGGCTAAGAAACGTTTTTGAATGATTCCGTCATTGACGGCGTTATCCAGCGCCAGAATGCTCATTCCAATGTGGTGCGCCATAAAACTTTTGATTATTTCAAAGGGTTGTTCCCCTATCCTTTTCGGTGTAAAGTCTACGGCCTCATAAAATCCGAAACGGCCAAACATCCCCATCCGGCGAAGTCTTGTCAAATTTTTCACCGCCTCCTTGGCACGGAAAGGTAATGAAAGATAAGAGGAATACGGAGAGACAACAACATCTTCGTTCATATGGCTTTTCAGGGCAATTCTCTGAACACCGTTTGCCTTATACTGATAATTTAAATCAGCGTCAAAGGAATAAATCCCACTTTCCGATATCCCATACGGCAGTTTGAGTTTTGCGGCATAGTTCCGTTGGACGTGCAAACAAAACCGTAATGCCTCGTAGCCGAGCGAACCCTCCGTACAGGACAGAAAAAGCTCCGGCATAAAGTATTCAAATATTGTCCCCGTCCAGGAGACAGGCCCTTTATAAGATTTTAGGCGACTAAGACGGCGGGAAAGGGCTCCCCAGTGTGAAACCGGCGCAAGCTTTTTTGCAATTGCAAAATAGCTTGTCATCCGCGCTTCACTCATCAACATATCATAATGGGATGTGCTGAGTTCCTCCTCGTCCGCATCGTACCCGATGGAAAAAAGCTTTTTCTTTTCGTCGAAAAGCGGACTTAAGTTTGCCCCCTCAATCAACGCAATCAGACGGTCGATTACCTTGGTAAATGCAACATCGTCTTTGGCGTATTCTTTCAGTCCCTCTTTGAGGGCAATCAACGCGCAGAGGAAATTGCCGCTGTCAACTGTGGAGACAAAACGGGGTGTTAAAACGGAAAGGGTGCGGGTATCGTACCAGTTATAGAGGTTTCCATGCCATTTTTCAAGCCGTTCAACGGTATCCAGGGTGTTCTCTATCTGACAGAGCATAGTCCTGCTGTCAATGATATCACAGTCTCGTGCAGCCAACACCGAAAGCATCATAAACCCTATATTAGTCGGCGACGTGCGGTGCGCAATTCGGTAAACCGGAGCAAATTGTATGTTATCAGGCGGAAGGTAATGCTCCTGTTCATTTGCATAAACCTGGTAGAAATTGAACATCCGTGCCATTTCTGTAACCAGTTGTTCCCGCATTTCCGGTGCCATTTTTGAGGATTGACTCGCATATGGCTCCGAGGAGACGATTGCCGCAAAAAATGCGAAAAGAAAAATAATCCCAAACAGCCGCAGGCTTCCATAGGATGAAAGCAAAAAGAAGACCCCCATCAGGATTGAAAAGAAAAAGGTGCGGATTAACCCGCCAACGCTTGACTTCGCCTTTTCGCTCTGGGCAGCAGTTGTCCACTCAAGCATATTTTTATGGGAAACGCCCCTGCGGTACCAGGCACGTATCATAGCGTCCGCGTTAATATAAGCGTTATGCGGCAGAAACAGGAGACTGAACAGAGCTTTGAGCAGCAGCTCAGCACTTGCCGGCAGTCCGCCTGAATAGTAACGGGAAGAAAAAGAAGCGGCTCCGCTGTAAAACAATGAAAGTATAACCCCAATCAGGTATGGAAGTGTAGTAGCAAAAAAAGCGGTCATAACAAGGCTTTGGCGCAATGGTGCATATGGAACAAAGAATGATGTGATCAAACAAAGGAGTGAGAAGACCGGAGTTACCGCCCTTCTTAGATTGTCAAGCAACTTATAGCGGTTTAAGAATCCCAAAGGATTTTTCCGCTTTCCGTCCGCCGTCGGAATTGAGTGGAAAAGAAAGCAGGTATTCTGCGCATCTCCCCTCACCCAGCGGTGCTGGCGCTTGAAATACGCCGATGCTGTAGGCGGAAATGAATCAAGAAACTCAATATCGGAAACATAGCAAGTCCTTAAAAAAGAACCCTCTAGAATATCGTGGCTTAAAACGGTTTCCTCCACAAAAATATCAGCTACCAAGCGGTAGAATAACTTGGCGTTGATCAGGCCTTTCCCGGCAAAAATGCTCTCTTCGAAAAGGTCCTGATACAGGTCTGGAGAAACGGGATCGTACGCCTGGATTCCACCCTGACCCCCCATAATTTTTGCGAAAGGGGTTTTGGTAACTGAACTAAGGTCGGAAGAAACACGAGGAACAAAAATTCCATAGCCGCTTCGTACCATTCCTGCCTCTTCATCAACGAGCGGCTGGTTTAAAGGATGTGCAGCGACGCTGACAAGCTCCTGTACTGTTTCCAGCAGGGGGACAGTATCAGCATCGAGCGCCAGAAAATATTTTGCTTCTCTCAAAAAATCTATATTGCCAGCGGAAAGGTAGAAATCAATTTTCTCTCCGTTCATTAGTCTGACAAGATCACACACTGCTCCCCTTTTACGGTCAAAGCCACTGTACTGTTCCTGCGTTTTGGAATATTTTCGTTTGCGGACCAAAACGGTAAAATGATTGCCGTAAACACGATTAAGCCTGTTTATTTCTTCTTCCAGCAACTTCAAAAGGATCTGATCTTCTAAAAGTTCCGGGTATTCCGCCGCCTTCAGGTCGGCCAGGACACAAATACCGATATGGGGGGAAAATGTCTTGTAATATAGGTCTTCAAGGCGCGGTGCTAATTCGGTGACATCATTTTTGGATGTGATCATTGTGGAAAGAGCGAGAACTGTTTTATTTTCATTTAAAAGCCTGTCTGTCACCCTCATGCGGGGAAGATACTCACTTTTGACAAAGAAAGAACAAATTGCATCAATCAATTGTTTACAAATTTCATAAAAAGGGATAAACACCAGCAGCGGCAGCCAATATGCCCCAAGTAGGACAGCTGCCAGAAGGGAAATAGCCGCAGGGGTAACAAACAGCGCCGGCATGTAAAAAGCTTTCAGCAAATTAGGGTGAAACGCCGCATCGTATTCCCTATAAATCCGAAAACCGATATGTTGTTTTTCAGCCAAGCCGGATTCGGGACGTGCAACATCTTCTTTTCCAGTGAGCAGATATTCCACCGTCTCAGCATCGTTTTTCTTCCATAGAACTGCCAATTTGCTAACTTTAAACCGGTAGACGGCTCTTGTTCTCCGATCCATTTTAGGATAGTCCCCCGAGGGATCCTGCCTCAATAATTCTTCTAAATGGTTCTTGGTATTCAAAATCGCCTCAAAGTCAACTGTTTCCAGCGCATAAATTTGTGCAAAACAGTTTTCTAAAACCTCCTCGCGGTTCTCACCGCTTCGTTCGTTGGCAACAGACTGAACCAAGGCAATATGAAGCGCTGTTTTTAAAAACTCATGTTCGCTGTTTGTCAGATAACGGACTGTTTGAAACACGTCAAGACAATCCATTAAAAACGCCGTAGAAAACGGCGTATTAGTTATTTCAATTATTGTTTCCGCAAAAAAATAAACGTCCGGGACATTGCCGGTTTGCGGCAAATCTTTTCGGCGAAGACCTTTTATACTTTCACGAATCATTTTCTGAAGAAGAAAATAGTGCTCTACATAGGTCCGGTCTGCGGCCGAACCGTTTTCTTTTCCAGCCGCGGATCTGTAGCTTTTTTGCAGCCAGTCCGCATTTTTACGCAGACTTCTGCTGAGCCGTTTTACCGAACCATAATGCATGGAAGTAAACCTTTGAGCTGTCTTGAGAATTATTTTGGTTTCTTCTGCAGTTAAGATTGAGTTTGACATGAAACGCTACCGCCTTTTCCTACCTAAAATTTGAACGTCCCTGATATAATATCAAGGAAACTGATTCCGCCCGGAATTTACCGTCTTACAGTTAAAAATAAAATAAGCACGACGTTTTTATGATAAAACGTCATGCTTATTATTTTCTGAAACACTTGAAAAATACGGTTTTATTGTATTCCGCAACTTTTTGCTAATGTGTGATAAAGAAGCATTAGAAGTGTAAAAAATTTTGCCGTTCCTATCCGGCACTTGGCCATTGTGTCGGATAGGT
>CACXEO010000089.1 GCA_902766785.1 Oscillospiraceae bacterium | reverse complement strand
CACGGGCCGGTGGCTGAGGGAACCTTGTTGCCTTTGGCAACTAAGAAATTTGACAGTTTTAAAAGGGGCCGTGGTTTACATGGCCCCTTCTGTTTTTGTCGGTCAGTCAATTATCAGCTAAGGGGATATCATCATGGAATTTATCAAATATTCAGTTGAAAACGGGAAGCTAAACGGCTTGCACCATCGCTTTATCCAACCGCCTCAAATCGCTTATTTTGTCTCAACAGTGGACAAGCTTGGGAATGTCAACGTAACCCCGGTTACAATGGGAACCTGTATTGGCCACAACTTTTTCTCTTTCACCCTTTCCAACCTTCATGTGGGAGAAGACGAATGGGACCAGGATAAAAACGAGTGGAAAGACGGGGTAAAGCAAGGTTATGCGAACCTCAGGGAGAATCCGGAGTGCGTTATCAGCTACTACGGCCACGATATGGTCCGTGAAAGCTGGATTGCGGGCATGCCGGTTCCGAAAGGAATCAGCGAAATTGACGTAATGGGCTGTACCCCTCTGCCGTCAACTGTAGTAAAACCTTGTGGCATTGCTGAGTGCCCCATCAATCTGGAGGCCAAGGTTCTTTATACACATAAGCTCGGTGCCCGCTGGACAAATTATATCTGTGAGGTTGTTTACGCTTCGGTACACAAGGATCTCGTAGAGGAAAATGAAAGCGGCAAGCTTGCAGGCTACGGTATGCTTGCAATCGATCCTGTTTTTGAGGTTATGATCGCGAGCGGTAAAACGCCTGAGACTAAAAATTACCGTCTTTACTATGACCGCCTTGATTTTGATAAAATTGAACGCTGCCCGGAGGATATCGGTTATAATGAAGATTGGATCGGCACGTTTGCGCAGTGGATTAATGAAGAGGCCGG
Organism: Oscillospiraceae bacterium; assembly: GCA_902766785.1. Taxonomy (GTDB): domain Bacteria; phylum Bacillota; class Clostridia; order Oscillospirales; family Ruminococcaceae; genus Metaruminococcus_A. Next base: position 18,239 of record CACXEO010000089.1, on the reverse strand, counting down.
TCGCGGAAGGTTGACAGCGGATGAAGTAAAGCGTGCCTTTGAGCTGGAGCAGCTCTGGAAAGTAAACCGGGATCCGGTCGCAAATGCAGCCGTGAAAGCGGAATTAACCCAGCTCTGTAAAAAAGCTGCTGGAAAGGCATAAAATTTGAAAAACGCTCAGGTTTTAAAACCTGAGCGTTTTTTGTTTTTTATTACAAATATCCAAAAGAAATCGTGCATTTTTGTCAAAATGCATGAAAGCCGCCGATTGAATTAATCTACAAAATTTGATACACTCTAATTAAAGGGAAGGGGATGGGAAGATGATTGTAGCGGTTGACATCGGCAACAGTAACATTAGTATTGGTGCCTATTCAGGCACAGGGCTGCTTTTCCTTTCCCGGATCAGTACAAATAACGATGCGACTGCGGATGAATACGCTGTCAAGCTCCGCCATATTTTCGACTTGAACGGCCACACAGCTGCAGAAATGGAGGGGGCAATTATCTCCTCAGTGGTTCCGCCCCTTTCGCCACGGCTTTTTCAGGCGTTGAAGCTTTTAAAGGATGTTAGGGTATATACTGTTGGCCCCGGGCTTAAAACAGGGCTGAATATTAAAATTGATACCCCCTCCCAACTTGGTTCAGACCTTGTCTGTGTTTCAGTTGCAGCTACGGAAAAATATCCTGTTCCAGCTGTTGTTGTTGATATGAGCACGGCCATTACATTTTCAGCGATAGACAGCCGGAAAAGCCTTGTGGGTTGTGCCATTACACCGGGTGTGGAGCTTTCTCTCAATGCTTTAGCAGAAGGGACGGCCCAGCTTCAGAAGATTGATTTGGATGAGCCTGTTTGTTCGGTGATTGGGCACAATACTATTGAGAGCATGCGGGCGGGTTCGGTCTACGGGAACGCCGCCATGATAGATGGAATGATTGCGCGGTTCCGCGAAGAACTGGGAGAGGATTTGTGTGTCGTTGCGACCGGCGCACAAGCTGCGGTTATCTTGCCTTATTGCAGAGAAAAAGTCATGTATGATGAGCACTTGCTACTTGACGGCCTTCGGCTGATTTTTGAGAAAAACCGAAAATAGTTCGGGTATCCGGGAAAGTTTTTTGCTTACGTTCGTGCAAGGCGTTGATGAGACATAGTTTTGCTGTGTCTTGCCAAGATGATGGCGAACGGCCGTCCTGATTTTAATTTTCGGTATTTCCGTCGATAAACGGCGTAAATATATATTTCAGAGTGCGCTGCATCTGCCGCAGATGGCGGAGCAGCAGCAAGGAGGAATTTGCAATGTCACAAACCCACGCGAAAACCCTGAAGCTGGCACAGCTTGCCATGCTGATCGCCATTGAGGCGATCATGACCTTCCTGCCGATCGGGTTCATCATGATCCCGCCGGTGTCGATTACCCTGCTTCATATTCCCGTTATTGTCGGCGCAATCCTGATGGGGCCGCTTTACGGGGGAATCCTGGGAGGGTCGTTCGGTCTGTTCAGCCTGATCAAGGCGACCTTTGCCGCTGCTTCACCGATTGATATGGCTTTCTCGCCCTTTTTAAGCGGTGCGCCGTTTCAGTCAATCATCCTTTGTATTGTCCCGCGTATTCTCTTAGGCGTGCTTGCGGCTTACCTGTTCATTCTCTTTAAAAGGATTATTAAAAACGAAATTGCATCCATTATCATCACTGCGCTTCTTGCCACTGCTTTGCATACGGTTATGGTGCTTGGCTGCCTCTGGCTGCTTTTCAACAGCCTTGCTTTGGAGGGGGGCGTAACCCTCGCCGCTGTTTTCGGCACTGTTATTACTTTGAACGGGCTTTTGGAAATGGCTGCGGCAGGCGTGCTTGCTGTTGCAATCTGCAAGCCACTGCTTTCATACCAGCGTAAACGCAGGATATAAGTAAGTATTTAAACGAGCAAGCCCCGAAGAAAATTTTCTTCGGGGCTTGCTAATTTTGTAAAAATTCTAACTGGCTTCCGTTATTTGGTTTAATTATTCCCCAGCTTCTTTTACCTTTGCAATAAAGTAGTCAAGCTTTTGCCCGGTGTAGCTCCGGCTGTCTACGCTGAGGTTGCCTTTCGCAACCTCCTCTTCATTCTCTACCGGGCAGCCAAAGGGACTGACCAAAGTGTCGTCGTCGGTAATCAAAAACATCCAAGGCGTATAAAAGATAAGGTTTTCTTGCTTCACACCATCAATAAAGCCTACATATTTTTTCCCCACTAAGTGGGAAACCTCCTTGCTTTCTTGATTGGCTTTAAAATAAATTTCCTTTCCTTTTACAGAGGAATCACCGATGTATACATCCTTGATCGTCAACGTCATGTTAATAAAAGTCCGATCATCATTTTCAAAAACAGAAGGCTCTCCTTCTGCCTTTGTGATTTCATAAGAACATAAAAGCAACGTATCGTTTTTTTGAAAATACCCAACAATATCCTCAAGAGATCTGTAATTCATTCCGTTATAAGGAAAGGTTAACCAAGCTGTGTCATCTAGATATTGTTCGCAAAGCTTATGCGTTTCCTCGGGGGATAACTCTGTTTTTCCAGGGTCGCAGGAGGAAAACATTACTGTGACGCAAAGGCAGATGGCGGCTATACCAAAAAGCTTTTTAATTTTCAAGGAAATCATCCTTTCGCTGCAACCCGTTCAACTACAGAACGTATATCCCTTTTGGCGGCGGATAAATTCATACCGCTGTATTTCAAGGTCGGCGTATCGTTGCCGGCTGGGTAAATTTTGTTGTCGTCTGCAATAAAAAAATAACTGGAAACAGGGGTGACGTTCGCATAACTGCCGTCGATATATTCATGTAGTGTCAGCAAATAACAATCTCTATTTCAAATGAATTGGTTTTATACAAACAATATACCATTTATAGATGTAAAATTCAATATATTTCTAATGTTTCTAAGTGTCTATTATTATTAAGACGAAAGCAGGGCAGAGATATTTCTCCGCCCTGCTTGTTTTTAGCCATCCTCTTTTACCCTTGCAATAAAATAGTCAAGCTTTTGCCCGGTGTAATTCCGGCTGTCCACGCTGAGATTGCCTTTCGCAGCCTCCTCCTCGTTCTCTAACGGACAGCCGTATGGACTGACCAAAGTGTTGTCGTCGGTAACCAAAAAAGTCCAATATGGGTTCATGAGACATAAGCCATCTCTGCTGTTCAGGTACCCGACATATTTCTGTCCTGCTAAAGCGTTTTCAGTAACCGTAAGCCCGGTAAATCCTTCAATTTCAAGATCCTTAAGGGAAGTATCACCGCAGTATACCTCTTTAATCAGCAGTGTCAACTTTAATGGTAGTCCTGTTTCGGTGTCGCTTTCTTCAACCGCCGTAACTTCAAACAGGCAAAGCGGTGTGCCGCCGCTGTTGTAACGTTTTGCAACAGCCGAAAGCTCCTCGGTCGGCGACAAATCTGCCGCCGTGGCGGATTTAATCCATTCAACCTTTTCTGCATAGGTTTCACAAAGTTTGTGAGCTTCTTCGGAGTCTAACCTCGTTTCTGAAGTACAAGAAGTTATAAAAGTTAATAAGGGAATAAATATAAGGAATAAAAAAATGTTATATTTTATTCTCATATAATTCTCCTTCAATTCAAATTGTTTCAATTATTTCTTGCTTAAACTCTGAAAGATTCATTCCGTTAAATCTTTGTGCCCATGGGTCTTCTCCGGCAGGATATACCTTATCGTCATTGGCAATAAAGAAGTAACTGGAAACAGAGGTTACGTTTGTATAACTACCATCTATGTATTCTTTCAGAGCCATAATAAAACGATCACCAATTTTAAAATCAGGAGCACTATCCAGATTTAACGCAACAACTGATAAAGTGAAGAATTCATCTATATTTCCTTTAACACATTCTTTTTTTATCATATCAATTTTTAGTATTTTGTAGAAAGAAGATGTAATCCCCATTTTTTCATAAGCCATAGCTTCTTGAGTTCCAGGTTCCGGAATAAATTCTCTTGTTTCAATTGAGTGTACACGGGCTACTTCGCATTCCACCAATACTTCGGAAATATCAATTAATTCTTCAAAAGAAGAATCTTTTAATATATAAGCGGGAGATGGATGTAAAATAGGGAAATCAGATCTTTTTGATGATTGATTTTGACCTACAAAAATTCCTAAAATGGCAATTGAAAATGTAGTCAAAAAAACAGCAAATATAATAATATTTTTTTTAACTTTAATCACAAGTAATCCCCCCTTTTTTAATACATCCTTGAAAATTCGGCTAAATCGTATGCAGTAAGAGTAGTATTAAGTTGAGCATATGTAGGATTCATCATTGAATTATAATAATTGATGGGATGTCCCATTCCATAGCAGTGCATCAATTCATGCATTGCTGTTCCGGTGCGCCCTGTAGCAGTTGTACTTACTTCTTCTGGATTATACCAGATCATGGCATAATTTATATTTATTGTTCCACTTGACGGTAGGTCATTATATGAATAATAAAACGTTCCGGACGTGGATTTTGGAATAGTAGTAGCAATTGCGTTAGCATCACTGGCTAAAGTATTCCAAGATGAAGAAGCGGGAACCATTATATCAACTTTTGAATTGCTGAAAGATGAGCTTTTGACCTGAATAAAACTTGGAGATTGATTATTTAAACGAGTAATTGCATTATTAACACCAGAATAGTGACCATAGCTACTTGATAAACCATTATTCACCAATAAGGTGTATTTAGAATTTTCTACGTAACTCCAACGTAATTTTATTGACTTACCTACTTCTTGTGCAATTTCTTCTGCATTGATTATTGTAGGAATAAATAGTACTACTAATATCATTGCGATAAAACTTATAATACGTTTTCTTTTCAATTTTAACACCTCTTTTTATTTATCTTAAATAAAAAGGTCAAACACCATTGGACTCCCCTCCGTTTATTAATATTGTATAAGTAAAGTATATCATTTGTTCATAATTGGAACAATATGCTATAGATTTATTTTAACAAATTGTTTTAATTATATATAACGCATTAAATTTTATAACACTAATTATATTTATTATAAATTTATCACAATAAAAAGGAGCGAATATGATTCGCTCCTTTTTGAAATTTATGCTGTAACTTATTAATTGTTTATCCTTTTTGTGAAAGCAATTTCTGTTTGATGTTCCAAAGCTTTTGAGACAGGTCGACATAATAGTTGTGTGGGTTTTCAAACCGTTTCACTTCGTCCCACTGCAGTTCAATCTGCTTCTTACAGTATTCGCGTATTTCATCGACTGGGGGAGAACTATAAACGCAAACACCGTTTTGGAAAATGGGTACAAGAAGCTCTTTTGCCGTAAAATCTGTCAGCGTTTTGCGTTTCCAGGTATAGTCCGGGTCAAATAGTTCCAGCGGTTTTGACCCGTCAACCGTCTCGTCATGAACACAGATCAGGTCGGCAGCCGCCTTGCCCGTAGCGTTTTCAAAAAGGCGGTATACTTTTTTGAAGTGGGGATTGGTAATTTTGGCGGCGTTTTCGCTGATCTTAATTTTTGGGATGATATTCCCGTTATCATCCTCAACAGCAGAAAGTTTGTAGACCCCGCCGAAAACCGGGTCGCTTTTCGAGGTGATGAGCCGCTCTCCAACGCCGAAAGCGTCAATCTGCGCCCCCTGCATTAAAAGGTCACGGATGATGTTCTCGTCGAGCGAATTGGAAGCCACGATTTTACATCTGGACAGGCCGGCCTCATCCAGCATTTTGCGGGCTTTTTTTGACAGGTAGGTGATGTCGCCCGAGTCAAGCCGGATGGCACAATCGGTAATCCCCTGCGGGAGTAGAACCTCTTTAAACGCCCGGATGGCGTTTGGTACACCGCTTTTCAACACGTTGTAGGTATCCACCAACAGAGTCGAATTAGTTGGGTAGAGTTCGCAATAGGTTTTAAAAGCAGTATATTCGTCGTCAAACATCTGTACCCAGGAATGCGCCATGGTGCCGGTGGCGGGCACGCCATACTCTTTGTCAGTGAGGGTGCAGGCCGTTCCGGTACAACCCGCGATGTAGGCGGCGCGCGCACCTAAGACGGCGCCGTCTGCACCCTGTGCACGACGGGAGCCGAATTCGCTGATTGCCCGCCCCTGTGCTGCCCGCACAATCCTGTTTGCTTTGGTGGCGATCAGCGACTGGTGGTTGAGAATCAAAAGCAGGTATGTTTCAACCAGCTGCGCCTCAATTGCAGGGGCGCGGACCGTCATCAGCGGTTCATGCGGAAAAACGGGAGTTCCTTCCGGAACGGCGTAAATATCGCCCGAAAAGCGGAAGTTCCTGAGATAATCCAAAAACTCCTCTGAGAAAATCCCCTTGGAGCGCAGAAACACAATATCGTCCTCTGAAAAGGACAGTCTTTGGATATAATCGATCGCCTGTTCCAGCCCCGCGGCAATGGCAAAGCCGCCCCCATCCGGAATCCGGCGGAAAAAAATGTCAAAATAGCAGATCCGGTCTTTCATCCCGTTTTTGAAGTAACCGTTTCCCATGGTGAGCTCGTAAAAATCGCAGAGCAGTGTATAGTTATTCTGGTTCATATACCTTCTTCTTCCGTTTTATTTAAAATAAATATAAATCGCACAACACCTTCATCCATCGTTGATACGCCATCGTTTTATTAGGATATCTCCGTACGTAGTGTGTGGGTTTGCGATCAACGAAGGCGATAAAGTTTTGTGCTCCCATTCGCAATCTGCAATTTTGTTAATAGGTCAGTTTGTTATGGGTACGGACGGGCAGAGCCCGCAACTTAACCCTGTATGCGGGTAGTGTGCAGGACTGGCTGGTTTGGCAGTTCCAAATTCATATGCTTTCAGCCGCGGTTTGTCACTTCTATATGAAGCCCACCCATGACATCCAAAGCCTTTTCATGAAGAACGGGATCGGGACCGGCAGTGCAGGAAGCATCCACAACAATGTGGGCGTCTGGCAGCGCGGCTTTTGCGATGACCGCATTTGAAAGGACACAAATATTTGAGACAATTCCGACAATCTCTATCAAATCATACCCCTGTTTCCGCAAATAATTCCCAAGTTCCAGCGAGGGAAAGGTTGGTTTTTCAAAACAGGGGGTAGAAGCGGTGCAGTATTCAGCAATTTTTCCATACAATTCCCAACTTTTGCTTCCGCGCAGACAGTGCTCTACCGGCAGGTTTTTTCCTTCTTCGGTGCTGAGATAGTCCGTTTCATGAGTGTCAAAGGTAAAAATGATATCGTCGCCATTTTTTTGGTATTCCTCTGCTTTCCGGCAGATTGGTTCCTCCAACGCGGCTGCACCCGGAAAGCCAAGGCTTCCGGTGACAAAATCGTTTTGATAATCAACAATGATCAGCGCTTTTTTCATAATAATCACCAAGCGATACCGTTGCCGCGAAAAAGCCGCGGAAACCAGTACCGTTCCTTTTTTGGTTTCTCAGCCTGTTTAGCCGAGCTGTTCCAGTTCTTCGAGCCAAAGAGTGGGGGAAGCGTCGCTCGGCATCCGCCAGTCGCCGCGCGGCGAAAGGGCGACGGAGCCAACCTTTGGCCCGTCAGGCATGCAGGAACGCTTGAACTGCTGGTTGAAAAAACGGCGGCAAAAGGTCTTGAGCCATTTCAGGATTGTCCGGCCGTCGTAATCTCCATCAAACGCCTGCTTTGCAAGACGGTAAACTTTAGCTGGCGGATAGCCGAACCGGACTATATAGTAAAGGAAGAAATCGTGAAGTTCATAGGGACCGACTAGGTCTTCCGTTTTTTGAGCGATTTCGCCGTCTTTAGCGGGGAGGAGCTCCGGGCTGACCGGGGTGTCCAGAATGTCCAGCAGGACGCCGCGGAGTGCTTCCTGGTCCGCACAGTCGGCGGCATAGTGGACAAGATGACGAACCAGCGTTTTGGGAATGGAAGCGTTGACGCCGTACATCGACATATGGTCGCCGTTATAGGTCGCCCAACCGAGAGCCAGTTCTGAAAGGTCCCCTGTTCCAACGACGAGGCCGTTTGTCTGGTTGGCAATATCCATCAGCACCTGGGTTCGTTCCCTGGCTTGGCTGTTTTCAAACACAACGTCGTGTTTTTCGTTATCATGACCGATGTCCTTAAAGTGCAGAGAAACCGCAGGGCCAATGTCGACGCACCGCAGGGTGACGCCCAACTGTTCACAGAGGAGCTCCGCGTTGTTTTTGGTGCGCTCTGTGGTGCCAAAGCAGGGCATTGTCACCGCCACAATGTCAGTACGCGGGCGCTTCAGCAAATCCATTGCCCGCACCGAGACAAGGAGGGCAAGGCAGGAATCGAGCCCGCCCGAAATCCCGATGACAGCGGTTTGACTATGGGAGTGCTCCAACCGTTTTTTCAGTCCTGCCGCCTGCATATTGAAGATTGCTTCGCAGCGCTCGGCGCGGTCGGAAGCATCCCCGGGGACAAACGGCGTTTTGGAAAAAATGCGGGTGAGTTTTGTCTCAGAAAGAGACATTGAGAAATAAATGGCCTGGTAACCGTCTGGGGCGGAAGTAAACGTATTCATCCTGCGGCGCTCCGCCGCAAGCCGTTCTACATCAATTTCGCTAATTGCCAACCCGTTCTTAAAGGGTTTGGTTTCGTTCAGCAGAACACCGTTTTCAGCTATCAAGTTATGCCCGGCAAAAATAAGGTCGGTGGTGGATTCTCCGTCGCCTGCATCGGCGTAAAGGTAACCGCAGAGCAGCCGTGCGGACTGGCCGGTCACGAGACCGCGCCGGTACTGGTCCTTGCCGACTGTCTCATCACTTGCGGAAAGGTTCCCTATAATTGTAGCGCCCGCCGCTGCGTGTGAAACAGAGGGTGGATTCGGCACCCATAAATCCTCGCAGATTTCAGCGGCGAAACAAAAACTTTCCAGTTCCTTGCAGCGGAACAGGAGCTTTGTCCCAAAGGGGACGAACTTTCCATTTAGCTCTTTTACCCCATTTTCCTCAGGAGCGGGGAAAAAGTGGCGCAGTTCGTAGAACTCACTGTAATTAGGCAGGTTTGCCTTGGGAACAAATCCCAGAATCTGCCCGTCGTAGAGAATGGCGGCACAGTTATACAGTTTGCCGTTGTATGAAACGGGAAGCCCTACAGCAACGAGGATTGCAAGGCCAGCCGTTGTTGCTGCAATCTCCTTTAAAGTCTCCTCAGCGGCGTTTATCAGCCTTTGCTGTAAAAACAGGTCGCCGCAGGTGTAGCCTGTGATGCACAGTTCTGGCAAAACCAGAAGTTTTACATGGCATTCAGCGGCGTCCCGTAGCATTTTTATAATAGATTCTTTGTTAAAATGGCAGTCAGCTGTTTTAATTTCGGGGGTTCCGGCCGCTACCTTTATAAATCCTTGTTGCATAACACTCTCCTAACCGCGTTTTACCGCACCGGCAATGTCAAAAACCGGAAATGTATCGTTTCTATTATAAACCTTGCGGCGGGTAAAATGCAACGAGTATCATGAGAAAACACTGCACGATAGCGTTAAAACCGCAATTTGAAAGATATATCAGAGAAAGTAAAAATATCGCCAAATGAATATTGTTTAGAATGTATATAGTGTTCAACTGAATTTTATGATAGTATAATAATGAAAAAATATCTTTGCAGTACTTGTGGATTGATTGGATTAAGGGAGATTGTTTTATGGGATGGTTTGAAGCTGGCATCAATTACGCATTTTCAGATGCAAACGGCGGAGAGAGTGTTGACTGGGAAAACCGGGACGCTGTTTTAAACATGGTTAAACAAGACGGAAACAACCTTGCACGGGCTTCCAAAAAGCTTAAGAATAACAAGGACGTTGTGTTGGCGGCAGTAACGCAGAACGGGTCTGCATTAAGGCACGCGTCATACCGGCTGCGGGGAAATGCGGAAATTGTTCGTGCGGCTGTTGAGCAGAACCCTGATGCACTTCAGTTTGCTTCTCAAACGCTGCAAGAAAATGTAAGCTTTACAAGCGGTAGGCCGGTTTGGAAAGAAAAGGTTTGACCAGTTTTAAAAAGCGTTCAAACGCGCCAAAACAGTGTAAATGTATTTATGGTTTACGGCTAGCTTTCGGGTGCGGCGAATGACTGTAAAAGTAATCAAAAAACAGCTTCTGAAAAGAAGCTGTTTTTTGATTACCGTTAAAATGGCTGGAGCTGTTAAAATCTGCCGCTTGTGTTGATCCAATTTATTTATTTAGCGCTGCGCACCAGTTCCACAGCGGTTTTCTGTGCCTCGATAACTCGATCACACCAGGCGTCGAATTCGGGATCTTCCTTTTGGCATTCGGGATGGCTCAGGATATAAGAAACGCACTGCCGTACGCCTTGGTCAAACCGAACCTTTGCAGTGTATTCGGGAACAAGCCGTTTGATTTTAGAATTGTCAAATACAACTGACGCTGCTTTATCGCCCAGCAGGTTGCCGCGGTAGTCTTCATCACTGCAGGCATCAAGAAACTCGGAAGAGACGTGTACGGCCTTGAGTTCTACGCCGAGAGCGGCAGCGACGGCTCCGTAAATCTGATTCCAAGTCAATGATTCGTCCGAGGTGATCTGCACCGCCTCCCCAATCGCGTGAAGATTGCCGATCAGCCCCGTAAAGGCGGCGGCAAAATCGGTGTTATGGGTGAGGGTCCAAAGGGAGGTGCCATCCCCGTGGATAATAACCGGCTTGCCTTCCATCATCCGTTTCAGGATGGGGTAGCCGCCGCTTTTCCCCTGAACGCCGAAGGGGACGTTCCTCTCATCATAGGTGTGGCTTGGCCGTACGATGGTGACCGGAAAACCGTCTTCACGGTAGTGTTTCATCAAAAGCTCCTCGCAGGCGATCTTGTCTCTGGAATACTGCCAAAGGGGGTTGGAAAGGGGCGTCCCTTCGGTAATCCGGTAGTCGGCCGGCGGGGTCTGGTAGGCCGACGCCGAACTGATAAAAATATACTGCCGGGTCTTGCCGTGAAACAGGCGGAAATCCCGCTCCGCTTGTTCCGGCGTGAAGGCAATAAAATCTGCAATGCAGTCAAAACTCATGCCGTCCAACGCCTTTTTGACGGCAGCTTCATTGTTTATATCACAGGAGATAGTTTTAATATTTTGGGGTAGGTCCTGAGTCCGGTTGCCCCGGTTAAACAGGGTCAGCTCCTCGCCAAGCGCACCCAGCCGCCGGGTAATAGCCATGCTGATGGTTCCGGTTCCGCCGATAAACAGGATTTTCATAAATTGAGCCTCCATTCCATTTCATTTGTCTGCATTATACTCCCGAAGAAATTGAAAAGCAATGCAAAACGATACTGGGACAAAAACTTTTTGCATTTAACTGATTCATAACTATTGAAGTCTTGTTTTTTAGCAATCATTTTTTGGCGCAAAATAAATTATTTTCCCCACTTTAGTTGATTTTTCAGCGGCACTGTATTATCATGACATACAGAAAACACTTTTGCAAAATATGATTGGAATTATGAAGGAAAGTGGTGGAGAAATGTCCTTTTCTCATGAAAATAGCGTTGACATCAAGAGGATCAATCGTAACCGGATATATAAGCTGATCTACCAAAGCGGGCGGATTTCCAAACAGGAAATCGCGTATAGCCTGAACATGAGCCTGCCTACTATTTCGCAGAATCTGAAATATTTGCAGGAGCAGGGGTTAATTCAGGAAAACGGTACCTTTGAGTCGACAGGGGGCAGAAAAGCAAGGGCTCTTTCCTGTGTTTTGGATGCAAGGATTGCTATTGGGCTTGACATTACCCGCAACCACGTCGGTATTGTAGCGGTGGACCTTGGTGGAAACATTATGCGAAACATCCGGGCACCCCTGCGTTTTGAGGCTGAGGAGCGGTATTTTTCCCGGGTAGGAGAGCTTTTAAAAGAATTTGTAACTGCAACGGGTATTTCTGCCGAACACGTTCTTGGCGTTGGCATTTCAGTGCCGGGTATTTTGTCTGACGATCACAAGACGGTGGTTTATGCAACTGTTTTAGGGTTTACAGGGGGAACCTTGGAACAGTTTGCGCGGTATATCCCGTTTCCTTGCGTCATGTGCAACGATGCGAACGCAGCCGGTACTGCAGAAATGTGGAATGAGCGGGAACACGGCAATATCGTCTATCTTTCTCTCAGCAATACGGTGGGCGGCTCCATTTTTGTTGATAATAAGCTTTATACCGGCAATCACCAGCGGGGCGGCGAATTTGGGCATATGACTATTGAGCCGGACGGCAGGCTGTGTTATTGCGGCAAGCGGGGATGTGTAGACGCTTATTGCTCGGCCAGGTCTCTGCTGGAGGGGATTTCTGACAGCCTTCCGGATTTTTTCAGCAGGCTGCGGAAAGGAGAGCCGGCTGCCCGCAAACGGTTTGAAGAATTTCTGGAATATCTTGCCGCTGCCTGTAATAATCTGCGTATGCTGTTTGATTGTGAGGTTATTTTGGGCGGCTACCTTGGCGGTTATCTTGATGAGTATCTGGAGCCTTTGCGCCAGCTGGTGAAAAAACGCAACACCTTTGAAGAATACGGAAAATATGTACGGGTCTGTCATTTCCGATTGGAAGCGGCGGCAGTGGGAGCGGCACTGCTCCACATCACACCTTTTTTGTCGCAGATTTAGTCTTGTTTTGTCCCGCTTTCTGCCAAAAAAATTTCGTCTGTTTTGTTTAAAACAACGAAACTGTTTTTGGCCTTTATTATTCATAAAATACAGCTTGACTTTTTGAATGCGGGGCGGTATCCTTTTATTGAAAATACCTGTAAATATATTTTATAAAAGTAATTTTCAAAAGTATCAAAATTATTTAACTCAACACAGGTAAATGAAGAGTTCAGGAGGGTTTACAAATGAAAAACAGAGCAGTTTTTATGACAGGTCTGGAAAAAATGGAAATTCGTGACGTTCCGGTTCCAACCCCAAAAGAGAAACAGGTTATTGTGAAGTTGGAGTATGTTGGTATCTGTGGTTCCGACGTCCATTATCTCGAAAACGGCCGGATCGGCGACTTTGTTGTTGACGGCGATTTTATCCTTGGCCATGAGTGCGCCGGCACTGTCGTTGAACTGGGCGAAGGTGTTCAGAACCTCAAAGTAGGCGATAAAGTTGCTTTGGAGCCGGGTATCACCTGCGGCCAGTGCGAATTCTGCAAATCCGGCAAGTACAATCTCTGCCCGGACGTTGAATTCCTCGCAACCCCGCCGTATCATGGCTGTATTGAAAATTATATCGCATTCCCGGAGAATATGTGCTTCAAACTTCCGGATAACATCACCACAAAAGAAGGCGCTCTGGTTGAGCCGCTTTCCGTTGGTATGCACGCCGCAAAACAGGGCAGGGTAACCCTGGGAAGTTCCGTTGTAATTCTGGGCGCCGGCTGTATTGGCTTGTGCACTCTGCTCGCCTGCAAAGCTTTTGGAGCAACTGATATCACTGTTGTTGATATTATTCCAAAACGGCTTGATTTTGCGATGAAGCTGGGCGCGACCCGTGTGATCAACGGCAAAGACGTTAACGCGGTTGAGGAATACGATAAGATTACGAATGAAGTAGGAGCCGATATTGTTATCGAGACCGCCGGCTCTACCTTCACCATCGGCCAGACCCCGTATATGGTTAAACGCGGTGGCACCATTGTCCTGGTTGGTATGGCGCCGAAGGATATTATTGAGTTTAACTTTGCCAAGATTATGGCAAAAGAGGCTGAAATTCAGACTGTTTTCCGTTACAGGAATATCTATCCTCAGGCGATTAAAGCAATTGCCAAAGGGATTATTGATGTTTCCGGCATCGTCACCCACGAATTTTCGTTTGATGAAACTGCGAAAGCTTTCGATTTCGCGATCCACAATAAAAACGATGTAGTGAAGGCGGTTATTAAAATCGATTAGTTTCGGGCGGTTGAAAATAAATAATAGAGGTGTATCAGATGCGTTATTTGTTAGGTGTTGACCTTGGTACTTCCGGTACCAAAACGGTTCTTTTTGACGAAACGGGTAAAGCAGTTTGTTCTAAAACAATTGAGTATCCAATGTACCAGCCCCAGAATGGCTGGGCGGAGCAGGACCCGGCCGATTGGTGGAACGCTACCCGCGACGGGATTAAGCACTGCCTGTCCGTCAGCGGCGTAAATGCAGAAGATGTCAAAGGTGTTGGCCTTTCCGGTCAGATGCATGGCCTTGTCATGCTGGATAAGGACGGAAATGTTCTGCGTAAGTCTATTATCTGGTGCGACCAGCGCACGACCAAAGAAGTCGAGCAGATGAACAGTGTTATCGGCGCGCAGAGAATGATCGAGATCACGGCGAATCCGGCGCTTGCCAACTTCACTGCTGCGAAAATCCTTTGGGTGCAGAACAACGAGCCTGATCTTTATGCGAAATGTGCCCACATTCTTCTGCCGAAGGACTATATCCGCTACATGCTGACCGGTGAGTTTGCTACTGAAGTTTCGGATGCTGCCGGTATGCAGTTGATGGATATTCCGAACCGCTGCTGGTCGGATGAAATTCTCACAAAACTCCACATCGACCGTTCGCTTCTCGGTTCTATGCACGAGTCCCCGGATGTTACTGGTGAAGTCCACAGCAAAGCGGCTGAGCTGACAGGTTTGAAGGCTGGTACAATTGTAGTGGGCGGCGCGGGAGATAATGCCGCTGCAGCAGTGGGGACCGGCGTTGTTAAATCCGGCGTTGCGTTCACCACCCTTGGAACCTCCGGCGTTGTCTACGCGGTTTCCGATACTGTTTCTATTGACCCGAAGGGCAGGGTGCATACCCTTTGCGCTTCTGTTCCGGGCAAGTGGACCGTCATGAGCTGTACCCTTGCGGCTGGACTTTCCTTGAAATGGCTTCGTGATACTTGTTGCGCTCCTGAAATTGCAGAGGCAGAAGCACAGGGGATTGATCCGTATGTTATTATGGATAAGCTTGCGGATAAAGTCGGCCCCGGTGCCGGCGGGCTCCTTTACCTGCCTTACCTGATGGGCGAGCGTTCTCCGCATCCGGATTCTGAGGCGCGCGGCGTCTTCTTCGGCCTTTCCGCCATTCACGACCGCGGGAACCTGATCCGCGCTGTATTGGAAGGCGTTGCGTATTCCCAGCTCGACTGTGTAGATGTATTCCGTGAAATGGGCGTTAATGTCCAGGATATGATGGCCTGCGGCGGCGGCGGACGGAGTAAGGTATGGCGCCAGATGCTGGCTGATATGTACGGTTGTCCGGTCAATACCATTCATGCAGATGAAGGCCCGGCTCTCGGTGTGGCGATTCTGGCGGGCGTAGGAGCTGGCGTTTATAGTTCTGTTGAAGAAGCCTGTGATATGATTATCCGTAAGAATATCACCCAGCAGCCGATTATGGCAAACCACGATATTTATATGGGCTATTATGACCTTTACAAAAAGCTTTATCAGGATCTGAAAGACGATTATAAGGTTCTTGCTTCTTTAATGAAATAAGATAAAAGCGAAACTCCCGGCTGGTGATCAGCCGGGAGTTTTTTAATGCTTAATTCAGGATTCAGGTTTTGGAAAATGTGAAAGTTCCATTGGAACCTGTTCCGGACAAGCTGAAAAGCCATTTGTTTGGTAAAATGCTGTGCTTTCACTATATGAAATCAAGGTGATGCGTAAAAAATCCCTATAGTGATCCAGCAGCTTTTTCATCATATTTTTGCCGATTCCCCGGTGCTGGTAATCCGGGTGAACCAGCGCGTAGGGGATGTAAACGTTGATAGCCCCGTCGTCCAGGGCAGAAATCAGCCCGACCAGTTCTTGCCCGGAATTTCTGGCGGTTACATAATATCCGGAATTTTTGACGGCATGGTATAAACGACCGCCGTATTTTCCTGACTGCCATTCCAGCTGAAGAAAAAGCTCTTCCAGCTCTTCTTTATCCACCGGACCATTTTCCTCATATATAATCATTCGGAAGCCCCCCTTTTTGAACCTATTTCAATTAGTATGTAGGCAAAAAAATGCTTATGAATCTTATGGGATGATTCGCTCTTCCCACATAATAAACGGTATTGTGATAAAAAGCTTCAAAAAAAACGAAAAACACGTTGATTAATTGGTCATAATATTGTAAAATATTATTCAATATCGCATTTTATCAAGGGAGGCTCTATATTTTATGGCAAAAAGAAATCAGTGGGCGACCGGAATCGGTTTCATATTGGCAACTGCCGGCTCCGCAATCGGCCTTGGGAACCTGTGGAAATTCCCATACCTGATGGGAAAAAACGGCGGTTTTTGGTTTTTAATCGTTTATCTTGTTTTTATCCTGTTTCTCGGATTACCAGTTATGCTCACGGAGATGTCTCTTGGCCGCTATACCCAAAAAAGCCCGGTCAGCGCTTACCGCTCCATTGGTAAAAAGGCGACCGTTGTAGGTGTGCTCGGTGTTCTGGCCGCTTTTATCATTCTCTCTTACTATAGCGTCATTGGCGGCTGGATTCTCAAGTATATTGAATCCTATGCAGTCACTTTCCAAGCCGTTGACTTTAACGCCTATATTACCTCGCCGGGTGAACCGATTATCTGGCATTTTGTTTTTATGGCACTTGCCTGTCTGCTTTGTTATAAAGGCGCTAAGAGTATTGAAAAGGCCTCTAAATTTATGATGCCGCTTCTCTTTATCTTTATTATCATAATCGTAATTCGTTCTGTCACCCTGCCGGGCGCTTGGAAAGGGTTGGAGTTCATGTTCGTTCCCTCCGCCGGCAGCTTCAGCTTTGGTTCTATTACTGCCGCTTTAGGACAGGTGTTTTACTCTCTCAGCCTTGCGATGGGGATTACTGTCACCTACGGCAGCTATCTGAACAGAAAGAGCAATATTCCAAAGGACTGCTCGGTTGTTGTAGGGCTTGACACTGGCGCCGCTGTTTTGGCGGGTATTGCGATTTTTCCAGCGGTGTTTGCGTTTGGTTTGGAACCCGCTCAGGGTCCTAGCCTGATCTTTGGGACTCTGCCAAAAGTATTTGAGTCAATGGCGGGCGGTTCTATTTTTGCGATTATCTTTTTTATCCTCATGTTTTTCGCAGCGATTACTTCGGGAATCGCACTGCTGGAATGCGTTGTTTCTTATGCGATTGACGACCTGCATTGGACCCGGAACAAAGCGATTTTCGTTATCGGAGCGTTGATTTTCCTTCTTGGAATTCCGAGTGCGCTGTCTTTTGGCGTATTGGGGGATATTACCATTCTCAACTACAGTATTTTTGATTTCTTTGGAATGATTACAGACAATATCCTGCTCCCAATCGGCGGCCTGTTGATGTGCATTTATATCGGCTGGTTCTGGCAGCCCGGCAAACTGATTGCTGAAATAGAAGCGGAAGGTGTAAAATTCAAGCTGAAAAAGGCTTGGCTCTGGTGTATCCGAACTGTTGCTCCGGCTTCGATTCTTGTTGTGACGGTTATTGGTTTTATTGACGTATTTCAAAAAGTTTCAGGAATGTAATTTATCGGTATTAAAATGTCAAACAGAAAGCGCAGCTTCTTTTCCAGTCTGTGCTTATGCAATTATAACTGTAACCAGAAATGCCCTGCAGCGAAAACCTCGCTGCAGGGCATTTTACGGCTTTTATCCTTTTTTAACCGGATGGTGGATAACCGTTTTTAGTTTTTCCAGGGCAGTCCGCCGGGGGTCGCTTAAATAAATTTCATGATGGCGGCGGTTGGCGGAAAAATCAGTTTTATAGCCATTTTCAACGGTGTACCGCTCCATTTTAGCAAGGGTTGCGGGTTCGTCATCATAACTTCCGGTGTGCATACACTGTACACAGAGCCCTTCGTCCAGCGTCAGGAGCCGGGCAGATGAAGTGTCAAGCTCTTTTTCTCCATGACGTCTTTCTTTGCCCATTCCAGAACCTCTTCAGTTGCAAATTCCGGCAGGCGGATCATAGAGATCCAGCGGAAGTCCTCTTTGCGGCTGTAGTCGACGCCCGGCCTCCCGTCCGCCATCCACCACAGGCCTTCTAAAGGAGGAATAACATCCTGGAAATAGCCGTCGATTTCGTGTCCTGCTTTGTAGCTCATCTTAATGGTGTAGGCCACACTATAAAGGATGCCGACCGCCGCTTTGTAGGCGCCGTCTTCCTCGTTGGGGTTCCCGGAGCCTTTTACTGCGACGTAGGAAATCGGCAGAATTTCCAGTATTTCCGGGGTGGACTTTGGAAGATATAAGGCCTTATATTCTTTTTGGCTCAATCACAAAACCTGTGGGATTTGGGGTTGCGGTCATAGTCCCTCCGGCTGGCATCGAATAGCTTGAGGAAGAAGT
>CACXEO010000088.1 GCA_902766785.1 Oscillospiraceae bacterium | reverse complement strand
TGGTGACCCGTACGAGAATCGAACTCGTGTTACAGCCGTGAAAGGGCCGTGTCTTAACCGCTTGACCAACGGGCCGTGGTCCACACAGAGTGGGTATTTGCTTTTGCGGCCCCCATAGACGGCCGCTGGACGAAATACATTGTGTGGTTGGTAGCGGTAACTGGATTCGAACCGGTGACACTTCGGGTATGAACCGAATGCTCTAGCCAACTGAGCTATACCGCCATTAATGATGCCTATTAATTATAAGACAGGTTTCTTCATTTGTCAATAGTATTTTCTTAAAAAAACCGGTAAATATTTTTTTAAACCGGTTTTTTGCATTTTACCGCCTAAATCCCTCCAAAATCTGCCGGTACAAGTTGTTTGACAAAGAAAGAACCGGATGTTAAAATAATAATAACTCGGAGGTAAATTGATTTTTACCGGATAAGAGGGCTGTGCAAATGGCTTTTTTATCCGGTTTTTTAAATTTTTGCTAAAGGAGCGTTTTGCATATGGGAAATAGCCATGTCAACAGGCTGACGGAAGGGGGGATTACCTCAACTCTGGTGCGGTTTGCCATGCCTTACCTTGCCGCAAATTTTCTGCAGGCCCTCTACGGCGCAGTCGACCTATTGATTATTGGCTGGTTCTGTAATTCTGCGGCTGTTTCAGCGGTTTCAACCAGCACTCAGATTACCCAGATTGTCCTCAGCCTGGTTTCGGGGCTGACAATGGGCGGCACAATCCTGATTGCTCAATATGTGGGGGCCGGCAAGGTGGGGGACGCGGTGGATACCATCAGCACCATGCTGACCCTGTTCGGCGTTATTTCCCTGGCAATGACCGCCGTCATGCTGCTGGCGGCTTCTCCGCTGCTGATGCTGATGCAGACCCCGGAGGCGGCCTTTGGCTACGCCCTGGACTATGTTTTGGTCACCAGCGCCGGGACGATCTTCGTTATCGGATACAATGCGGTCAGCGCCATGCTCCGCGGCCTGGGGGATTCCAGGCACCCGCTCATCTTTGTGGCGATTGCCTGCGTCTGCAACATTGTCCTTGATCTTGTGGCAGTCGGCGTCTTGGGAATGGGGCCGGGCGGCGCCGCTCTCGCGACCATTATTTCCCAGGGGCTGAGCCTGTTTATTGCCGTTATTTACCTGATGCGGCATGATTTTATTTTTGACTTTAAGCCCAAAAGCTTCCATATCCACAAACAGCGGGCCTTGCAGCTTGTTAAACTGGGCATCCCGGTTTCTTTACAGGACACTACGGTACATATTTCCTTTATGTTCATTGCGGCAATTGTCAATACCATGGGGGTGACGGCTTCCGCAGCGGTGGGAATCTGCGGCCGGTTTGACGCCTTCGCCATGCTCCCTCCAATGGCTTTTTCCGGCGCTATCTCAGCGCTTGCCGCCCAAAATATCGGGGCCGGCCAGCCGGAGCGGGCAAAGAAAACCCTTCACCGGAGCATCCTTTTATCCTTTGCCTGCTCGGTTGTCTTCTTTGCCTGGGCTCAGATTGCCCCTGAAAGTATTATGACCCTGTTCCAGTTTGACCCGGAAGTCACTGCTGCCGGCGCCCAGTACTTACGCACCTTCAGCGTTGATTTTCTGCTGGTCGCTTTTGTCTTCTGCTACAACGGCTTCTTCAACGGCTGCGGATGCACCCGCTACACCATGTTTAACGGGATTGTCTCTACCCTTATCATCCGGGTGCCGCTTGCGTTCCTGTTCAGCAACTGGATGCCGGATTCCCTCTACGGCATTGGCCTTGCGGCCCCTATTGCTTCGGTGATTGGGCTTGTGATCCACGTTATTATGATGCGGACCTCTATCTGGCGGCAGGCAGGGGTTGCCAAAACCGGAACTGATGAAACGGTTCCGGGCTGAGAATAAAATGCAAATAGCGGGCTGTATATACAGCCCGCTATTTTTCGTAATAACCGGCGCCAGGTAAATCCAGCCCATAAAAGGTGGATTGGTGTGGTTAGCTATGGCGTTTTTCCCGGCATATTTTGCCGCATCCCTTCAGCCGCCGGAATACTGAAGGAAGAGAAAAGGTCGCCGTCACAACGGACGGCGACCTTCTTTGAAACCTGGCCTTTTAACGCTTTTTTAATTTGTCAACAAGTTTCTGTACGGTTTTAAATTCCTCTTCTGTAAAGCCGTCCCGCCGGACAAAGCAAAAAACCAGGTTGGGGAAGCATAAAACATAGCAGTTTTTGGTTACAGCCGCCTTTTTTACCTGACAATAGCGGAACAGATTGACAACCGTACCGTTAATCAGGATTTCAAGATGGTCCCGGTAAAAAACAGTTTTTTTCTGAATCGAACCGCCGTTTGTCATAGTGAGGTACTGTTTATAGGACATTTTTCCTTTGACGTAAGGCAAAAGAATTAAAAAAACCAGACCCGCACAGGTAATCAGAAGGGTTGTGACATTTGCTTTCCCCAAAAACAATCCCCAAATGAAAAGCAGAAATCCTAAAATGACATAGACAATCAGCAGTATGCACAGAACTTTAAAAGACCTGTGCGGATAGCCGTCCAGAACCCCTCTGTATAGTCGCATTCTCGAAGCGGCCTGTCATTTCCCGCAATGATTTCGTTGCCGCCGGGATACACCAACGCCGCCCCCCAATCCTTAACAATAAAACAAAACGCCGGTTTACCAGATCAGCACAAAGGTGCCGGCCGTAATCAGCAGGCCGCCGATCACGGTTTTGACTGTAACCGCTTCCTTCAGGATGATAAATGCTAAAACCATGCTGATAACAACGCTGAATTTATCAATCGGCACAACCTTGCTTGCCTCCCCAAGCTGGAGGGCTTTGTAGTAAAAAAGCCAGGAAAGCCCTGTTGTAACGCCGGAAAGGATGAGAAAGACCCAGGACTTGGCTCCGATATTTGCAACCTGGCTTTGGCTCCCGGTAATGAAAACAATCCCCCAGGCCATCAGCAGGACAACAACGGTGCGGATGGCGGTCGCCAGATTGGAATTGATGTTTTCAATCCCCATTTTGGCAAGAATTGAAGTTGCCGCCGCAAAAAAAGCGGACAGCAGCGCGTATACCACCCACATTTTATTTTTCCCTCCAGCCTGTGTCATTTTGCGGCCGCCTCCCCGTCCTGTATTTGAATCTCTTCCCGCTCCCGGGCACAGATTTCCTTATATCGGGCGCGGACGTCGCTCTCCCTGGGAATGCCGCCACTGTTATCCGGGTCTTCGCTGTAAACTGTCCGGCTGATGACCATGGAGCCCGGTTTGAGGAACTCTCTGTCGAGATAATCGTAATAACTGCCGGGCGTGATGATACCGTTGAGTTTGATAATCGCGGTTCCCGTCGCGCTGAGAGCCGCATCAACCAGCTGGACGCAGTTGGTGGAGAGAACAAAATAAGACTTGAACCGTCCGGAGCTGAATTTATAAAACTCCGCCCCAGTGTGCATATAGAGCCGGCTTGCGTAGTCGGGGTAATAATCCTTCGGCTTGGCAATCCCCTTTTTCAGGTCGGACTCATAGGGGGCCTCCCAGCGGTAGAGCGGCTTGCAGATTTCATCCAGCCGCCTGCGGAGGTTTTCCTTCTGCTCTTCCGTCAGCCGGAACCCAAAACCGAAAAGGGTTTTTTTGCTGTACCGTGTGACAAAGGGGATGTATTTTTCTTTTGCGGTATAGAACAGCACCCCGTCCCCGGTTCCCTCAAAAAGTTTACGGGAGTATTCGTCGTAATTCCCGTAGGAAATAACCCGCCCTTCAAAATAAAAATCGCAGTGGCCCATTGCCCCGGTCCCGCTTTCGGTTACGTGGATAAACACCTCGAGGTCGGGGGGAACCGCCACACCCTCTTTTTCCTTATATTCCGTGAGCTTTTCCAGGTTTTCACGTGATTCCAGCTCCTCCGGGTTTTCGGCAAAATAGCTGTTCATCCGTTTGAGGACCCTGTGGGGAACCAGCATGACGACAAAGACCGGGGCGGAAATCCGCACCCGCCGTTTCAACCTGCTTTTCGTTTCGTGCGGAACCACCGACCGGACAAATTCCAGCAGGTAAAAACTTCCCAGAAGGATGCCGTATATCCCAATGATAATGAGAATGGAGTCGATTGAAAAAAGCGGGGTGAAAAGGAGCAGGATGCCGAAGGTCAGGAAGAACATGCAGTCGAAAAGGTCGGTCATCCGGCCTTTTACTCTGTTTTTGGCAAACAGGATAAAATTGACCAGCTTTGCCGCACCGTTGATCAGCACATAGAGGGCGAATAAAAGGCCGAAGAGGACGACCTGCACGTCCGGCAGGTACCAAATGACAATGCCGATTGCAATAGAGATCAGCGCCCCGCTTAAAGTGATCCGCTTCCCGCCCCGTTCTTTCCGCCGCAGCAGGAGCATGACAAGCATGGCAAGGCCGCTGACAATAGACACCAGTGCCGTCAGCAAAAGAGCCAGCCGGAGAAAGCTTGTTTTCCAGCAGAGAATGACGATGCCGAGCGCGAGCAGAACGAGCCCCGGCAGGAGCTGGTCCAGGACCGGCATGAATTTTTTGCGCATAAAACCTTCCTTTGTCTACAAAACCATGATGAAATTAACCTTGCCTACAGTATAGCACCAAATTTTTTTGAGTTCAAGGCGGCGTAGGCCGTGACTGGGATCAATAAAAATCCCGGCGCATTTTAAATTCAGCGCCGGGAAATTTTTTATATACAAAAGCCGCCATTCGGGCTTAAAACCTGCCCAGTGATAAACCCGGCCCGCTCCGACGCTAAAAAGAAAATTGCGTCTGCAACCTGTTCCGGCGTTCCAATGGAGCCCATGGGGGTTTCCTCCCGAAGCCAACCCACCGTTTCCTCGGTAAGAGCCGCGTTCATATCGGTGTCGATCACCCCGGGCGCTACGCAGTTCACCCGGATATGAGAGGGGCCGAGCTCTTTGGCGAGCGCTTTGGTAAACCCGATGACCGCGGCTTTCGCGGCCGAATAATGCACCTCGCAGGAGGCGCCGGTAATTCCCCAGACGGACGAGAGGTTGACGATGCAGCCCGCCTGTTTCTGCAGAAAATCGGACAAGACCGCCTGTGCACAGAGGTACATCCCCTTTACATCGATGTCAAACATTCGCTCCCAGTCTTGCAGCGTGATTTCGGCAAAGGGTTTCTGCTCCGCTACCCCGGCGTTGTTCACCAGAACATCCACCGGTCCAAAGGCCTTGTGGACGTCGTTAATCATCCGGATGACGTCCTCTTGGTCGGAGACATCGGCCCGGAAAATTTCGGCCTGAAACCCCTGCTTTTTTAGTCCGGCGGCCAGTTCCTCCGCCTTGTTTTTATGAAATGTGTAGTTGACGGCAACCCGGTCGCCGGATTCGGCAAACCGCCGGGCGGCCGAAGCGCCGATCCCGCGGGAGGCGCCTGTAATCAATACGGTGCGTGCCATACGGCGCACCCCTCCTTTTTTTATTCGTTCGGCAATGCTTTGCGTCTTTTCTTCCCGAAGTTGAGCCGTATGGTGAAAATCCGGTCGCCCGAGAAGAGCTTGACGGCAAAAAACATGACGACCACCAGGAAAACGACCTGGTATGCAAGCCCGCCGAAGTAAAGGCTGTAATCATCAAAAATCATGCTGCTGTTTGCCATAAACGTGTGGGAGAAGGGGATGATATAAACGAGGATTTGGAGCGGCAGAGCCAGGGTACGGACATCGGCAAACATGGTCATCATATAGGGGATGAGCATGGCGAACATCAGCGGCATAATGGCCGTCTGGGCTGATTTGACGTCGCTTGCCAGTGCCCCCAGAATCATGCTGATCGCAAGAGCGATCAGAATGGTGAGAAAGAGTTGGAGCCCGACAAAGACATAGTCCATCACGCTCAGGTTGATCCCCAGCGTGTCAAGGGCGTTCCCCAGCTCCTGGGACATCCCCTCAGACGAGGAACCAGTCAGCCCGTTCATATAGCTGGAAAAGCCAACCATGTAGACCGCCGCCATCAGGAGGGAAACAATCCCCGCGCCGCACATCTTCGCAGAGAGGACCGAAATGCGTGATACCGGCGTGCAGAGAAGGGTCTCGAGCGTTTTGTCCCCTTTTTCATTCGCAATGGCGGAAGCTACCATCTGAGAGGCAAAAATGACGAGGATGAAAACCACGATGGGAACGAACATGCTCTGGTTCATGGCAAAGCCCGCGAGCGTTCCGGCGCTCACCTGGGCGGATTTGTCCGCTACAAAGGTGGTCTCACCGGAAGTGACGGGGTTTTTGAGAAAATCGGGGGTGACGGCGGTGCCCTGCGCCAGATTCTGGGACAGAAGCTGGGCAGAAACCGTCTCATTGATTACGGTGACGGCGGCGTTGCTGCCGGAGGAGGAAAACACGCTGCTCATTGAAAGGCTGTTGAGGGAGGAATAAACGCCGACGCTTGTCTGCTTCCCGTTTAAAATATTCTCTTCAAACCCTTCGGGGATGACGAGCAGGTCAAAATCGCCCTGGGGTTTATACCGCAGGTCCCCCTGCGCTAGGTGGTCCGGGGACTCAATATAAACTTCAAACCCGCTTCTTGACAGGGTGTCAATACAGCTCTGGGACAGCTTGGAATAGTCTTCATCAATCAGATGGATGGTGCCGGCCTTGTTCTGGCTGTCTTCGGTAATGCCGGTCATGACCTGCCCGAGGATAAAGAAAACACCCATTGCCACAACCATCCCGACAATGGTGGAAAGGCTTAACATTTCGCGGAGCTCTTTTTTGAGTAGGGTCCAGAATTTCATTGTTCCTGCACCGCCCTTTCAAAAACTTCTTCAAGGTTGCTGGCGTTAAACTGGGCTTTCAGGTCATCCGGCCTGCCGGTGACAAGCAGGGTCCCCTTGTTGATAATCCCCACCCGGTCGGAGAGGTACTCAATTTCCAGCATATTGTGGCTGGAGATGAGGAAGCTCATTCCCTCTTCATCGGCAAGTCTGCGGATCATCCGCCGGATTTCAAGCGCGTTGATGATGTCGAGCCCGGAAGTGGGTTCGTCAAGCATGGCGAGGGAAGGGCGGGTCATGACGGCGCGCGCCAGCAAAAGCTTGCGGATCATGCCGCGGGAATAGCTGGCGATTTTGTCGTCCAGCCGCTCGGCAAGGCCGGCAATTTCCACTGCCCGGGAGACGTACTCCTGCTGCTGCCGCTTATCGGTGGTGAAGAGGGCGGCCATGAATTTGAGATATCCCTTTCCGGTCATGTTTTTATAGGCGCCCGCTTCGTCGGGTAGATAGGTGATATTTTCACGTACCTTTGCCGGCTCGCGGACCACGCTGTAGCCGTCCACAAAAGCGTCGCCCCCGGTTGGGGTCAGCAGGGTTGCAATCATCCGGATCGTAGTGGTTTTCCCAGCTCCGTTGGGGCCGATCAGTGCGAAAACCTCTCCCCGGCCCACCTCAAAACTTACGTGTTTTGCGCCTTCCACTTTGGCGTATTTTTTACTCAGGTCTTTTACCCTCAATGTTGCTGCCATGGAATATGCGCCCCCCTTTCTGGTTTACGGAAAAGTTTAAAGTGTTTTAATTGTTTTGTCAAAAACGGAAACAGCCTGTTTTCCGCCTTTTTAGCCCACATGCCCTGAAAAAGGCTTTTCCCTGCAGTTCGGCGCAGGCTCCGGCTGTTTTAGTTTGCCGTACGAAAAGATGCAATACCCGGAAAAGCCGGTGCGGTTTTCAGCTGCTCCTGATATTATACCATAAACTGAGCGCGAAATTTACCGCACGGAGATAGAAGGGAAGAGCCCGGATGCTGAACAGTTTAAATTTACCCAATAGACTTCCCGGCTTTTATATACTGTTCCGTTTATTTGATTATATATTGCATTCATATGAATGTCAATAAGATTCTTTGGAAATTATAAATTTTCTATTAAAGTTAGGCACATATTGAAAATAAATTACCTAGGCTGCATATTTGCTGTGTTTTAAGAGGTAGGGCAAAGTCGTTTGGAGGGGGATGTTCCCTGTTGAGAGCAGGCTTATCCGGGTGCACCTTTACGTTTTTAATGCCCAAAAAAGTTTTTCTGGTTTTAAATTATTGCACCGCAGTGTGTTTCCTTTCTTTAAAATGGAACATACTAAGAAAAGAAGGACAGACGGGAGGATGAAACGGATGGAAGAGCTGATTCGGATGAGAGGCATTACAAAATGGTACAGCCGGGGAGAAAACCTGATCAAAGCGCTGGACGGAATTGATTTTTCGGTTCGAGCCGGGTCTTTTACGGCGATTATCGGCGCGAGCGGTTCTGGCAAGTCAACGCTGATGAACATCATCGGCTGTCTTGATATACCAACCGCGGGACAGTACGAGCTGGATGGTTGCGACATCCTCTCTTTTCCTGAAAACAGGCTTTCGGAAATCCGGAACAAAAAAATCGGGTTCGTATTTCAGGGGTTTCATCTGATTCCCGGACTCAGTGCGGTAGAGAACGTTGAGCTCCCCTTAATTTACCGCGGGATGCCGCGTGCCGAACGGCGGGAGCTTGCCGCCGACGCGCTGGAACGGGTGGGACTTAAAAACCGGATGAACCACCGCCCGAACCAGATGTCCGGAGGACAGCAGCAACGGGTGGCAATTGCCCGGGCGATTGCCGCCCGCCCGCCTGTTCTGCTTGCCGATGAACCCACCGGGAATCTTGACAGCCGTTCCGGGCGGGAGATTATGAGCATTCTACAGGAACTTCACGCGGAGGGGAAAACAATTCTTCTCATCACCCATGATTCTACTGTGGCAGATCATGCGCAGAAAGTATACACGATGTGCGACGGCCGTTTGAAAGGCCCGGCGGTATAAATGTTAATTTTGGACAGGTATGGAAAGAGTTACGGTTTGTAATTGAAATAACAACCTGTTTGTGGTACTCTAGAGACGATAAAGTGAACATTGTGTGAAAACACACAAAGACGGCATACGGACCGCTTCTGCATATAGGCAGGCAGTTCAGCCCGCCCCAGCGGCGGGCCTTTGCACGGGGGGCGTTTTTTTGAAAGTTTTAATTATTACCGCTACCATTGGGCAGGGGCATAATGCAGTCGCCCGCTCTATTGCGAACGAACTGCGGGAGCGTAAAATCCCCTGTAAAATTTTGGATATGTACCGCTATTTCAGCCCGGCGCTTCAAAAAATTGTACAGGGCGGCTATTTAATTTCCATCAAATCAGTCGCGGCAATGCGCGCCCGCAAGATTGGCGAAAAATATTATGACGCAATGGAAAAGGGTTACAAGCCTTTGAACGAACATACCTTTGCCCGGATAAAAAACCTGCCGTTTGCAAGGCAGCTGAAAAAATACCTGGATGAATACCAGCCGGATGTGATTATCTGTACCCAGGTCTACTGTGTACATATCATTGATACCATCAAATCCAGAGGATGGATTGACGTACCGGTGTTTGGGATTGATACCGACTTTACGGTGCAGGCGCATTGGCAGGGGAACGACTATATTGACTATATTGTAACAGCTTCAAAGAACCTGACCGGGCAGCTTCTGGTCAAAAAGGTGCCAAAAGAGAAAATCCTGCCGCTCGGCATCCCCATCAGCCCCAAGTTCAGCACCAAAATGGAGAAACGGGAAGCGCGGGAGCTGCTCTGCCTTGACCCGAATAAAAAGACCCTGCTGATTATGGGCGGCAGCATGGGGTACGGGAATATTGATAAAACCATCCTCCAGCTGGACAATCTGCCCTTTGATTTCCAGGCTATGGTCGTTTGCGGAAGCAACCTGCAAATGCGCGCCAAACTCAAAAAACTCAAAACAAAGAAACGCTTTGATATCTACGGGTTTTCCTATAACATTCCCATGATGATAGACGCTTGCGATGTGATGATTACCAAGCCCGGCGGCATTTCCCTTTCCGAAGGGCTTGCCAAACGGGTGCCGATGGTCCTTGCAAACGCCATTCCGGGGATGGAAGACCGAAACAGCAGCTTCATGGTTGGTTACGGCCTTGCGCTGGCTGTCAGCAAAATTTACCCGATCACCCAAGCGGTCACCGACTTGCTGACGATGGAGGGGCTGGCGGAACGGATGAGTGAAAACCAAAAGGAGTTTGCCCACCCGGATTCTACAGCGGTACTTTGTGACTTTGTCATTGAAAAAGGCCGTGAATTTGTGCAGGCGAAGAAAGCGGAGCAGGAGCCTGCGCTCAACCACTGATAATAAGAGAAAAGGCAGGTCTGAAAAGACCTGCCTTTTTGCAAGATTATCGGCTGTGTAACTATATTGACAGAGGCGTGCGCCGCGCTCCGGTGCAATGAGGTAGGCGGAGAACATTGAGGCCCATTTTGATAGAAAGGTTTTGGCGGACGCTGTCAATAAGTCTTTAACGGATAGGTAAACCGAAAAACAATCAGCAAAAACATAAAAAAGGACACTCTTCAGTTAGAGAATACTGAAAAGTGTCCTGCATTTTTTAAATAATTTTGTTGTAAAAGCGTTCAAAATCAAATAAATTCCAGCGCTTTTCAGCAAACTTTATAGCGCTGCAGACCCTTAAAGAATAAGGAAAGCGCTGCGATTGGTCCACAAAGACTATCTCTTGGATAATTGACACCGCCCTAAAATAAAGGGTTTTGACCGTTTTTGTGTCATACAAGTGTCATATCCGGAAAACCTTTCAAATTGAAAAGTATTGAAATTGCCAAGTTCAAAAGTCAATTCTTTTATTCTTTCCAAAACTGCTGTGAGGATTTCAGCACAATAATTATATCACAATTTAAGAAAAAAGTCAATTACTGTGCATCATTTTCCAATTCATTTTCAACAGCTTCTGTGACGGTAAATCCAGTATTATTTCTGAAATATGAAGCTATTTCAGAATCATCCGTTTCAAAGGTTCTTTTGAAAGTCAGTTCACCAAACGGTGTGACAACCTTATCACCGCCGACAACATTGTTATCCCTGATTATATACATCCTTTTCACCCCCTTCCTTCACAACTTCAGGAAGGCATCAGAAACGCTTCCTGACGGCTTTTGTGTTGGGGTAGTATGTTTATACCCCTATGCCGTAAAAACAGCCGTGTGTGGTCAGCCTTTGCCCTTCTTATAACTTGCCATTCGTGCTTCAACTTCTTTTTCAAGTTCGCTGCCGTGATAGTGCCAAAGTTTATCATATTGACTTTTGAAATCGTCATAGTTTTTAGCACGGATTGGGATAATATCATCGCCCGGTGTGGTTTGTCTTAATTCATCAACAGATATGTGCAGTTTCATAGCAGTTGGAAGAAGTTGTTCATCAGTCATATTATCAAATCTTCCAATATATCTTGTGCTGCCTTCTTCCCATTTTACCGCCCATCTTGCCCTTTGAAGCATTGCACACCGGCAATTACAATCCATATATGGGTCACCGAACATTCCCGGACAAGGTGCAGAATAAGAACCAACCGTGAAATCTTCATCCAATTCCACAATCTGACCATCTAATTCAGCGTGTTCCGGTCTTGTCGCACCATCAAGGGTTGCATCCCACTGTTTCACAATGTCGGCACCGGCATCTTTGGCAGCATTCATTGAATCCAACCTTGCTGTGTTCTGAATTCGGTGTCCTTCTGTTCGTGCAATCCGGAAGGATTTATTCATATCAATTTGGACATAATCGGAAACGGTTCTTGCTATCTGCGAATATGTAAGGTTTGATGCTATTCCACGGCTTAATTCGGATTTTACAACGGTTTTCAATTCTGCGACATTATCATACAATCTTTGTGAGAATGTAAAACTATCTGTTGGTTTCATAACAGCCTGAATCACCTGATTCTGATTTATTGGAAAAACCAAAGGAACATTCTGTTGATTCAAACTATACATATTACCAACAAAGCCGTTTTCATAGCATTTGTTCAAGTATTCAGTTACGGTTTTAATATTGCCGTTTTGCAGAACCTTCAAACATTCTTCAAGTTGCCTTTCCAATAACTGCTGATACTGTAATTGATAAATTTTTGACTGAAGTTGCGTTTCTTCAGCGTTAGCCATCAGAACTTTTATTCGTGTTTTTACTTCTGCAAGTGCCTTGATGTAATTATCGGTCAAATCTTTTATGACTTTTTCTTCATCCTTCAAAGCAGCTTGAAGAACTTCTTTATCGTATTGTTTCATTATTCTGTCACCATCCCAAGCAATTCTTCACCTTTCCTTAAATATCGGTGAATTGTTTCCGGACTTTTATGAAGGCTATTGCAAACCTGAACAATGTTCCAACCATAGATATATCTGTATTTGAAAGCCTTGTATTCAGCAGCGGAAACACCCGGCATCATTCGTAATGATTCTACAATTCCAAAGAATTCTTCTTTTTCTTTATTCAGAACATCCATTTCAACCTGAATGTCAGATATATATTTCTTGATGTGGTTGACGGTTTCTTCAGAAACATTGATTCTCTGTTTCAATGATTGAAGCCATTCAACCATTGAAATTATTTCTGTTTTACAAGAATCAATCTGCTTTTCGATTGAAGTATAATTTCTTTTCATTACCAAATTGAACACACCTTTCACATTTTATTTAGAAACATCAGTGCTTCATCATATTTTGAAGAACCAACATTCATCAATTCTTCATCTAATTTCACCTTTGATGCTTGTCTTTGAATGGGTTTATAATCTTCAAACAGTGAATCTTTTATAGGTGATTGTCTTAATTTCATCATTGCCTTTTCTTCAATTTGTTGAACTCTTGATAAAGATATATCAAGTTGTTTGGCAATTTGCAAAAGGCTAACTTGTTTATTGCCTATTCCATAATGGCTTGTTATTATAATCTTTTCCCTTTCCGAACAAACACAATCAAGGAAATAAAGAAGCCGTTCTTTTAATGATTTGACAGCAAGCCTTTCTAAAACTGATTGAAGCTGCTGTTCTGCATCCGGGTCAGGGATGAAATCTTCATAAGTTGCACCGTCAGTTCCGGGAATTGGGTCTGTGATGCTGACAATTTTTATTTCTTCACCTGAAGAATTAACCGGCATCGACTTATTCAAATGTCTTTTCAACCACCAACCAATTCTGTTAAAGGCATAACTTGCAAAACTGCATTCCCGGTCAGGCTTATATTCTAAAACAGACAGAAAAAAAGCAAATTGGCATTCTGACTGTAATTCATCAGGGGATAAAGAACCGCTTTCAACCTTGAACCACCATTTCTTCAGGAATGTTCCGATGATGCCCTTGTTGGAAGCAAGCAATTCTTCAAAAGCCTTTTCGTTTCCGTTTTGATATTCTGCAACCAATTCTTCATTCGTCATCAACACCACCTACTAAATGAAACAAGCTGCACTGATGCAAGGGACAGTGCAGCTTCAAGTTCAATCTTTTTTTATCTTTGTTCTCGGCACGCCATCAATGGGTGATTTTCTTTTCAAATTCATTTGTTCGCCACAAACCAAGTGATGATAATAGTCAGGGTCAGAATTATACAGTTCCATTCTTTGGTTATATCCCATTTGCTTGAATTCTTCATCTGAAATATATTTCCTTGGTTGTTTTTCATCAATTTTGAATTCCATACAATCATCCAACTGAAGGTTTCAGAAAACTGTTGTATTCACTTTCAATGTTGGTAAAAAGATTGTTTTCGGTGACGGCATCGTTTGCACTCATATAAACATACTGTGCAAAGTAATCATTGACCGGGTGAACACCGTCATAAATGTTGATGAAAGAAATACATCTTGATTTCAGGTTGTTCAGGTCACCGATTATTTCTGTATCGGAAACAAAAGAAAAGGGCATTCCGTTTGTTTTTGCAATATCGTTCAGGAATCGTAAAGCACCATACTTTCCGGAATACTTCTTTGCATAAGCATTCATTTCAAATTCAGATACCTTTGCCCCGGCAATCATATTCAGTTCAGCAATTACATCCTGACCAATATCAGCAGTGATTGCATTTTCAAGGGAAGTAAAGATTTCTGAAAAAACCGTGTTCAGTTCATTTTTACTTTGCATAATCAAAGCAAGCCTGTCTGCATCATACTTATCTTTGATTTCAGCATACTTCCCATCTTTGAATGCTGTTGAATAATCAGGTGATTCAAAGATTTTCTTTTTTTCATCTATGAATACCTGTTTGATTGCATCCACCTTTACAGCGTGATTAGAAATAATTGATTTAAGTTTAGAAAACATTGTGTAAAACCCCTTTGTTTAGTTTTTTGAAATCAACCTGAAGGGAAAGGTGACCTTCAGGTTGATTCCTGTTAGATTTGGATGATAAAGAATGACAATACAGTAAAACACTATACCAACCACACTTATTATACTAAATGTAGTTGGTATAGTCAATAATATAACACAATATGTTGTATGTTTTGGCAAAAGTTATTCTATATATTGTGCTTCTTTCCCTCTGCTTCCTATAATCTTGTCAATGGCAGATATTGAAAGATTATATTTCCTTGCAAGCTGCTGACGGTCAAGAACACTGCTATAAAAATCATTTCTGATGATATTGTTTCGTTCCCGAACATCAAGATAATTGTTTCTTAAATACATCCTTCTTCCGGGGAAAGCTACAATCAGTTTCCGAACATTATCTTCACCAATAATGCTTGCTGCCTGTTTCAATGATATATTCTTCATCGTTCACCATCCTTTGAATTATCAGTCAGATAACTTGAAAACCCCTATTTATCAAGGTTTTCAAGAATTATTGTGTCATAAGTGTGTCATAATCCCTTTTCAATCATATAAAGATTATCTTTTAACTTCCAAAGCGGATAATCAAGAAATCTGTTTTTACCTTGTTCCACACTCTGAATCACCTTCAGTTTCCATATCTTTTTATAAAAGATTGATTGTGTCCGCATATTTTCAAGACACTGCATAATTGCAAGATTCTTTTCCCACCGGTCTAAATGCTTTCCTTTCGGTTTCGGGTGCTTTGAATAATCAAAAGGAAAGTCAAATTGACCAATACCACATTTCACTGCAAACCTTTGCATCTTATAAGCAATGTAATCATCACCGCCTTTGGTGGTGTTCTTAATCCCCTTGTATGGATTGACGGAACAGCAGTGGATGCAACGATAAAAGCCTTTTTCAAGGAACAACCTTTCACAATTCTTTCCACATAAAGGGCAAGAAAAGAACACTCTATATCCAAATTTAAGTTTCACCCGGCTGAAATGAATACTTTGTCTTTTTCCTTCAAATTCTATTATTGCACCGGTAGATTTATCGTTTATAGACCCTGATAATTCGCTTATATGAATTGAAATCATTTGATACACCTTTTTTCCATATAGATTAAAACCCGAAATCCATTGACCAAGTTTATTCATTCAAATCAGAACAAGCCTTCACACAACCATTTCTGACCGTGTGAAGGCATTTACTGTTATTGTAGTTCGTCTACCATTTGAATAAGTCCATCAAATGCTGTGTTCTGTTTCTGCCCAATCTCTGAAGCGGTATCAAGAACAGATTCCAACCAACCCGGATATTCCTTGTTGATTTCTTCATTACCTGTGATTTCACCTTCACTGACATTGATTCTTCCCATCATATATGATGCAAGCTGCACCAAGCACATCAGCCTTTCTTGCTTGACCGAAAAACCTGTCATCTGTTTCATAATCTCATTCTTTGTGTTATTCATTTTATTTTCCATCCTTTCATATTTCAATCAATGTTGAAGGATAAACCTTCATAACTTCATTTGCTATTTCTGCCGGTCTTAATACCATCAGTTTGATATAATCGGTATTCAGCCCTTTTTCATTCAAAGCCTTCAGGCAAGCCAAAGTAAATGCAACTGCATCTTCGTGACAATTCTTTTTATCATCGAAAAACCAAAGGATTGGATTTTCAAGAAAGAATTGATTGCTTTTGAACTTTACATTCCAAGGTGAAAATGATACTTCCTTCAGCACACCCGGAACTGTTTCACATTCAAAAGTGATGGTCACATCTGTTGTTTTCTTGCAGTGGATAACCCTGACTGACCTGATATTTTCAATTTCCTTGATTCGCTTAATATCAGTCACAAGGTTTTCCGATGCAAACGGTGGTTTGTAGTTTTCCATAAACATTTTCCTTTCTTTGATGGATTAGTTGCTTTCCTTAAGTGTTGCAGCACTTATAATTGGACAGTCAGACAGGCTTATGGTTCAAAAATCTATTATATTATTTTTTTCAATGATGATAAATTACCACCTTCCATTTTTATATAAGAAATAATATAT
Source organism: Oscillospiraceae bacterium (assembly GCA_902766785.1). GTDB lineage: Bacteria > Bacillota > Clostridia > Oscillospirales > Ruminococcaceae > Metaruminococcus_A. The sequence goes on along the minus strand of CACXEO010000088.1, from coordinate 18,545 downwards.
AGCCTGTCCACCCTGTCTGATGTTGTTTTTCTTTCGATATATAAAGGCTTTTTTCAAGACAGGCTTTATTCGTTTTGCCTGTCTGTGCCTGTCCGTGCCTGTCCATCATATTTGAAAAACAACATTCTTTTCTTACCGTTGACGGTTCTTCTATCTGTATAAAAGTTTGAACATCTTTTCATCTGTTTTGAAAACTCATTATCCCTGACTGCAATATAATTCCTTTTTGCACAATAAGCACAATAGTTTTCATATACAGTTTCTAAAGGTTCGTGTTCAATCGGAATATCCATCTCGTCACAAAATTGAACAAATGAAATAATCGGATTGTTGAATATTCTATATTCATCAAGTTGTTCTTGAACCTTTTTTGAATCAGAATACTTCCGGTTTGCAATTATGTTCTTCAGGGCGTTGATTCCAAGAATAATCAGATATTCCATCACATCTTGTTCCTGAAGTTTGTATTTGATACCGGGGTCATAGTCAGCATCATTCTTGGTGAATTCCGCATTGAACGGCACAATCAACAACCTTCTTAAAACAGCACCGGTCTTGTCACGGATTCGGGGAATGTTATTTGCACTGAAAAGGAACTTTGCATAATTGTTGAATTCAAAAGGCTTTTCACCTTTGTTCTGCACTTGAACCCTTTCACCGGTGACAAACTTCTTGAAGATGGAAGCATTCACAATGAATTCATCTGAAATATCATCACCCAAGTTTGCCAACTTCCCGAACAAGGCGGTATTCTGAAACTTTTGGTCAAGTTCTTTCAGGTCAAGTGCTGCAATGTTATCTTCGTTCAGAAGGTGTTGCACCATAGCAATGAAGGTGGATTTGCCGTTTGAACCTTCACCGGTCAGAATGAATGCCTTGCCACCTCCCAAAGTGTTTGACCGATAGAAACAAGAACCAATACATTCTTCAAGGATGGTTCTGACCTGTTTATCACCACAAGCAATCTTGTTCAATGTTTTATCTGCAAGTTCAGAATAAGCACCGGGGTTGTAATCCCACGGAATGCGGTTTGTGATGACAATATCCGGACTGAACGGTTTCAAACTGTCAGTGTTCAGGTCATAGATTCCATTTCTGAAGGCAATCAGGTTTACATTTTGGTCATCATTATTGACTTTATCACATATCAAGTTTAATTGCTTGATGACTTCCTTTCTTTTGGCATCAGTCAAAGAAGATATTTCTTTCAACATTGCCTTTTCGATTTCTTCTTGATTAGAAACATACACACCTTCTTTATAAATGTGCAGTTGACCATTTACCTTCTTGATATGATAGGTATTCTTGATATACTCTGCAAACTGGTCGTGAAGAAAGGTTCTTCCATTGAAGAAGGCTTTCTTTTTGAATGCACCATCACGCAAAATCACTTCAAGTTCATTTTCACTAACCGGTTCTTTCAGAACATATTTGTTGATAATTCGAATGGTTTCCCTGACTTCTTCAACCGTGAACCCTTCCCTTTGCAGTGTCAGAATATAGGAAAACAATGCTGAATTCCTTCCGTCACCGGCTTCCATATCGGCAAAATCCAATTTGCACCCTTTCAGGGGTTTCAAATACTTTGGTGCAGTTTGATATGGTGTTTTGTTGTAAACCGGGGTTCTTTCATTTCCACTGAACTTCAGGCATTCAAGACCGTTTCTTTTACCGATTTTTATATCAACCACAACACCAACCGCAATGGTGACCTTTGTGTAATTCTGCGTAAAATCACCATTGTCAATAAACAATGAATGAATACCTTGCCCACCTTTACGGTTTGTTATAAGGAAATGAAGCTGTTCACCTTCAATGATTTTCAGCAGCAAATCAGAGTTTTTCCGGTCATCACATTCCATCAGGACTGAACCATCATCAAGAATACCTGAAAAACTATTGTGTCCTTCAGCGGTTTTCAAATCAATATGGTTTTCTTCTTTGGTGTATGAAACACCCGGTTGTTTTGAATTAGCCTTGTTTGGAACAAAGCCTTTATAAAACCCGGTTTTTTCCCAATCAAACACACCTTCACCCCCTTTATTTATTTTTGTCATAATATCATCCTTCCTTTGTGATTAGTTGCCTTCTGAACCCTTGCTTGCCTGATTGGAAGTTGCAGCTTCCATTTCAATCAGTTCCTGAACCGTCACACCAAGTGCCTTGGCAATCTTGCCAACTGTAACAGGTCTTGATGAAACCTTGCTATTTACCATTTTTTGAATTGTAATGCGTGACACTTTTGATTTGGATGATAAATCAGAATATGTCAAACACTCTTTGGCAAGAATTGATTCTAATTTGTTCTTTGAAATAAGCATTTTTTCACCCCCTTTTTTAGTTCTGTTTGAAAACATTATATCACGGTTTTGTTCTGTTGTCAATAGCATTTGAAAACTTTTTTACAATATATGTTGACATTTGAAAACTTTTGTGCTATAATCGAAGCATCATAAAATAAAGGGGGTGTATAGATTGAATGACATTCAATCCCGAATCCATCAACTGCGATTGAAAATTAACCTTTCGCAAGAAGAATTCGGCAAACAAATTGGTTTATCAAAATCCGGTATTTCTAATATTGAAAATGGGAAACGGACAATATCTGATACGCATATCAAGATTATCTGTTCAACATTTGGTGTTAGTGAACAATGGTTGCGAACCGGTGAAGATTTAGCACAATCAGTTAAAGAACTTGAAACCTTTATAGATTACCTTAAATCTTTGGATTTTTCAGTAAGCATTGAACCTGTTTCAGATTCTGAAACTGAAATAACAGTTAAGAATCAAACCGTTACGGCAATATTTACTGAAGATGAATTCAAGAATCTGCAAAAAAAGAATAAAGATGCCATTGTTGGAATGATTCTTTTACAACAACACAAATATAAAAAGAAAGAACCGTCATCTGCTGCAACAGATAACGATTCGGAAGGTTAAAACACAAATTCAGCACTGAAAACACGAAAAATAAAAAGAACCCCAATGCTGCAACATCAGGGTTCAGAAAGCAACTAATCCATCAAAGAAAGTCTGCAAAACAATCAAGGATGAAGTAGTTATAAGTATTATATCACTTTTTCCTTGAAAAAGCAATAGGAAAGGGTGATTTTTATGCGTTTGCCTAATGGATTTGGCAATGTGTCCAAGCTGCCCGGTAAAAGAAGAAAGCCGTGGAGAGCAAGAAAAACAATCGGATGGGATGTAAATGAAGCTGCTTTGACTGTCAAGCAGAAGTATTTGACAATCGGGTATTATGAAACAAGACAGGAAGCAATTCAGGCTTTAGCACAATACAATTCCAATCCTTTTGATATTAAGTCTGACATCACTTTTGCTGAAGTATATGAAAAGTGGTCAGAAAGGAAATTTGAAGAAGTCAGCCGGTCAAATGTGAATGGGTATCAGGCATCATATAAACTGTGTAGTGCTATTTATGATGTTCAATTTGTTGATTTGAAATTATCGCACCTTCAAGGTGTGGTTGATTCTTCCGGCAAGAATTATCCTACACTAAAGAAATTAAGAATACTATTCAACCAACTGTTTGATTACGCTGTTCAGAATGAAATCATCGGTAAAGACCGGCATATTGTTGAATACCTGAAGATTGGTGACCCGGTCAAGTCTGATAAGCATTACAGATTCACCAATGAAGAAATCAATATAATGTGGCGTTGGTCAGATAATAATGAATACATCCAACTGATGCTGATGTTGATTTATTCCGGGGTCAGACCGGGTGAACTGTTCAATCTGAAGAAGGCAAATGTGAACCTTGAAGAAAAGTCATTCTACATTGAAAAGGGTAAAACCGTCAATGCAGCAAGAAAAGTTCCTATTCATCAAAGGACACTGCCATTCTTTGAACACTGGATGCAGAAGAATGATTCTGAATACCTGATAACCCAATTAAACGGTTTGAATTTCCGTTTTGACACAAATCACGGTCAATACACTGATAGTTACTGGAAACCGCTTCTTCAGGATATGGGTATTCTTCAATATAAGAATGAAAAGGGTGAAGTCAGGGAACACACACCTGATGACACCCGGCACACCTTCACAACAGTTTGGAAGGAAAAGAAACTTGATGAAGCAATGAGAAGGAAAATTCAAGGTCATTCCGGTAAAGGTATTGGTGAAATGGTTTATACACACTTTGAATTTGAAAAACTGCGTGAAGAACTTAATAAACTATAAGAAGGGGGATTGATTATGTTCAGCAAAAAGCAGAAAGACTTCATTCAATCACTTGGTCTGAAACTTGACTTTGATAATCTGTCAGATGATGACCTTGTAAAGATTGAAGATGCTGTTGCAGATAAACTTCAGCGGTCAGGGTTCGATGCCAACAATGAACCCACATCAGTTGGAAAGATGTGTGAATCAATCCTTGATGAATTGGCATAAACAATCAAACATTTCTGATTTGAGCATCCGCAAGGGTGCTTTTTTCATAATCTATTTTGTGTCATACTTGTGTCATATGTGTGTCATACCGCCCGAATTTCACACGATTTTGCACGGTCTTGAAATAGAACAACCCCCCGAAAACATTGACCTTTCGGGGGGGGGGGGGTTGAGAATTGAACTTTTTTATCTCTTGGAGAACTGCGGAGCGCGACGGGCAGCCTTGAGGCCGTACTTTTTACGCTCTTTCATTCTCGGGTCACGGGTCAGGAAGCCCGCTTTTTTAAGGGCCGGGCGGAGCTCTTCGTTGTACTGGAGCAGCGCACGGGAGAGGCCGTGGCGGATTGCGCCGGCCTGGCCGGTGACGCCGCCGCCTGCAACGGTACAAACAATGTCAAACTTGCCGAGGGTGTCGGTCAGGTTGAGCGGCTGGCGGACGATCAGCTTCAGGGTTTCAAGGCCGAAGTAATCGTCAATATCTCTGCCGTTAATGGTGATGTTGCCGCTGCCAGCGTAGACGCGGACACGCGCAACCGAACTTTTTCTTCTTCCGGTTCCATAGAAATATGGTTTGGACTCGTACATCTTCAAATGCCTCCTTTATTAAAACTCATAGTTTACAGGCTGCTGCGCGGCGTTGTTATGCTCGGCACCTCTGTAAACACGCAGGCGGCGCAACTGTGCAGCGCCCAGTTTGTTATGAGGAAGCATACCCTCAACGGCTAACATCATAGCCTTTTCCGGATTTTCTTCCATTAATTTGCTGTATTTGATCTCTTTGAGGCCGCCGACCCAGCCGGTATGCCACTGATAGACTTTCTGGTTGAGCTTGTTACCCGTAAGGACAGCCTTTTCAGCGTTGATGATGATGACGTGGTCACCGCAATCCATGTGGTTTACAAAGGTCGGTTTGTGCTTACCGTGCAGGATATGTGCCGCTTTGGCGGCAACACGGCCGAGCGGTTTGCCGGCGGCGTCCAACACGTACCATTTGCGCGAGATGTCACCCGCTTTTGGCATATAAGTTGACATGGTATTTCCCTCCAATTACAAATCGGTTTTCAAACAAAACGCCAAAGGCGTGTGAAAACTCAAAATCAGTTGCTCCAATATTATAATATGTCCGCAAAAGCTTGTCAAGGGTAAATAGCTGTTTTTCGCAATTTACATCTCTATATCTCTTTAAATCGCTGTGAATATCGCTGTTTCTCTCTGTTTCTCGTTGTTTATTCTGTTTCTAAAATGTGTTTAAAGAAATTATGAAAACAGAAGAATAAAAGAGATATAAGCAGAAAAAGATTATTATTTTATTATAAAAGAAGTGAGGTTTTCGTATTGCAGCGCCGCTGGCTGCACTTTGACGCCGAAGGTGTTCCGGGCGGTGTTTTAAGCGGGGCTTCAGCCTTTTTTCACCTGCTCGTTACATTCCGTGCATAAAATGGAGATACCTAATTAAAACGCAATATGGTATAGGTAAAATCCCTGAAAACGGACAGAAAATGATGTTCGATCGGCTTATCCCTGTGGACAAGGAGGGAGCATCCGCTGGCTGATCAGGAAATACGCTGACTTTAATAAGGACTCCATGCTTTCTGCCTGGACAGAATAGCACCGCTACTTTTATCGAATAAAAAGATAGTAATTCAGAATATTTCCACTTATTTCAATTGTTTTTATTTGCGTAAATACATTTATAACCGGTAAAATCATCTACTGCGACACATGGTAGGGTACAATTTTATACAGTTTGAGGAGGTGTGAAAATGGCAGAAAAGAATGCGACGAACATTTTGAGAGGCCTGCGGGAGGAAAAAGGACTGACTCAGGCCGGTGTGGCGAAAATACTGGGGATTGCCCAGCAGACCTATTCTAACTATGAAACGGGTGATTATGATCTTCCGGTACGGCACCTGATTGTGCTTTCGGAATATTACCACGTCACTGCTGATTATATTTTAGGGATGACAAAATTCCGCGGGACAATCAAAGACCTCAATACGGTCATTCGGCCCGATGTGACCTTCGGCCAGCTGATTTCCGATATTTTGTCGCTGGATTCGGCGTCAAAATCGTCGGTCGCGGAGTATGTGAGCCTGCTCAAACTCCGGCAGACGGTTGAAAAGAAGAAATGACGGCAAAGAAGGCTGCAAGAATTTCTTGCAGCCTTCTTTTTTGGATCAGGTAAACAGGGTATCCAGGAATGAATTGCCTGTATCGGCCTGTCCCCCGGTAAAAATGTTCTGGTAGGTTTCCGCTATGGTGTTCGGCGGCATAGCGCCCGTCAAATCGCTGAGGCTTACCATCCCCGCCAGCGCACCGCCTTGGGTAACGGGAAGGCGCTTAACCTTGTGCTTGGCCATCAGCGCCATTGCCTCCGGAACAGGGGTTGAGGTTTCAACGCAGACTGCGGGCTGGGACATAATCCGGTCCACGGCCGTTTCAATCGGCGTTCTCCCCTGTGCAATACAGCGTGTCACAATATCACGGTCCGTGACCATCCCGACTACGCTGCTTCCCCGTACAACCGGCAGAACGCCGATTTTGCTCCTGCGCATCAGCTCCGCCGCCCGGAAGGCGCTCTCATCGTATGAAACGCGGACAATATACCGCGTCATAATTTCACCAACAACCATTCATAGCCCTCCCTTTATCTTACAGGTTTCAGCCCGATATACTGCGGTCGCTCGGCTTAAAGATCAGCGCCGCGAGCAGCGAGAAAAAGATGGCTGCGGCAATTCCCCCGGCAGAGGCCTTCAGCCCACCGGTCAGTGCGCCGATCAGCCCCGATTCCTCTACCGCTTCCTTGACGCCTTTTGCAAGGTTGTAGCCAAATCCGGTCAGCGGGACGGTTGCCCCGGCGCCGGCAAATTCGACCAGCGGGCCGTACAAACCGACTGCGCCGAGGATGACCCCTGCTACGACAAAGCCGACCAGGATCCGGGCCGGGGTGAGCTTGGTAAAGTCGATCAGCAGCTGGCCTACAACGCAGATCAGCCCGCCCACCACAAAGGCTTTCAGGTATTCAATGAATATGTCCATGGTAATTCCTCCTTAATTTTCCGTAATTTCTGCCAAATGGCAGATGCCGGGGATGCTTTCCCCCTGTTGGACAATGGTTGGGGACATCAGCGCCCCGGTGGCACAGAAAAGAACCCGTTTCAGCTCTCCCCGCTCCAGTTTGGGCAGGAAATGTGCGCAGAGGACCGAAGCACAGCAGCCGCAGCCGGAGCCGCCGGCGTGTACGTCCTGTTGGTCAAAATCGTAAATCAGGCATCCGCAGTCGAGGTGCTTGTCCCGGATGTTGATCCCATCGCGTTCAAGGAGCTCGCAGAGAAGCCGGCTTCCCACCTTGCCAAGGTCCCCCGTGATGATGGCGTCAAAATTTTCAATATGCTCACGGGTGTCGTGAAAATAAGTTTTGATGGTGGAACAGGCTGCGGGGGCCATTGCCGCCCCCATATTGTTGGCGTCGGTAATTCCCAGGTCGACAATTTTTCCAATGGTAACGGCCCGGATTTTTGGTTTGTTTTCATCGCACCCGACCAGTACCGCGCCCGAACCGGTCACCGTCCATTGGGAGGTTGGGGTGCGCACTCCGCCGTATTCGAGTGGAAAGCGGAACTGGCGCTCTGCCGTGCAGAAGTGGGAAGACGTAACCGCAACCGCCTTTGAGGCGAGGCCGCCCTCCACGAAAAGAGAGGCGGAAATCAGGCTCTCCGCCATGGTGGAACAGGCGCCGAACAGCCCCAGGAACGGGATGTCGAGCTCTCTGAGGCCGTAGGTGGAGCCGATGCACTGGTTTAACAGGTCGCCCGCGAACATGACGTCGACGTCCGAGGTGGCGGTCCTGGATTTGTCAAGCAGCATATTGACGGCGTTGGACTGCAGGCGGCTCTCGGATTTCTCCCAGGTTTTTTCCCCGAAAGTCGTGTCCTCGTTGACCGCGTCGAATTCCTGTCCGAGCGGGCCGTCCCCCTCTTTTTTTCCCACAATGGAGGCGTGCTCCAGAATAGCGGGCGGTTTGTCCAGCCGGATGGTGGACTGTGAAAGTCTGGTTGCCATATGATTACTCCTCTTCTGTTTGTTTGATTAATTGCCGTCTCATCCTGCAAACACCTGGACGAGGTACAGAATGATCCCGTAGATAATCGACGCGCTGATGCCGTAGACCAGCACCGGCCCGGCAATGATAAACATTTTGGCGCCAAGCCCCAGGATGAACCCTTCGCTTTTAAATTCAAGCGCGGGCGAGACCATGGCGTTTGCAAAACCGGTAATCGGCACCAGAGTGCCCGCTCCCGCGTGTTTGGCAAGGACGTTGAAGAGACTGAGGCCGGTAAATAGGGCAGTCAAAAAGATCAGCGAGGCTGAGACCAGCATGCCTGCGTCTTTTTCGTTGAAACCAAGGGTGGAGTAAAGGTCCATCAGCGCCTGTCCCAGGGTGCAGATCAGGCCGCCCACCAGAAAGGCCATGGGCAGAGTGATGTAGCTTTTGGTATTTTTGCTCGCTTTTTGATTGAGCTTTTCATATTCCTGTTTGGTCAGATTCAAGCTTATCCCTCCGAAATGCTTTTCCTCTATTTTTGCCGGGGAGAAGAAAATTATGCAAAAAGCCCGTGCGGATATTCTGTCCGCACGGGCTTTTATTTTTAATCGGCCGTCGGCTTTGTCACATGGTTAAACAGACAATTGCAGCGCGGCTTTCATAAAAAACGTTTCGATTATTTTGAATTACGCTTTTTTCTGCTTATGGCGCAGATAACGCTTCCGGCCCTCGTCATAGGCGCGAGCCTCTTCGCTGGTCTGTATATCAAGGCGGGGGACCTCGCAGGGTGTTCCGTTTTTGTCCATGGCGACAAAGGTGAAATAGGCGGAGAGAGCCATCTCCTGCTGTTCGTCCCCATAAGTGTCCTCAACCCGGACGGTGACGTGGACCTCCATTGAGGTCCTGCCGACGTAGACAAGGCACGCCTCGCAGATGACTAACTGACCCACATAGATCGGGTGGTAGAACATCAGCTCGTCCACCCGTGCAGTGACGCAGTTTTTGCGGGAGTGCCGCATGGCGGCAACGCCTGCGCAGGTGTCCATCATCTTCATGATTTCCCCGCCGTGTACGTTGCCGGCCGGGTTAGCCTGGCTGGGCAACATGACATCTGACAGGATGGTGCGCGTTTCTGATACGCTTTTATGTTTTTCCATTTGAATCATCCATTCCGCCGTTTTGAGCCGGCACAAATTTGAAGAAAAGCTGTTGTTTTATCCCCCATGCAGAGGAGTGATAAAACAATGGTTTCACAGGGAAAGCGGATGCGGTAAATTCCGGCCGGCGTATGCCGCCTGGTAACGGCGTGAACCGCCAGATTCCCTTTTTAGGGGCGCGGTTTGCGCCGGAAGGGTGGGTCTACCTTTGTTTCAAGCAGAGGCCCATAGGCAGTGGGTTTCCGGTAGGCATTCCCCCAGCATTCGCGGCCGCGGTAATCACGCAGAGTATTCAGGTCGAACTCAGCTATGCAGATGGTTTCGCTTTCATGGTCCGCAAGGGCGACGGTGTTATCCTCACAGGTCTCCTCTTTTGTAAAGACGACCGGGCCATAAGCCGCGGAGTTTCCGCTGAGCTTCCCCGGATAGTTTGCCATGGCAACCCCCACCATATTCTCAAAGGCCCGGGTAGAAAGCTGGCCCAGCCGGGCGTAGTTCATGGTGGACGCATTTGGGACCAGGATAATTTCAGCCCCTTTGAGCATCAAAATACGGGCGCTTTCGGGGAATTCCCGGTCGTAGCAGATCATAACGCCAAGGCAGACAGTATCCCCGCCCGGCAGAGGATAATCGCAGGTATAAAACCCATCCCCGGGCTGGAGATAGCCTTCCATATCAAAATCACAGGTGTGGACTTTGGAATATTTTAAAAGGATATTGCCGTCCGGCCCGATGATATATGCCGTATTCTGAGGAACCGGGCTGCCCTCTGACATACAGGTCGCGACAATTCCCATTTGCAGATTTTTTGCTACCTGGCGGAGGGAATTCAAATACTCTCCGTCCTCAGGCAGAGCGTGGCTTCTCCAATCGCGGATATCGGCGGGTTCAAAGCTTTTTGGACGGGCGTAGGCGGTCGACCACATTTCCGGGAATAAAGCCAGATCTGCGCCCAGTTCTTTCGCCTGGCGGCAGTATTCCAGCGCAAGAAGACGGTTTTTTTCCGCGTCCAGCGGGACGGCGTTTTTTTGAACCATGGCAATGCGAAACAGTTTTGTCATATTTTACTGCTCCTTTCCAAGCCTTTTTTCTTATTTTTCCAGTATAATACGCTCGTGCTTAAAAAGCAATGGAAAACGGACGGGGTGAGCGGCGGTACCCTTGTAACCAATGGTTAAAAATTTTAACGCATCCTTGTTGGGAAGTATGTCCGCTAAACTTGTCTGCATACATATAAACAGGCTGGAAAGATGGCGGCAAAAGCCGCCCCCAACGGAAAAGTAGGGTTATTTAACAGGATCGTATTATTTGCAGACGGCAATATTTATTTTTTTATCCTTAAGTTTATATTTTCAACCAAAAGGTTTGATTTGTCATATTTTCCTCCCTTTAGCGTTATGCTATATTACTTATGATGACAATACACAAGTAGCATAAATTTGCACAATAAATTTTCGAATAATTGTGCAAAACAGCAAAAACAGAAACTTTAACAGAAATGTGCTACTGTTGTCGACAATTGTTATATTTTGAAGCGGCTTTTCGGTAATTGTGTTATTACTGTGAAGAGATCAGCAGGGCTTTGAAGCCTTTATCATTTGCGGAACCGGGTTCTTGTTGAATAAAAAGAACGTATATGTTATTTAAAAGGTTGAAAAAAGGCGGTTTTGCCAAAGGGGGCGGTGTTTTGATCCGGTACGATCCGGTGGTGCGGTTGTTTTTTAATCGAAATTTGACGGCCCGCAACCGTTTGGCGTTGTTTTTACGGCAGCGTTGTTCCAGCGGCTCTGGGCTGAAATCCGCCGTGCTTTGCCGGCGTTTTCGTCTGTCTGGGGGGCATAGCCAGGTGAGACACCGCAGGAAAAAGCTGTATTTTCCCCGCTGCTGGTCAACTGTTCTGCTGGAGGGCCATATGCTGGATCCGCTCTCCCTCTGCCAGGTGATCCGCTGTTAGCCGTCTGAAAGCGGCCTGAACCATTTCTGTATCATACCGGGGCGCGGGAACGGGTTCCGGCTTATGGTTTAAAAAAGAAACCCTACACTACAATCTGCAAAGAAAGAAGGATTTGGACATGGCACTTTTAAACAATATGAAAATTGGTTGGATTGGACCGAACTATGTGCCGCCGGCAGAGTTGACTGATTCAACCGATAAGATCCTCTGGGAGCTTGAACAGGCGAAGCGTCTTGACTGCCACGTGCTGCATCCTGCGTTTCCGCTGCCAAAGGACGATCCGGAAGCTCTTGCAAAGATTAAAGCAAAAATGGAAGAGTATGATGTTGAATTTGAGCTCGGCTGCCCCCGCGCGGTCTTTGAGCTTACGGGGCCTGATGCAGAAAAGGCGAAAGCTGAGCTGCAGGCTGAAATTGATTTTGCGCAGGCGTTCGGCGCTAAAATCATGCGCTCCGGTTACGGCAAACTGGTCATGGAGACCACCCGCTATTACAAAGGGCCTGGCGCTACCGGCAAGGAGCAGTATGAAACGATAAAGGCTTCCTTAAAAGCGGCGGCGCCTATGTTTGAAAAGGCGGGTATGTATTTCGCGCTGGAAAACCACCTTGATTTTACCGGCCATGAAATTGCGGCAATTTTTGAGGAAATCAATTCCCCGTATATGGGGATTGCGCTCGATACTGCAAACGGATTCTGTATCTTCAGCGACCCGAACGAAGAGGTTCAGGTAATGGCGCCCTGGGCGATTACTTCTCATATGAAAGACGCCAAGGTAATTGACAAGACCCAGGAGGGCGATTACTTCCCGCTGATCCCGGTTGGCTGTGCCTGCGGTGAAGGCAGCGTTGATATTGAGGCTGCAATTAAGGCAATCCAGGAAAAATCCCGTTATCCGGAAGGTTTTCATCTTGTTGTAGAACAGGGCTGGTTCGGCTGCGGGCTTGACGGCGTAGAGGATGAGGCCGCTTTCCGCCGCAACACAATTGAAAGAAGTGTTGCTTACCTGAAAAGCCTTGTTACCATTAAATAATAAATTATAACGTTAGGAAGAGAACAAAACATGAAAAGAAACGTATTAGTAACCGGCGCAGCCGGGAAACTCGGCAACTATGTCTCCGCTTACCTCAACAAACAGGGTTACAACGTCACCTGTACCGACGTTGTCCTGCCGCAGCCGGACAGCAAAATTGCGAAGCTCGGCCTGCCTTTTGTAAAAGCCGACCTGCTCAATATCGGCGACCTGATGAAAGCAATCGCCATGGCGCAGCCGGATACTATCATCCACCTTGCTGCTATCACCCACAACGTAGAACTCCAGCCCCCGTATGACACCACCCCGAAAAAAGGCCCGGCAACCGGTGGCGTACATTATAATTACATGATCCCGGAAGACGCGGCAATGGAAATCAATACCATGGGCACCTTCTATGTCATGGACGCGGCGAGAAGAATGGGGATCAAAAATGTGATTGCGGCTTCCAGCTATTACTGCTACGGCTTGGGAATGAGAATTTCCGGCGAGCCTTTCAAACCGGATTACCTGCCGATTGATGAAAACCATCCCTGCTACCCGGAAGATACATATTCCCTCGGCAAACAGCTCGGCGACGAAATTATGAAAGCGTTTTCCCGCGCTTACAACATGAATGTCGTTGCAATGCGTTTGACCGGCGTGTACTACCCGAAGGTCGAATGGTGCAGAAAATGCTATACTTTCAACAACGACTATGTTGTGCCGGAAACGGAAGAGAAGGGCTATATCAACGGCGACACCCATCAGTATGTCGACGCCCGCGACATTGCTTACTTTGTCGGCCTTGCGCTTGACAAACAGCTCCCCGGCTTTGAGGCGTTCAACCTTGCTTCCGACACAACCTTCAACCCGGATTCCAATTCTTTCTATGCGAAACGCTTCCCCTACATTGCCGATATGTGTACAAACTTTGAGGGCCATGAAGGGTTCTTCACCACCCGCAAAGCAAAAGAGATGCTCGGTTATGAGTCCCAGTACACCTGGAGAAAAGGCAAACAGGACGAAGAGGGAGACGAGTTCGTCGACTAGGCAGGTCATCCTGCGCAGCAGTCAGCGCTCCTGTAAGGAAATGTCCAGTGAAAATATTTTGCTTTTATCCTTTACAGAAGTTACATTAGTCGCAGTAGCACATGCTATAACCTTATAAAAAATTTTTACAAGAAAGAAGGATTTATTGTGGCTTACATCAACAACATGAAACTCGGCTGGATTGGCTACATGTATCAGCCGCCTGCCGAAATCACCGAACCTATGGACAAAATTATGTGGCAGCTTGACGAAGCAAAACGCTACGGCTGCCAGGTTCTGCAGCCAATTGCTCCGCTGCCGGCAGATGAGGAGTCGATTGCGAAAATCACCGCCAAGATGAAAGAGTGCGACGTAGAGTATGAGATGGGCGCTCCCCGCGCGATTTTTGAGCTCTGCGGCGAAAACGCAGAAGCGGCGAAAAAGGAATTGCAGGAAGCAATTGACCTAGCGAAGAAATACGGCGCCAAGATCATGCGCTGCGGCTACGGCAAACTGAACGTTGAGTATTCCCGCTGGAGCAAGGTCCCGGGTATGTTGCCGCACGAACAGCTCCGCCGCATCACTGACAGCCTGAAAGTTGCCGCTCCGATCTTTGAGGCGAACGATATGCTTTACGCACTGGAGAACCACTGCGACTTTACTGGCAAAGAAATCGCTGCTATTTTTGAAGAGATCAACTCTCCTAATATGGGTATTGCGTACGATACTGCGAACGGCTTTGCAATTCTCTGCGACCCGAACGAGGATCTTGAAGCAATGGCTCCGTGGGCGATCACTTCCCATATCAAAGATTCCAAGGTAATCGACGCCCCGTTTGGGCCGGATTATTTCCCGATGACCCCTGTCGGCTGTGCGCTTGGCGAGGGCGGCGTGGACATTCCGCGTTCTGTCCAGCTTTTGATTGATAACGTCCGTTACCCGGAAGGCTTCCACCTCATCCTTGAGCAGGGCTGGTTCGGCAAACTGCCGGAAGGCACCGATCCGCGTGAATTCGCGATTGAAACGATGGAGAAGAGCCTTGATTATCTGAAAGAGCTTGTAACCGTTAAATAACAAAACACTTGAATCCAGAACCGAAGAAAGAAGGAACTGACCATGGCTTACCGCAACAACATGAAAATGGGCTGGATTGGTTTTGCGTATCCTGCTCCCGCAGATATTACGGACAGCATGGCGAAGATTGAATGGCAGATGAAAAAGGCGAAGGAATTTGGCTGCGAAGTCCTTCAACCGATTGTCCATCCTCTGCCGCACGAGGGGAAAGATCTTGACCAGCTTAAAGAATGGCTCAAAGAGTATGGAATTGAGTATGAGATGCGCTGCCCGCCTGCGGTCTTCCAGCTTGCTGGACCGGACGCGAAATCGGCACGTGAAGAGCTGATTGAAGCGATTAAGTTTTCCAAGGAGCTTGGCTCCACGATTATGCGCTGCGGCTACGGTCGTCTCTGCCTGGAGACCTCCCGTTACAACCGTACCCCAGGTATGACCGGCAAAGAGCAGTTCGAACGGATTCTCGCCTCCCTGAAAGAAGCGAAGCCGATTTTTGAAGAATACGGTATGAAATATGCGCAGGAAAACCATGTGGATTTCACCGGCAAGGAAATGGCGGACCTGTTTGAGGAGGTCAACTCCCCGGTTATGGGTATTGCGCTTGATACCGCCAACAGTTTTGCGGTATTCTGCCAGCCGGATATCGATAATCAGAGGATGGCTCCGTGGGCAATCACTTCTCACATTAAGGACACCAAGATTATTGATAAAACCCAGGAGGGTAACTATTTCCCCTTCATTCCTGTGGGATGTGCGTTGGGAGAAGGCGATGTTGACATCCCGGCGGCAATTGAAGCGATCTGTACCAAATCCCGTTATCCGGAAGGGTTCCATCTTATAATCGAGCAGGGCTGGTTCGGCAATCAGGTCACCGGCGATCCAATTGAATACTCACACAAGGTTCTTGAAAAGAGTATTGCGTACCTTAAGGAACTGATTACGGTTAAATAACATACTGACAGATCATGATAACTTTTAAAAAGAAAGAGGTAGATTATATGGCTTACCGCAATAATATGAAACTCGGCTGGGTTGGGTTTATTTATCCCGCCCCGCCGGAGATTACCGACGACATGGCAAAACTTGAATGGCAGATGCAGCAGGCTCAGCGCCTTGGCTGTGAAGTTTTGCAACCAATCGTTTTCCACCTGCCGACTGACGATGCTTCTGTTGATAAAATCAACGAAATGCTTCAGAAATACGGCATCGAATACGAAATCGGCTGTCCGCCTGCTGTCTTTAAACTTGCCGGTCCGGACGCGAAAGAGGCGCGCGAAGAATTGATTGCTCAGATCAAATTCGCAAAAAAATTGGGTTCTAAAATCCTGCGTACAGGTTACAACTACATGCTGGCGTATGAATATTCCCGTTACAACCATGCAAAAGGGATGACCGGGAAAGACCAGTTTGACAGTGTGGTTGCTTCCCTGAAACAGGCGGCTCCAATTTTTGAGGAGTACGGTGTATACTTTGCGCAGGAGAACCATGTAGACTTCACCGGCAAAGAGATGGCGCAGATTTTCGAAGAAGTCAATTCCCCGAATATGGGTATCGCGCTTGACACCGCCAACAGCTTTGCAATTTTTAGCGAGCCGAATGAGGATAACCTCCGGATGGCCCCGTGGGCGATTACTTCCCATATCAAAGATACGAAAGTTGTTCCGAAGACCCAGGATGGCGATTACTTCCCGCTGATCCCGGTGGGCTGCCCCCTCGGCGAAGGTGAGATCGATATCCCGGCGGTTATCGACGCAATCGCGACCAAATCCCGTTATCCGGAAGGTTTCCACCTGATCCTCGAGCAGGGCTGGTGGGGCGATCAGGTAACCGGCGATCCAATTGAATTTGCCCATAATGCAATGGAAAAGGGACTTGTTTACCTGAAGGACCTGATTACAGTTAAATAAACATTCTTGACCTGTGACAGTGAAAGAAGGAAATGGCTCACATTTTTGAAGTCAATTCCCCGAACATGGAATTGCGCTTGACACCGCCAACAACTTCGGCGTATTCCGGGATCCTGATGCGGATAACCTCCTGATGGCTCCCTGGACGATTATTACCCATATCAAGGACGCTAAAATTGTACAAAAGACGCAGGAAGGGCGGTATTATCCGCTCATCCCGGTCGGAACCGTGCTTGGTGAAGGGATTATCGATATCCCAGGGATTGTCGACGCGCTTGCGACCCAGGTCCGCTACCCGGAAGGCTTCCATATGATTCTGGAACAGAGTTTCTGGGGAAACCAGATTACCGGCGCCGCTTATGCGTTTGAGCATGAGGCGATGGAGAAAAGCTTAGAATACCTGAAAAAACTGATCACAGTCAATTAGAATTGCAGGGGTGGTTTTTAATGGCGTATTTGAATAACATGAGAGTTGGTTATGTCAATTTCGTTTACCTGGCGCCGCCTGAAATTACGGATCCGGTAGATCAGCTTTTATGGCAGATGGATGAAATGCATAAACTGGATTGCCATGCGATGCATCCATTGATCCCCCGTCCTCCGGTTGAAGGGGAAGGGATGGAAAAGGTCCTTCAAAAAATGAAGGAATATGACATTGAGTTTGACATCCAGTGCCCGCGCGCAATCTTTGAAATGACCGGTGCAGACCCGGAGGGTGCGAAAAAGGAAATACTGGAAACGATTGAACTGGCAAAAAAATATGGCTCAAAAATTATTCGCTGCGGTTATGGAATGAACAACACCGCGACAACGCGTTGTTTTAAGGCTCCCGGTATCCATGCGCATGAGCTGCTCCGGATGATCGCGGACAACTTAAAAGCTGCGGCTCCCCTTTTTGAAGAGAACGGCGTTCTTTTTGCTTTGGAAAACCATTGCGATTTTAAGGGGACCGAAATTGCCTGGATTATGGAAGAAGTCAATTCGCCGAATGTCGGCGTCGCTTACGATATCGGCAACGCGATTGCCGTATTATGCGACCCGAATGACGACATTGACGTCCTTGCACCTTGGACTTTCACCACTCATATCAAGGACTCAAAAATGATCGACAGCCCCTTTGGACCAAACTATTTCCCGATGATTCCGGTTGGTTGTGCAATCGGCGAAGGTTACGTTGATATTGACCGCGCTATTAAAACAATTGCTGAGAAAGCGCCTTATCCGGAAGGGTTACACCTGCTTTATGAGTCGGCATGGCCCGGCGCCCTCCCTGAGGGGACCGATCCCCGCCTGCGCGATATTGAAGTTGCCAAAAAAAGTGTAGAGTATATTAAAAAAGTAATCACGATTGATTGATCGTAAACGGAGGAATTTTATAATGCCAAAAAACGTTCTGGTAACCGGCGCTTCCGGTAACCTTGGGAATTACGTTGCTTCTTACCTTCATGACCAGGGGTACAACGTTACCTGCACCGATATTGTCCCGCTGCCGGCGGATGGTGACAACGCAAAACGTGGTCTCCCGTTTGTAAAAGCGGATCTTCTTAACATTGGCGATATTATGAAAGCGATTGCAATGGCTCAGGCGGACGTTATTGTTCACCTTGGCGCAATTGCATTCAATACCGAGCTGCAGCCACCTTATGAGAAGCGTACCGACTTGGGTCCTGCGCCGGTCGAAGGGGCGCACTTCAACTACAGTATGCCGGAAGACGCCACCATGAAGATCAACACCATGGGGATGTTCTATGTCCTTGATGCGGCCAGAAGAATGGGTGTCAAGAGCGTAATTGCCGCCACCAGCTATTTCTCCTACGGCATGGGCTTCCGCCTTTCCGGCGAGCCGTTCGTTCCGGAGTATCTCCCAATTGATGAGGAGCATCCCTGCTGGCCGGAAGATACTTATTCTCTGTCCAAGTACCTTGGCGAAGAGATTATGAAGGCGTTCTCCCGC
>CACXEO010000087.1 GCA_902766785.1 Oscillospiraceae bacterium | reverse complement strand
ATTTTAAAGAGATTATTTTCTTTAATATTTTGAAACAGGAAATTATAAATAAAAAATCGTTTTTCGTGGCTACTCTGCACAGGCTGCAATCAATGCAGAAAAATAAAACGTGTGTTTGTGATTTGGGGCAAACCCAGATTGCAAAACCACAATAGAAAAAAGACCTTGCAGAGTAAAATCTGCAAGGTCTTTTTTACGCCGAAAAATCTTTCAAACGAATAAGAATTTTATTTACATTTTCAGAAATGCAAAACGCAAATTCCAATGCTCTGAAAATAGTATTGAGACTTTTCCCAAAACAGGTGCTGTTTAATAAAGCCCGTCTTTCCGTTTGGAATAGACGGGCTTTTCTTTTTAAACGCAGCTCATAAAACCTGCGAATTTTTGTTATTTATAGTATTTTTTCACTCGCAAGCTCCAGCTTGTGAAACGCCTAATACAATTTTAACAGGGCGCTTCCATACAGTTGCCTTCTTCGGCATTTTTCTATGGTAATTGCCAACAACTACTTTTAATTTTTAATAAAACCGGAGGCCTAGGCCTCCGGTTTTATACTGGCTATAGCGAAAACGTGCTGTAGCACTCTCCGTCCAGGTCTTTCCAATAAAACGCGTTTTCTTCCGCTATAATATAACTGTGCCGCGTCCCCTCTTTCGGAATTGAAACCGAGCCGGGATTCATATAGATATAATCTCCGTGATCCACGCACTTGGGGATGTGGAAATGTCCGTTGAGCAGGATATCGCCCTTTTTGAGTCTAGGGAGAGCCTCCTCATTGAAATGATGGCCGTGTGTTGCAAATATCATCCGCCCACCCAAATAAAGGATGCAATATTCCGCAAGAACCGGAAAATCAAGCATCAGCTGGTCCACTTCTGCTTCACAGTTCCCCCGCACACAGAGGATTTCATTCGCCATGGCATTGAGCATTGCGCTGACCTCTTTGGGATTGTATTCCGCTGGCAGGTCGTTGCGGGGGCCATGGTAAAGAATATCCCCCAATAGCAGCAATTTATCGGCGCCTTCCCGGCGGTAGGCGTCAATCATTTTTTGGCAGTAACAGGCAGACCCATGAATATCGGACGCAATCATTATTTTCATTTTAAAACCTCCCAGTCATCTATCGCTCCCCTATTATACCATATTTGGCATTGAAGAAAAAGCGGTGTTATTCCCCTTCTGCAGAATGGCTGCCGAACCCCTCCCACAGCCTCAGGTTCCCCTTTCGCTTCCGGTACACCGCCGGCGGGCATCCTACAAGCCTGCTGAATGTCTGTGAAAAATGCTGGCGGCTATTAAAACCTACCCCAATCGCTACGTCTACGACCGGCAGAGTGCTGGTTTCCAACAGGTACTTCGCCTTATTAACCCGCAGTGTCAGGATATAATCTAGAATCGTGCATCCGGTCTCCACCTTAAAAAGGCGCTGTAAATGCGCCTTAGACGTTCCGGCTGCGCCTGCAACATCGGCGACAGCAATTTCGTGATCAAAATTTTCCTGCAAAAAAGCAAGCGCTCGTTTAACGTACACCAACTCCCCCGCAGGTCTTTTCCTGCGGGCATACTGATTTGCCAGTTCCAACAAAAACAACCCGGTCTGGAACCTGCACTCCAATTCGTCTGCGCTTCCATAGAGGAATTTCTGAAGAGAAACAATAATTTGATGAAGGCTCCCTGACAAATCAGCCCCAGTAAAATAAGAAGCCCCGCTGCAAAGAAGCTTTTCAAAGGAAGCGGAAGTACGCAACATTTCAAGGGACAAGCCATTTTCATCCGGTACAAGGGCAATTTCCAGATTCAACACCCGGCAGGGAGCTTCCCTTTTAACCGCCAGCCTGTGCGGTACCGCGCCGTCCAAAAAAACATATTCCCCTTCCCGGAGCATGACTTCCCGGCAGCCTTCCGGAGATTCAGCTACAAAAACGCTGCATCCCCCTTCAGCCGCATACATAATCTCCAGCTCCGGATGAACATGGAGCTCCATTTCATAATAAGCGTGATTCATTGCATAATAACGGCAAACTTTCGGCCACACCTTTTTTAAATCAGCCCTGTACAAGCTCTGCTCCTTCGTTCCGGTTTCCCCCATTTCTCAATTTTAAAAAACAATAGCACAAAACCTGACATTCTGTCAATCTGTTTCCTATTATTTCCCGCTCTGTTTTAAAAGCCTGTAAAATAGAATTACAACCAAACTATAAGGAGGCAGCAAGTATGTCCTTTAAACTGGCAGTTATCGGCGCGGGAAGCGTTGGGTTTACCCGCAAGCTTTTTTCCGACCTGATGACGGTTCCTGAATTCCGCGGTATTGAGGTATCCTTTATGGATATTAACCCCCACAACCTGGAAATGGTCACCCAGCTCTGCCAGCGTGACCTGGATGAAAACGGCGTGCCGATTCAAATTCAAGCGACCACAGACCGGCGTGAGGCGCTGAAAAACGCCCGTTACATTATCTCTTGCTTCCGTATCGGGATGTTGGAGGCTTTTGAAAAAGACGTGGAAATCCCCTTAAAATACGGCGTTGACCAATGTGTGGGCGACACGCTCTGTGCAGGCGGAATCATGTACGGGCAGCGTGGGATTGCCGTTATGCTGGATATGTGTAAAGACATCCGTGAGGTTGCCGAGCCAGACGCTTTGCTTCTCAACTACGCCAATCCCAATGCCATGCTCACCTGGGCTGCCAACAAATACGGCGGCGTCAGAACGCTCGGCCTCTGCCACGGTGTTCAGGGGGGCCACAAACAGATTGCCCAGGCGCTCGGCTATGAGCCGGAGGAAGTGGATATCATCTGCGCGGGCCTTAATCACCAGACCTGGTACATTTCGGTCAAGCACGAGGGCGAGGATTTGCTCCCGAAAATCCTTCCCGCCTACCTTGCGGATGAAGAGCTTTCGAAAACGGAAAAGGTACGGATCGACATCCTCAAAAACTTCGGCTACTATTCCACCGAATCGAACGGCCATCTTTCCGAATATGTTTCGTGGTACCGCAAACGCCCCGATGAGCTGAAAGACTGGATCGACCTCGGGATATGGATCAACGGCGAAACCGGCGGTTACCTCCGTGTCTGCCGTGAAGGGCGCAACTGGTTTGAGGAAGACTTCCCCAACTGGATGAAAGAACCCGCCTTCCAGTTCACCGCAGAAAACCGGAGCAACGAGCACGGCTCTTATATCATAGAAGGGCTGGAGACCGGACGGGTCTACCGGGGACATTTCAATGTTATGAACAACGGCTGTATTACCAATCTCCCCGATGAGTGCGTCGTGGAAGTTCCAGGTTACATTGACCGCAACGGGATCAGCATTCCCAAGGTTGGTGACCTTCCGTTGGGCTGTGCTGCGATCTGTTCCCAGAGCGCCTGGGTGCAGCGTCTGGCGGTTGAAGCGGCAATTAAGGGAGACATCACCCTGCTCCGTCAGGCAATGCTGATGGACCCGCTCACCGGAGCGGTCTGCACACCAGCTGAAATCTTCCAAATGGTAGATGAACTGCTGATTGAGGAAGCTGAGTGGCTGCCGCAGTACAAAGAGGAAATCGAAAAGGCAAAGGAACGGTTCAACGCCCCGGGGCGGATTCCTGCAAAGAATTATAAAGGCATCCGCTTAAAGGAAAAAAGCATTGAAGAGATGCGCCAAAACAAGGAAGAAGCGAGGAAAAACGCAGCGGAGGCCGATAAAGCGAAGAGCCGCCCGGCAGCGAAATAATCAGAGGAATAAAAACAGGCCTGTATCACAGGCCTGTTTTTATTCCCCCAAATTTTCCAGCGCAGTCCGGACGGCTTTTACCACAAAAGCTGTAGAAACACAGCCTTTTCCACGAATAGACCGTTCGACGTCCTCAATCACATCATTCGGAAATCGAAATGCTTTTAAAGCTAGTGGGAGGTGTGACAGGAATTGTAAAGCGCTTCATTTTCTTGCCTCTTTTAAGAATCAGTTTTCAGCATACAAAATTCATAAAAAAATCCTACCACAAAAATTTCTAATGTAACTTGAATAAGCCGTTTAAAGTTCAATCTTAAAAAAACTTCAGCTGCCGGTCGCCGTAGCCCAGCCGGTAGGCCCGGACAATGTCCGGCATCCGGCAAAGAATTCCCCGCTCATCGCACGCCTTTGAAAAGGCGGTCCAAAGCCTTTTTGCCTGCGGGCTGCGGCACTCATAGCTGTTTCCGTACTGCCTGCGGTATTTTTCAGACAGGCCGGGAAAAAGCTCGTCCAGCTTTTGAAAGTAATAATCCCTCTGGTTTTGCCGCAGAGTCATGCCAAAAGCCGGGTAAACAAACCGCGCGCCGCATTCGGCCGCCCGCTCCACAATAGCCAGTACGTTTTCCAGGCTGTCCTCCAGAAAGGGCAGAACCGGCATGAGCAGGATTCCCGCAAACAATCCCATTTCAGACAGTTTCCGCACTACCTCGAACCTCCGGGAGGAGGGCGGCACGCCCGGTTCAACCAGCTTACTCAATTCATCGTCCGCAGTCGTAATTGTTATCTTCAACAGAACAGGAGAATGCTCTTTGATCTCCTGAAAAAGACCGGCGTCCCGCAAAATCAAATCGCTTTTAGTGGCAACGCCAATCCCGAACTCATAGGCATCGACCAGCTCAAGTGCGCGGCGGGTCAGCTCAAGCTCCTTTTCATACGGGTTGTATGGATCGGACATCGCGCCCGTTAGGATTACCCCGGTCTTCACCTTTCGGCGCAGGTCGTTACGGACGATTTCAAGGGCGTTTTCCTTTGCCCGCACCTGGTCAAATCCCTCAATCCCATAACACTCGCTCCGGCTGTCGCAATAAATGCAGCCGTGGCAGCAGCCCCGATAGAGATTCATGTTATAATCCCCGCCGAACCATGCCGTACTCCTGGTTCTCGTGACAATCGTTTTAGCTGGCAGGTATTCAATACCGGTGTTATCCTTCATCGTCATACAAATAATTCACCACGCCGACCACTTGATCCCCTTTATAATAGACCCGCGGCACCCGGTGCCCAACCGCGCAGATGATTTCATACGCAATGGTTCCCGCCATCCCGGCAAGATCCGCAGCGCTGATTTCTTCTTTTCCATCCCGGCCAAAAATTGTGACCTCATCCCCCATGGTGACACCGGGAATGTGGCTGACGTCCAGCATCAGCTGATCCATACAAACCGTACCGATCACCCGGGCGCGTTTCCCGCGCACCAGGAATTCCGCCCGGCCCGAAAGGGAACGGGAAAAGCCGTCGGCATAGCCGACCGGCACGGTCGCAACCACCATTTCACGGTCGGAAACGAACTTTCGCCCGTAGCTGATCGAGGTATCAGGCGCGACTTTTTTGACCATGGAGACCACCGATTTGAGCTCCATCACCGGCTTAATCCCGGGATCGGTAACGTCCCCGCTCGGATTGAGCCCGTACAGAATAATCCCTGCGCGGGCAAAACCGTACTGTTCTTCCTTTAACCGCTCGATTCCGGCACTATTCTTGGTATGAACCGTTTTCAAATCCACGCCGTTTGCTTTGAGCTTGGAAAGAATATCCCGAAACGCCGTAAGCTGTCTTTCTGTATAAGAGATGGACTCCGGAGAGACCTCATCCGCAACCGCGTAATGGGTAAAAATACCGGTTGGCTTTAACCCTGGGAGCTTACACACCTCTAAAAGCTCCTCCAAAGCATTATAGTTGTCGTGGTGAAGAAAGCCAATCCGCCCCATCCCGGTATCAATTTTAAAATGGCATTCCACCACAGCATTTTCTTTTTCCAATTCCCGGCTGAGCTGCTGCGCGTATTCAAGTGAATAGACCGTTTGGACCAGCCTGTACTGAACCAGCAGCCCTGCAAGTTCTACTGGTGTTGTCCCCAAAATAAGAATCTCACCCGTTATTCCATTCTTACGGAGCGAAATCGCCTCGTCCACGTTGGAGACACAGAACCAGGCAACCCCCTGCTTCTGTAGTTCAGCCGCAATCATACCGTCCCCATGGCCATAGGCATTTGCCTTTACAACTGCCATCACTTCCGTCCCCTGCGGAAGAAGCCCGCGGATATGGTTGAGGTTCTGGGCCAAATAATCCAAATGAATATGCGCCCAACAGCGCTTCATAAAGCTTTTCATTCAGTTCCTCCTGAATATCATAAAATTTCGACATATTATTCATAATTTATACATATTTTTAATTTATAATACAAATAACACGTTAAATTTATTTCTAAATTATGAATAAGGATGCCGCTATGAAAGAGCTAACCGCATGTTTTACTGGACCAAGGCCTGAAAAACTTATGAATCCCTGGAATGAAAAAAATCCCGAAATTCAGCGGATCAAACAACAACTGTTTCAGACCATCACAAACCTCGTTACACAAAACGGCTACCGCCTATTTCTTTGCGGTATGGCGCGCGGGATAGACTTAATCGCCGCGGAAGCTGTGCTTTCCGTTAAGGCTATGCTATCAGACGTCGCACTTGGAGCAGTCATTCCTTACTGGGGCCAGCGTTTGCAGCCGGAGCCATGGGGGAAACGCTACCATGACATTTTACTAAAATGCAACCAGGTTTTGGTGCTTCACCAAGCATATGTGCCCGGCTGCTTAATTGAACGCAACCATTATATGGTAGACCACTCTTCACATCTCATTGCAGTTTATAACGGCAACCCCAAAGGCGGTACAGCCGCCACAATCCGGTACGCCGAAAAACAAGGGGTTGACAAGACTATTCTATATACGCCGCTCACAATTTTGAGAAAAAACGAGCCTTAGGAGCGCTCTTTCTAATAAAAGCCGCACGCGCTGCCAGCAAAACTCCCCCAAAGCTCAGATACCGCAGCCCTCATGCAGATGCAAACGTAAAAGCTGTTAACCGGTTCAACAGCCATTACTTATCATACTATATTTACCTCTCTAAAACAATAGCCTTATCTCCTGTCAAGTAGAAATTACTTTTTGTAATATTTCTGTAAACTAAACAAGGTTTCAACTTTTTCAACATAGTTTTCAACAATTACCAATATAGTGTTTTACGTTGTTGCATAATTCCCATAAAAAGAAAAAGGACGGGCTGCGCCCGTCAGAAATCAAATCAGATCAGATTAGTAAATAATAAAGGAGAGGGTAAACAGAAATAAAACATTTCTGTACTTTCATTATAACAACGCCGCCAAATTTTTGTATGAATAAT
This sequence comes from Oscillospiraceae bacterium, assembly GCA_902766785.1. GTDB lineage: Bacteria > Bacillota > Clostridia > Oscillospirales > Ruminococcaceae > Metaruminococcus_A. Next base: position 2,015 of record CACXEO010000087.1, on the reverse strand, counting down.
CATGACAGCAGTTATGACTGTTTTCTTAACTTTTTAAAAAAGGCCTGCAGCATACCGGCGCACTCCTCTTTAAGAACACCGGAAAGCAGCGCGGGCCGGTGATTAAAATCACAGGCAAACAGGTTAATCCGTGAACCGCAGGCACCAGCTTTCTCATCATAGGCTCCAAACACCACTCGTTTCACTCTCGAATTGATAATCGCCCCCGCACACATCGGGCAGGGTTCAAGTGTTACATACAACTCACATTCATGTAACCGCCAGCCTCCAAGTTTTTTACAGGCACGGTCAATTGCGATTAATTCTGCATGACAAAGAGCATTTTTTTCCGTTTCACGGAGGTTGTGGGCTGCGGCAACCACTTCAGTCCCTCGTACAATCACCGCTCCAATAGGTACCTCACCCATTTCCCAGGCCTTTTTGGCCTCCTCTAACGCAAGGCGCATTACTTTTTGTTCAAATGACGTTTGCTCCATCGTTATATCCCCATTTGAAGGCCAAAAAATAAAAACATTAAAAACGCAAGAACCATTCCGGTACTACCAAAACAAAGTGCCAGCCGTTTTGAAGAAGAAAGTGCGCTGTTTTTTAAAAGCGGGGTTGAAAACGCCGTATTCTCTTTTCGGATTAAAACAATAAACGTCGCAAAACCGGCAAGAAGGAGGACAAGGGACACAATATTGCCTACAAGTTCCGATTGCCCCATCAACACCGTTCGAAACAAAAGCGTTTCAAAGAAAGAAAGAACATTTACTGCAAAATGGAGGACAACCCCAACCCAGACCGAACCAGTACGCAATACAAAATAACCGATAATCAGCCCCATTAGCAGCGCATTTGCACCCTGTATCAGGTTAAAATGCGCCAAGGCAAAGAGTACCGAGGATGCCACAAGCGCTATTCCATCACCAAAACAACGCAGCCCCTGCATAACCAGCCCACGAAAAAGGACCTCTTCCAGGACGGCGGGAATTACCGTAAAAAGTACCATACTTAAAATGAACTCAAAAGGCTCGTCTGGAATTGAATATGAAGGGATTGCAACGTAATAGCCCAATGCTGTCATTCCCCGTTGAAGCAATTCGGCTCCGAACGCACCCAGAACCGAACCCGCTAGGGCAATTGGAAGGGCTAAAGGAAGTATTTTAAAACGGGGAGCAGAAAAAATTGAGCTGACTTTTGCATAGTGACGGAGAGAACCCCAGAGAAACAGAGCCGGAATTCCCAGTTTGACCACCGTTGTGGTTAGGCTGACCACCTGAAGCATTAACTGTGTCCCATAAACCCTCATGGTATTGAAATTCAAGCTAACCGGGAACCCCATGGCCGAATACATCAGGGCAACGGGCAGTGTAATAAAAGCGGCAAGAAGGATATAGAAAATCATCGCAATACCGACATGGCCCGCAATATATCTTAAATGACGCCGCTGTAACACAGCAGGATCATTCAAAACAAAACCCGTTCCGGGTATATAGGCATAACCGCTTCCCAGGTCATGCTGCGGAATAAAAGAAGAGGATTCAGGCTCATTGTTTCGAAAATTTGTACGATTTTCCAACTTCATCCTCCTTTTTCACGTAAAACAACTTGAAAATAATTATATCATGCTGTTTTTTGAAAAGCAATGAAAGAGCCGCGAACGGTACGAAAATTTACACTCTTGACAAATTTAATGCAAACGATATTTTATATTCAAAGGATACAAATATTCTAGAACAGTTAAAAACAGCATTTGTGCAGAGCGTATTAACCCCGGTACTATACCAGCCCAGAATTAAAAAATAGAAATTTGTTTAGAAAACGCGGATACAAAACAAAAACGCACCTCACAAAGTGAGATGCGCATTTTGAGCGGCTGCTTACCGCTGGCACCCCCGACCGGGATCGAACCGATATCTAATCCTTAGGAGTAGCCCCGATACGAGATCGGGAAGTGACATCTAATGCTAAAAAATGCTTGGAAATACAGGGTTTTTCAGCATTTCAAATCCCATCTGATACTACGCTGTGAT
>CACXEO010000086.1 GCA_902766785.1 Oscillospiraceae bacterium | reverse complement strand
CACGGGCGTTGCCGAGGAAGTATGGCATTATCGGTATGTTGGCGTTGAGGCCGCCACAGAGATGTATGAAAAAGGGCTGTGCCTGGATGAATATTTGGCAGAAAGGCAGGCGGAACAATGAAAAGATGACCTCATCAACGGTGATACCACCCTGGCTCATTACGTTTTCGCCTTTGGCATCAAAGGAATGCCCGGCGCCGCAAATAAGGTAATCATATGCTTTGTTCAAATATTACTTGGGATACTCGAAAACTTCGTGCTGACCGAGAAGCGCGTCCTTGTCGGCAAAATCCTTCAGGACGATCATCCTGCGGCTTTTTGTTTCAACCTCAACGCCGGCCTGAGCGTGGATATAGACAATTAACTGAATACTGGAACGAAGAAGCCCTCCTGATCACCATTTCGGATGTGACCGGGAGGGCTTGTTTGTTATCGTGAAAATGAAATATCCAGCTCAGCTATTGAGCGAGCGAACCGGGATTTATCTGACTGCTTTCAGTACATAAGTGGCACCCCAGCTTTTCAGCACTGTAACAGATGAAAAACCGGCATTAATCAAAGCTTCTTTTTCATGTTCGACGGTTAACGGTGTATCGTAGTGATAAAAAGCTTCGTCTGCAATATTCTGTTCCTTTTTCAGGCGATGCAACTCTGCACGATGAAATAGCTCTTCTTCCTCAGACATTGCGAAATAATCTGTAAGAATGAAGTAGCCTCCTTGTTTCAATGCTTTTCGCAGTTTTCCGTACAGAGGTATTTTCTCCTCTTTAGTGAAATGATGCAACGATTCAACAGATACCGCTGCATCATAGGCGTTTTCTCCAAACGGCACATCAAAATACGAGCCCAAAACCAACGTCATTATCTTATCGGGAAACTTGCTATGCAACTCGTTCAGCATACCCGGTGCAAGGTCGATTCCCATAATCTCTGCCGAAGGTACCATCTCGAAATAATACCCAAGTTCCAGGCCAGTACCGCAGCCCAAATCAAGAAGACGTGTACCAGGGACTTGCGGCAGGCAGTTTGCAGTAAATGGGTAGAATACCTGTGCCGAGTCAATGCAGGTCAGCTGATGTTCCTCGTATCCGCTTAATCGGGAATCAAAGAATTCCCCCATCTTTTCAAGCATATGAAACACCTCACAAATTGGAATTTAACTGCCAAAACATCAGCTCGACAAACTGCTGTTTTGCGAGATCTTATTTCATAATGATGGAATACGCTTTTCCATCAAACGGATCTCCCCAGCCATCATGTTCATTTAATGAATACGGATACAGCGTTCTTATAGCGCCATCGCATAGATCTGGCACGGATTTGCTTCATCCCACAGTGTTGGGAAAACCTCCAATTCCTTGAAGCCCAGTGACAGATAGAACAGATTCGTTTTGTCATAATCATCGTATTTACCCATTTGGACTGTCTTGACCTGCATAAAGCTGTAGCCCATCTGTTGAGCTCTTTGCCTTGCTGCCTGAAAAAGCTGACGACCAATACCGCAACGGTGATATTCCTTCAGTACACCCATCACGGCAAGTTCTTCCGTATCTTTTCCGGTTTCTTTTAGATAAAGAAAGCCAACCGGCTGCTCTCCATCAAAAGAACAGAAGAACACCTTGTCCGTGCTGTCTTGAATATAGGCTTCGCGGCTCTCTGCGATTCCAAACCAATCCGTCAACCGCTCCAAGACGAAGCGAGAACACCGGATCTTTTCATCAACGGCAGTTATTTCTTGTACTCTATATTCCATAACAGCGATTTCTCCTTTGGAGTGTATGATAAGCGACGGAGGGTTTTGGATAAGGGAGGGGTGATAAACTTTGATTTATCGCACGATAATCTTTTTCACACTTATACCTCTGCATTAAATTACTTATTTGTTCTCTTATATCATTTTGAAATGTTTTAATGCCTCAACAATCATCTCTTCCTTTTCTTTCGGACACTGCGGTTGTTTCGAGTCTACATTCTTTGGCAGGTTATAATTCTCCCGTTCCTTGATGCCCAGTTTTTCTTTCACCTGAGCGATATAAAGGGAAGACACCTTTACGCCGTGCTTTTCAAATATGTAATCCTTGATTTCCTGGTAAGTAGCTTCTTTTTCAGCAGCAGTAATATCAAACTCCGTAAGGTCCAGTTCCACCCGGATCTTGTCGTTCGGTCGGTGTTGGGACAAAAGTACTACCGTCTCCACATGTTCCGTAAAAGGGAACATGTCCACGGGCTGGATGGCTTTGACGGCGTAGGCGCCGGAGGCGGTGAGAAAT
>CACXEO010000085.1 GCA_902766785.1 Oscillospiraceae bacterium | reverse complement strand
CCGTGAGGTTATTTAGCCAGAAAAGCGGCAGGATGCCGCCACCAAAAAGGCGCAATGTTCTCTCAGGCGCCGGAAGCTCCGCTTCCGTTTGCGCCGTGAGGTTATTATACCACAAATCCGTTCCAGAAAACACCCCCAAAGCAGACAAAAACACCCGATTTCCACCCGGGATTCTTTTTATTTTTCACAAATCCGTTTTTCTATCCGGCTATCCGGCTTCGCAATCCCGTTTGCATTCAGAATAACGGCGCATATTAACCCTCTTTATGTAACAAAAAGAGGGGGAATCCCCCTCTCTATTTATGATTCATCTTTTCCGCCACCCCAGTTTTCTTTCAGAGTGTCAAAAAAGCCCTTTCTCTTAGCATGCTGTTTTTCGTTTAACAGCGCGTCAAAATGACGTAAAGCTTCTTTCTGCTGCCTGTTAAGCTCCTTTGGAACTTCTACCATGACCTTTACATACTGGTCGCCCCGTCCTCTGGAATTAATCCGCTGAACACCTTTTCCACGCAGCCGGACCACCGTTTCGGGCTGGAAGCCCTCCGGGATATTGTACTTCACCTTTCCGTCAATGGTCGGCACGGTAATCTCATCACCAAGGACTGCCTGCGCGTAAGTGATTGGAACATCACACCAGATGTCAAACCCGCGCCGGGTGAAGATTGGATCAGGACGGACGTTGACGTTTACAATCAGGTCACCGGACGAGCCTCCATTCAGGCCGTGGTCACCCCTGCCGGACATTGCAAATGCCTGGCCGTCATCAATTCCCGCCGGAATTGTGACATGGACGGTAGAAGAATTCCGCACCCGACCGCCACCATGGCATTTCGGACAGGGTGTTTCAATAATTTTCCCCCGCCCACCACAGCGGGTACATGTTTTGGTAGTCTGCATTACCCCAAAAGGAGTCCGCTGGCTGACCCGAACCTGGCCGCGGCCGCCGCATTCCGGGCAGGTTTTAACCGACGTCCCCTTCGCCGCACCCGAGCCGCCGCAATCCGGGCAAGCTTCCATAGAAGAAACTGCCACGTCTTTTTCACAGCCCTTGCAGGCCTCCAGAAAGCTGATGGTGACCGAAACGTCTACATCCGCTCCCCTCCTGGGCGCATTGGGGTTGCTCCGCGAGGAGCCGCCGAAACCGCCGCCGAAAAACCCCTCGAAAATATCGCCAAGGTCGCCGAAATCGAACCCGCCGAAACCGGCCCCTCCGCCTGCGCCGCCCGCGCCGTAATTTGGATCTACACCGGCGTGGCCGAACTGATCGTAGCGCGATTTTTTCGCGCTGTCAGAAAGGACTTCATAGGCTTCATTGACTTCCTTAAACTTCGCTTCAGCCTCTTTATTACCCGGGTTCAGGTCAGGATGGTACTTTTTTGCCATCTGACGGTATGCTTTTTTTATTTCGTCATCACTTGCGGTCTTTGACACGCCAAGGACTTCATAATAATCACGTTTTTCAGCCAAAAGTACGCCCACCCTTTATTGTTATGTATCCGGACAAGCCGGACCGAAAACCGCCAGAGCACCCCTGCCCTGACAGGCAGAGGTGCACAGATAGCTGGTATTTATTTATTTTCGTCGTCATTCACATCAGTGAAATCCGCATCAACCACATTGTCCTGCGGTGCGCTCTCAGCGCCTGCAGCGCCGCCTTGCTGGGCAGCCTGTGCCTGGGCTTCCGCCTGCGCCGCCTGATAAAGTTTTTCAGACACTTTATAGAAAGCCTGCTGGGCTTCTTCTGTCTTCGCTTTAATTGCATCGACATCAGTGCCTTTGAGGGTTTCTTTCAACTCGTCAATCTTACCCTGAATTTCTTTTTTCTCATCCTCAGTAATCTTATCGCCGATATCTTTCAGGGTCTTCTCGGTCTGATAAACAAGCTGATCAGCATTGTTGCGGATATCAACGCCCTCGCGGTTTTTCTTATCCTCAGCAGCAAACTGCTCCGCCTCTTTGACAGCACGGTCGATGTCATCTTTTGACATATTGGTGGAAGCGGTAATAGTGATATTCTGCTCTTTTCCGGTGCCTAAATCCTTTGCGGATACATGAACAATACCGTTGGCGTCAATGTCAAAGGTAACTTCAATCTGCGGGACGCCGCGGGGAGCCGCCGGGATCCCGTCAAGATGGAACATACCAAGAGATTTGTTATCTTTCGCAAACTCGCGCTCACCCTGGAGGACGTTGACCTCTACAGAGGTCTGGCCGTCGGCAGCGGTAGAGAAGATCTGGGACTTTTTAGTCGGTATGGTGGTGTTGCGCTCAATAATTTTGGTGCAGACGCCGCCCATCGTCTCAATGCCAAGGGAAAGCGGAGTAACGTCGAGCAGGAGCAGGCCTTTGACGTCGCCGGTCAGGACGCCGCCCTGAATCGCTGCGCCGATAGCAACACATTCGTCCGGGTTGATGCCCTTGAACGGGTCTTTGCCGGTGTGAGCCTTAACCGCATCCTGGACAGCCGGAATACGGGTAGAACCGCCGACAAGAAGAACTTTGTCAAGCTGTGAAGGCTGGAGTCCTGCATCGGACAATGCCTGACGGACCGGCCCCATGGTAGCTTCAACCAGGTCAGAGGTAATTTCGTTAAATTTCGCACGGGTCAAGGTGAGGTCAAGGTGCTTCGGCCCGGTCGCATCCGCCGTAATAAACGGCAGGTTGATCTGGGTCTGCGCCATACCTGAAAGTTCAATTTTCGCTTTCTCAGCCGCCTCTTTCAAACGCTGCATCGCCATTTTATCGCTCTTAAGGTCGATGCCGCTGTCTTTTTTGAATTCCGCAACCAGCCAGTCGATCACGCGCTGGTCAAAGTCGTCGCCGCCGAGACGGTTGTTGCCTGCAGTTGCAAGAACTTCCTGAACGCCGTCGCCCATTTCAATGATCGAGACGTCGAAAGTACCGCCGCCGAGGTCGTAAACCATAATTTTCTGGTCGTTTTCTTTATCGATGCCATAAGCAAGGGCCGCCGCAGTCGGCTCATTGATGATACGCTTAACATCAAGGCCGGCAATCTTACCTGCGTCCTTAGTTGCCTGGCGCTGTGCATCGGTAAAATAAGCTGGAACGGTGATGACAGCTTCGGAGATGGTCTCACCGAGGTAAGCCTCCGCGTCGGATTTCAGCTTCTGAAGAATCATTGCGGAAATTTCCTGCGGAGAGTATTTCTTACCATCAATATCGACGCTAAAATCGGTTCCCATATGGCGTTTGATCGAGCTGACGGTTTTATCCGGATTGGTAATCGCCTGGCGTTTTGCCACCTGGCCTACCATTCTTTCTCCGGTCTTGGAGAAAGCGACCACCGACGGAGTGGTTCTCGCACCTTCCGGATTCGCGATAACAACCGCCTCGCCGCCTTCCATAACGGCAACACAGGAGTTAGTAGTACCTAAGTCAATTCCAATAATTTTTCCCATAATAAATTCCTCCGTTCTATTTGAGAGCTTAAAAAGTATTTATGAATTTGCAACGACTACCATTGCGTGCCGGATGACTTTATTCTTATCCTTTAACTTAAAGCCTTTCTGGTACACCTGGCAGACGGTGTTTTCATCAAAGTTTTCATCCTCCACCCTGCTAACCGCATTATGCAGTTCCGGATCAAATGGTTTGCCCATGGCGTCAATCTCTTCGACTCCCATACCGGACAATGCCTGCATCAGCTGGTCAAAGATCATTTGTACGCCTTTCTTAAATTCTTCATTTCCTTCACAAGGGGTTGCCAGCGCCCGTTCGAAATTATCGATCACAGCGACAATTTGGGAAACGCATTTCACAGTGGCGTCATCATACAGTTCGCCTTTTTCTTTAGAAGTCCGTTTTCTGAAATTATCGAATTCGGCCATCTGACGGAGCAGTTTATCCTGAAGTTCTTTATTTTCCCCCGTCAGCCGCTCGACCTCTTTTTCAAGATCCGGCGTAGGATTCTCAAGCGGTTCCTCCTGTGGGGTTTCCACAGTTTGATCCACCTCTTCCCGTTCCTGTTCAGCTTCCGCTGCCTGAGCCTTTTTCTTCTTCTCGCTCATTCTGTTCTCCTTCCTCAGCAAAATCATCGCTGGCAGACAGCATGCGGGTCACACTGTCTGAAAAATATTTGATGTAGGGAATCATCTTTGCGTAATCAAGCCTTACCGGGCCTATAACCCCAAGGGCGCCTGCGTCAATATCCCCCAGGTTATATTTCGACAAAATCATGCTGGAATTGGTAATTGCCAGTGTGTTATCCTCCCGCCCAAAAACAACATGGATCCCATCAAAAACCGAAGAAAGAAGCCTTGCAAGTTCATTTTTATGAGACAGGAACTGCACGACCTCACCTGGGTCAAACTCATTATTTGTAAGCAGCTGGGTTTCCCCTTTTAGATTGACGTTTGAAGCCGCAAACTCGTTTGAAAGTTCATAAACTGCATACAGCAACGGGGTGAGGGTCATCATATAGCTTCCCATTGCTGCGGCAAGATTCTGCATCATAGAAGGGTTGAGCTGATCCAGCTTAAGCCCGTGGAGGTTTTCATTTAAAAAGCGGTCAAAAAACTCCAGCTGTTCATTCGTTAAATCAAATTCCATCCGGCAGATTCTGTTTTTGATCGCCCCCGAAGATGTCAGGATCAGCAGCGCGTAAAGCCGCCTGCCCGCCGGAATAACCTCCACCCGGGTAATTACTGAAATCTGCGGCATATTCTTTGTGTTGAAGGTCGCACAGCCCGTGAGCTGGGCCAGCGCCTCGGTCGCGGTTTCAATGACCGATTCCGCCGTGATGGCGTCGCCCTTTCCAAGCATTTCGTCAATGACGCTGCGCTCTTTTGCGGAAAGCGGTTCCGGCTTCATCAACCGTTCAATATAAAAGCGGTAGCCCTTGTAGGTCGGCACACGGCCAGCCGAAGTGTGGGGCTGTTCCAGAAAACCCATTGTCTCAAGTGCCGCCATATCGTTGCGGATGGTGGCCGAAGAAACAGAAAGGCCAGACAGCTTGACAAGCGCTTTGGAGCCGACCGGCTCCCCGGTGCGGATGTATTCATCCACAACCTCCGCAAGAATTTTAAGCTTTCTGTCATCCATCCTCAACGTTCTCACCTCTTTGCCAGAAAACTTGCAATCCTCAAATCATAATTCACAAGATTAGCACTCTTTCTACTTGAGTGCTAATATCAATTTAACACTTATTCTACCCAGTGTCAAGTAGAGCTATCCAAAAGTTAAAGAATTATTCAAAAATTCTGTTAAAACAGACTGGACGGATTCAAACGGAGAGGTTATACTGTATATATCCTGCTGGGACAAGGCATTTACCGGTGCTGCCAATGCAGCGTCAATTGCCCTTTATCCGGTGAGAACATTTATCCAATCAAACAAGGAGTGGACTTATCATGGAAAATTTCAACTATTATACTCCAACCCAAGTAGTATTCGGCAAAAATGCTGAAGCTAAAGTCGGCGAGCTCGTCAAAGCCCAGAACTGCAAAAAAGTTCTTGTCCACTTTGGCGGAAACAGCGCAAAAAAATCCGGTTTGCTGGACCGTGTTTACGCGTCTCTGGATGCAGCCGGAATCGAATACGTCTCCCTTGGCGGCGTTGTTCCCAATCCCCGTGTTTCTAAAGTACGGGAAGGAATTGAACTCTGCAAAAAAGAGGGCGTAGATTTCCTGCTCGCTGTCGGCGGCGGCAGCGTTATCGACTCCTGCAAAGCTATTGGTTATGGTTTAGCAAATGACTGTGATGTTTGGGACCTTTACGAAGGTAAAGTTGCTCCTACCGGTGCTTATCCTGTCGGCGCGGTTTTGACCATTGCGGCAGCGGGCAGTGAGATGAGCAACTCTTCGGTTATTACAAACGAGGATGGATGGTATAAAAAAGCCTGCAATACCGATTATATCCGCTGCAAATTCGCCATTATGAACCCTGAACTCACCTATACTCTTCCCCAGTACCAGACCCAGAGCGGCTGCACTGATATTCTGATGCATACCATGGAACGGTATTTCACCGATGTTGACACCATGGAATTGACCGACGTAATCGCGGAAAGCCTGATGAGAAACGTGATCCGCAACGCAAAAATCCTGATGAAAGACCCGCAGAACTACGAAGCGCGCGCCAATATTATGTGGGCGAGCAGCCTCGCGCACAATGACCTGACCGGCTGCGGTGCAGTGGGCGATTACGCAAGCCATAAACTTGAGCACGAGTTGGGCGGCCTTTTTGACGTCACTCACGGCGCCGGCCTTTCCGCGGTTTGGGGAAGCTGGGCGCGGTATGTCTACAAACATAAGCCCGAACGCTTTGCCCAGTTTGCTGTAAACGTCCTCGGCGTATACAACCATCCGGAAGATCCGGAGCGGACCGCTTTGGAAGGGATTGAAGCGATGGAAGAATTCTACCGTTCTATTGAAATGCCTATTTCCATTAAAGAGCTTCTGAACGGAAAAGAAGTGACCGACGCTGAAATTGATGAAATGGCTGAAAAATGCTCCCAGGGTGATACCGTTATCACCGGGCATTTTGTTCCCCTCAAAAAAGCGGATCTGGTTGAAATTTATAAAATGGCCCGGTAAACAACAAAATGCGCGGCCAAAGCACCATAGACATTCAGCGTGCATTTTTTGTCACTGGTATAATAAAATTCTCTTTTCTCTTTTAAAAATAAAAAAGGAGCCGATTGATATCGGCTCCTTTTTTATTCATCCTTATGGTTTTTCCGGTATTCCATATAGCTTTCCAGAATAATGGTAGCCGCAACCGCATCGATGACCTCTCTCCGTTTTTTGCCGCGGGTATTGGTCTCATTCAGGTAATTCGTGGCCGAAACGGTTGTGGACCGCTCATCCCAGAGCTTTACCGGCACATCGACCAACTGGGAAAGGATGTTCGCGAACTTTTCGCATTTCTCAGCCCGTTCCCCAATGGTTCCGTTCATGTTTTTCGGGTATCCCACCACAATTTCCTTTACGTCGTATTCAACCGAGGCTACCGCCACCTGACGGATAATTTCGTTGAAGTCCGTTTCATGGATCACACCAATAGGCGACGCCAAAAACTCGGTGCGGTCACAGCAGGCAAGCCCTGTGCGGGCGTCGCCCAAATCCACTGCCATGATCTTCATCTGGTTCTCCAATCTGCCGCATCTTCCACATGGCGGCACTTTATTTCCAAAAAGTCAGCGATCTGATCCCGTCCGGCCTTCGGCCTTTGGTTCATATTGTTCCCACCATTTTTGCCGGGAAAAGGTCTTTGTCTCCTCGGCAAGATGGCTGGTATCGTTTTCATAAATAAGTTTCGGCTTGAGCGCCTCATCAAATTCAATTTTAGAAACCGCTGTGTTGTCACACCAGCCCGTCTGGGCAATCCCCTTCACGGGCAGCCCTTTAGCAAAAGTGAGAAAATTCCGGATGGCACAGCCATGTGAAACCACCGCAACCGTCTTCCCAGGGCTTTCTTTCACAATCTCCAGGATAGCTTCCACAATACGCTGGTACACCTCCGCCATCGTCTCTCCGTTCGGAGCGGAAAAGCGCCAGGGTTGATTTTCCCAGGCTTCGTTCTCCTCCGGAAAATCCAGCGGAAAGCGTTCCCAGGGAACCCCTTCCCAATCGCCGCCGTTGATTTCAATCAACCCATCGCGAACCCGGATTGGATGGTTATGGTATTTGTTGACCGCCTTTGCCGTTTCCATAGCGCGGTCGAGCGGGCTGGAATAGACTGCGTCGAGCGGAAGCTTTTTTCCGTATTCCGAAAGCTGTTCAAGCTGTTTCCAACCCATTTCACTGACAGCGCCGTTATAGTGGCCCTGGAACAGCCGTTTTTCATTTCCCTCCGCCTGCGCATGGCGGATTAAATAGACCGTCGTTACCATGGCTGCACCGTCCCTACAATATCGCTGACGCCGGCAATCCCGTTTTCATCGAGATACCGGTTCAACCCGTCAATGATTTCAACCGGCGCGTAGGGGTTGGTGAAAAGCGCCGCGCCAACCTGAACGGCGGACGCGCCCGCCATCATCATCTCAACCGCGTCCTTCCAGGTGGCGATACCACCCATTCCAACCACCGGGATTTTAACTGCGTTCGCAACCTGCCAGACCATCCGCACCGCAACTGGGAACACCGCTGGACCGGAAAGGCCACCCACGTTGTTTTTGAGCACCGGGCGGCGGGTTTTGATGTCGATCCGCATCCCGAGCAGGGTATTGATGAGGGAGACCGCATCGGCCCCTTCCGCCTCCACCGCCTTTGCCATCAGGGCGATATCCGTGACGTTCGGCGTCAATTTGACCATAACGGGCTTTTTAGTCGCCGCCTTGACAAGCCGCGTGATGCCGCCCGCCACTTCAGGATCGGTTCCAAACGCCGCCCCCCCGCACTTGACATTGGGGCAGGAGATGTTGAGCTCGATCATATCCACATCGGTCTCATCTAAACGGCGCGCCATTTCGGCATAGTCCTCCGGCGTGGAGCCGGCAATATTGGCGATAATTTTAACCCCAGTACCCTTTAGATAAGGGATTTCCTCCCTGATAAAATGCTCCACGCCGGGATTTTGCAGCCCGACCGAATTGAGCATTCCCGCAGGCGTTTCCGCAACACGGGGCGGAGGGTTCCCGTCGCGCCGCTCAAGCGTCGTCCCCTTGACCGAGATACCGCCAAGCTTTCCAATATCGTAAAATTCCGCATACTCCCGGCCGTACCCAAACGTGCCGGATGCGGGGATGACCGGGTTTTTGAAGGACACCCCCGCAATTTTTACCGATAAATCTGCCATGAAGCCCCTCCTTTACAGTACAAGCTGTTTTGAATCGAAAACCGGACCATCTTTACAGACATGCCCATAATATTCTTCCCCGTCCATCACCATCCGGCAGGCACAGACATAACAGGCACCCACACCGCAGGCCATCCGCTGTTCCATGGAAACCTGGCAGCGAACCCCGGCGGAATCTGCCAAACGGATCACGTTTTTCAGCATAATTTCCGGGCCGCAGGCGTAAATCACATCTAACTTTTCACGGGAAAGCAGCTTTTTTAAGCCATCTGTGACAAAGCCTTTTTCCCCTTTGCTCCCGTCGTCGGTATACAGCAGGGTATCAGCGCAGCAAGCCCTGAAATCCTCTTCCAGGATTGACGCATCCTCATTGCGGAAACCGAGGACTGCATAAGCAGTTCCGCTAAACCGCTTCGCCAGTTCCAACATCGGAGGGACGCCGATCCCTCCGCCGATTACGGCTGCCTTTTCAGCTGGATTTACCGCAAAACCGTTTCCCAAAGGGGCAAGCATGTCAATTTTATCCCCTTCTTCGAACGCCGCCAATTTTTCAGTGCCGTCCCCCCGAACTTCAAGAACCAAGCGCAGGGTACCGGCCGCTTTGTCGATTTCACAGATTGAAATCGGCCTCCGGAGTGAAAACTCCGGGACCTTCAGGTTAACAAACTGCCCCGGCTTTGCCGCTTCAGCTGCCTCAGGGCAGGAGAGCGTAAAGGAGTAAAACCCTTTTGCCAGTTCTTCTTTTTTTACAAGCGGATAGCTTCCCACATGCAGAGCCATCTGTTTCCTCCATTATATCTTTGTAATGTCGACAAGCTCAACGTCTTTGACTGTTTTGCCAAGCAGCAGGCTGTCTGCAACCGCATTCGCCGTATCAAGCGAAGTCAGGCTGGCAATAGAGCGCTCGACCGCCTTACGGCGGATTTTGACGCTGTCCTTCGCCGGCTCGCGCCCTTTCTCCGAGGTGGAGATAATATAATCGATTTTCCCGCTGTCAAGCAGAGTGATAACATTGTTTTTGCCGCCTTTCTGTTTGGGTACCACGTTGGTCGGGATCATATTTTTATTCAGGGTGTTCGCTGTGCCTGGGGTGGCGTAAAGGTCAAAGCCCAGGGTATTGAACTTATCCGCAACTTTGATGATCTCCTGTTTATCAGAATCCCGCACTGTAAGCATAACGCTGCCGGAGCGTTTCATTTTATAACCGGCAGCCGTCAATCCTTTAAGAAGCGCTTCCTCAAAGGTATGCGCAATGCCGAGAACCTCGCCGGTCGATTTCATTTCCGGGCCGAGATGGGTATCTACGTCATGAAGCTTTTCAAAGCTGAAAACCGGAACCTTGACCGCAACATAATCGCCTTCCGGATAAAGCCCCGTGCCATAGCCAAGATCCTTCAGGGAAGAGCCCAACATAATCTTGGTTGCCATATCCACCATCGGAACACCGGTGACCTTGCTGATATAGGGAACCGTTCTGGAGGAACGGGGATTGACCTCAATGACATAAACCGTATCATTGTAGACAACATACTGTACGTTTACCAGCCCTATGACATTCAGCGCTTTTGCGAGCCTGCCGGTATAATCCACAATGGTCTCTCTGATTCTTTTTGAGAGATTCTGCGCCGGATAGATTGAAATCGAGTCGCCCGAGTGGACACCCGCCCGCTCCACATGTTCCATGATGCCGGGAATGAGATAATCCTTTCCGTCGCAGATGGCGTCGACTTCAACTTCAACACCCATCAAGTATTTGTCAATCAGCACCGGATTTTCCATATTGTTGTGTCCGATGATGACCTCCATGTATTCCTCAATGTCCTTGTCCGAGTGGGCGATAATCATGTTCTGGCCGCCAAGGACGTAGGACGGGCGCATCAGAACCGGATAACCCAGTTCGTTCGCGGCTTTAACTGCCTCTTCTGCAGTGAAAACGGTATGGCCCTGCGGACGGGGAATTTCACACTGCTCCAGCAGTTCGTCGAACCGTTCCCGGTCTTCCGCCGCATCTACGCTGTCCGCAGAGGTACCGAGAATATTCGCACCGAGTTCGTCCAGGTACTTCGCCAGTTTAATGGCGGTCTGTCCGCCGAACTGAACAACCACGCCGTACGGTTTTTCTGTTTCCAGAATACTGCGGACATCTTCTTTGGTCAGCGGGTCAAAATAAAGCCGGTCGCCGGTGTCAAAGTCAGTAGAAACCGTTTCTGGATTGTTGTTGCAGATGACCGCCTCATACCCTTCTTCCTTAAGCGCCCAGACACAGTGGACCGAGCAGTAGTCAAACTCAATCCCCTGCCCAATCCGGATCGGCCCGGAACCGAAAACAACAACCTTTTTCTTGCCGGTATCGTGTTCTTTAATAAATTCTTCCGCTTCATTTTCCTCATCATAGGTGGAGTAGAAGTACGGGGTTTCAGCCGCAAACTCAGCGGCGCAGGTATCAACCATTTTATAAGAAGCAAACCGAGGGTTTTTGATTTTCTGGCCTGAGAGCTGCTCAATGGTCTCATCCAGGAATCCAAGCTTTTTGGCTGTAAGATATTTCTCGTCGGTCAGTTCGCCGTCGGCAAGAGAACGCTCCATTTTAATCAGGTTGAGAAGTTTGTAGAGGAACCAGTTGTCAATTTTTGTAACTTCGTGAATTTCTTCCGGCCTGATGCCGCGTTTAAGCGCTTCGTAAACCACGAAAACACGCTCGTCGTCACAATCATGAAGCTTTTCGCGGATATAATCGGTTGTTTTATCCTCAAGCTTTTTGAGATTCATGGTACTAAGGCCGAGCTCCGCACCGCGGACTGCCTTCATCATAGCCTGCTCGAACGAAGTGCCGATTGACATAACCTCGCCGGTTGCCATCATCTGGGTGCCGAGAGTGCGTTTTGCATAAACAAACTTTTCAAACGGCCATTTCGGGAATTTAATAACCACATAGTCGATTGCCGGTTCAAAGCAGGCATAGGTTTTGCCCGTCACCGCGTTGATGATTTCATCCAGCGTGTAGCCAATCGCAATCCGGGTTGCAACTTTCGCAATCGGGTAGCCGGTCGCCTTGGAGGCGAGGGCGGAGGAACGGGAAACACGGGGGTTTACCTCAATTACCGCATATTCGAACGAACCGGGATGGAGCGCAAACTGGCAGTTGCATCCGCCTTCAATTTTGAGCTCTGAAATAATGTTGATCGCCGCCGTGCGGAGCATCTGGTACTCCTTATCGCTCAGGGTGACGGCAGGCGCGATAACGATGCTGTCACCGGTATGGACGCCAACCGGGTCAAAGTTTTCCATTGAACAGACGGTGATGACGTTTCCTTTCCGGTCGCGGATGACTTCGAATTCAATCTCCTTCCAGCCGGAAATACACTTCTCAACAAGGATCTGGGTAATCGGGGAAAGACGCAGGCCATTCTCCGCGATATCCCGCAGTTCTTCTTCATTGTTGACAATACCGCCGCCGGTACCGCCTAAGGTAAAGGCAGGACGGATGATGAGCGGGTAGCCGATTCCATCTTCATTTGCAAAGGCGACTGCGTCCTCAATTGTCGTAACAACTTTAGATGGGATACAGGGCTCGCCGATCGCCTCCATTGTGTCTTTAAAAGCCTGGCGGTCTTCCGCTTTATGAATTGTTTCAGGAACGGCGCCCAAGAGCTTGACGCCATGGGCGTCAAGGAAACCTTCCTCCGCAAGCTGCATGGACAGGGTCAGGCCAGTCTGGCCTCCAAGGGTTGAAAGGACGCTGTCCGGCTTCTCAATTTCAATAACGCGCTTTACAACGTCTAACGTCAAAGGCTCAATGTAAATTTCATCCGCCATGGTTTTATCGGTCATGATGGTCGCGGGATTCGAGTTGAGCAGGACAACCTCCAGCCCCTCTTCCTTGAGGGCACGGCAGGCCTGCGTTCCCGCGTAGTCAAACTCAGCCGCCTGGCCGATGACGATAGGGCCGGAACCGATCACCAATACTTTTTTAATATCGTGGCGTAATGGCATGATTATTTTCCTCCCTTATCCATCATCTCAATAAATTTATCAAACAGGAATGCAGTATCCAGCGGCCCGCAGCAGACCTCCGGGTGGAACTGCACTGTGAAAGCGGGGAATTTCAGGTAACGGATTCCCTCGCAGGTGCCATCGTTCGCGTTTTTACAGTTGACCACGCCAACAGAATCCTTAATGCTTTCGGCATCAACCGCATAACCGTGGTTCTGGCTGGTGACAAAGGTACGCCCCATTTCCAGGTCGAGAACCGGCTGGTTCGCCCCGCGGTGCCCGTACTTGAGCTTTCTGGTGGAGCCGCCGTTGGCCAGCGCAAGAAGCTGGTGCCCAAGGCAGATACCGAAAGTCGGGATTTTCAGTTTCATCGTTTCCCGCAGGTTGAGGATTGCCTCAATATTATCCTTCGGGTCGCCGGGGCCGTTTGAAAGCATAATACCGTCCGGCGCAATCTCTTTAATCTGTTCCGCCGTGGTGTTGTAAGGAACAATCGTCACCTCACAGCCCCGCCTGAGGAGTTCCCGTTCAATATTACGCTTATAGCCGTAATCGAAGAGGACGACCCGGTATTTGGTTTCACCCTGCGCTTTGAACGTCCGGATTTCCGGGCTTGATACATTTTTCACCGCATCTTTGATGTAATACTCGCGAATTTTTTCCAAAGCCGCTTTTTTATCTGCAATCGGCTCAGTGGTAATCATCCCGTTCATGACGCCGGACTCACGGAGTTTCCGCGTCAGGCTGCGGGTGTCAATCCCGTAAAGGCCAATAACGCCCTTTTCTTTCAAAAACGTATCCAGGTTGTTTTCGCAGCGGAAATTGGAGGGGGTTTCGCACCATTCCCGGATAACGTATCCGCTCAGATGACAGCGGGGTGACTCGCTGTCAAAGCTGTTCGTACCGTAATTCCCGATGAGCGGAAAAGTCTGGGTGACAATCTGCCCGTAGTAACTGGGGTCCGTCAGCGTTTCCTGGTAGCCGGTCATCCCGGTAGTGAAAACTGTTTCGCCAATTGCTGTACCTTTGGCGCCGACGCTGAAACCCTCGTAAACGCTGCCGTCTGCCAGCAGCAACATCGCTTTTTCCATGCTTACCTCCATTTATCACATCAAGGTGGTTCCTTGCTTATACCAAACGAATTGTCCCTGTCTGGGAAAGGATGTCCTCTTTCATCCTGAGCGCTTCCCGCCGCGCCGCATTGGCATAATCGGTTTCCGGGCAGTCCTCTTTCTGGTAGGCGCACATAATCCCGCGGGAGGAATTCACAATCGCGCCCAGCCCCCGGTTATCAAAAGCACCCGCCACATCGGCGGCGCCGCCGCCCTGCGCACCGTAGCCCGGCACCAGGAAGAAAGTATGCGGCAGTTTTCCACGGAGCTCTTCCAGCTGCTTCGGATAGGTCGCACCTACAACTGCACCGACACTGTTATAGCCGTACTGCCCAATCAAATCGTTCCCCCAGGCTTCGCACATCTCGCCCATGATCTGGTAGACGGGCTTTCCGTCAATCAGACGGTCCTGCAGCTCCCCGGAGGAGGGATTTGAGGTTTTCACCAGAACGAATATCCCCTTATCCTGCTCTTTGCAGATTTTTAAAAGCGGTTTAATCCCGTCGCTCCCCAGATAACCGTTGACCGTCAGCGCGTCGCCGCCAAACGGTTCAACCGTTTCCCCGCCAATGCCGAGGGTTCCCAGATGGGCGGTAGCATATGCCTCCATCGTGGTGCCGATATCGTTGCGCTTGCCATCGGTAATGACCATCATCCCTCGTTTTTTCGCGTATTCTATGGTTTTATACAGCGTTTTGACACCGTGGTAACCGTACATCTCATAATAAGCGCACTGTGGCTTGATAGCAGGAACAATATCGCAGAGCGCATCAATCAGCCCTTTGTTGAAGGTGAGCAGCGCCTTGGCAGCCCCTTTTAAATTTACGCCATGCTTTTCAAACGCTTCCGCTTTTATAAATTCAGGTACAAAGCTGAGCTTGGGGTCAAGCCCCGCCACTGTAGGGTTCTGGGTTTTTACAATCTGTTTAATCAACCGGTCGATCATTGCGCGCCGCCTTTCTCTTTGTAGACAATCCTGCCGTCCAGCAGGGTATATTTTATTTTACCCGTTAAGGTCATCCCTTTAAAAACGCTGTTTTTGCTTTTAGAATGAAGCTTGTCCACATCGACCGTCCAGTCTTCATTCAAATCCGCTACCGCAATATCGGCCGGCATTCCGGTACGGAGTGAACCCGCCCTGATTCCAAGCAGCTTTGCGGGATTTACCGACATCTTTTTTACCAACTCTCCCAGCGTCATTCTGCCGGTGTGAACCAGCGCCGTCATAGAAGCGGCAAAGGAGGTTTCCAGGCCGACAACCCCATTGGGCGCCGTTTCAAAACCCGCTTTTTCTTCCGGCGCATGGGGTGCGTGGTCGGTCACAATACAGTCAAGCGTGCCATCCAGCAGGCCTTCCAGCACCGCGTCACAGTCCTCACGCTCGCGGAGCGGCGGGTTCATCCGGTAATCCGCATCCCGTTTTAAAAGGAGTTCATCCGTCAGCATAAAGTAGTGGGGTGCCGTTTCAGCTGTCACCTGCACACCGCGGGCCTTTGCATCCCTGATGAGCGCTACCGAACCTTTGGTGCTGACGTGGGCAATATGGACCGCAGTACCCGTTGCCGCCGCAAGGGCGATTTCCCGTGCTGTGACGCTGTCTTCCGAGCTGCGGTCCATGCCCTTTACGCCGAGCGCCTGTGAAATTTTACCCTTGTTTATAATCCCGCCGTCAATGATCTTCAAATCCTCACAGTGGGAGGTCACCAGCAGGCCCTCACGGCCAGCCAGCTCCAGCGCCCGCTGCATCATTGCGGCGTTTTCAACCGGGCGCCCGTCATCCGAAACGGCTATCGCGCCCGCCGCCTTGAGCGCGGCAAAATCAGTCATTTCATTTCCGGCGAGTCCTTTCGTGATGGAAGCCGTCGGATAAACCTTTGCCGCCGCGTCTTTGGCTTTTTCAATAATGTAGCGGACTGTCTCAGCATTATCTGTTACGGGCTTTGTATTCGGCATACAAAGGACTGAGGTAACGCCGCCCGCCGCCGCTGCCATGCAGCCCGAAATAATATCCTCTTTGTAAGTAAACCCGGGATCTCTCAGGTGAATGTGCATATCAACGAATCCCGGCATTACGGCAAGACCGGATACATCCAAGATTTCGTCTCCACTCAAGTTTTCACCGAACTCAGCGACTATCCCATTTACAACTTTTAGATCGCAGACGGCATCCAGGTTCTGGGACGGGTCGACCACCCTGCCGTTTTTGATTACCAAACTGCTCATCGGCTTTCCCCCTCTAAAATTGCGACCTGGTCTTCCCCGTCAATTTCTCTCACCCGGACAACAACCTGCTCCTCGCTCGAAGTCGGCACATTTTTTCCAATAAAATCCGCCCGGATAGGGAGTTCCCGGTGCCCGCGGTCAACCAGCACTGCAAACTGGATGCTCTGCGGCCTGCCCTTTTCCATCAGCGCGTCAATTGCGGCACGTACGCTTCGCCCGGTATAAACCACATCATCGACCAGTACAATTTTTTTAAAAGCAACTTCAAAAGGGAGATCGGTTCGGTCTTGATAATCAGGAGCTGTTTCCCGGTCATCACGGTGGGGGGTGATATCCAGAATCCCCAGAGGGATCTTCTTACCCTCCACCTCTTCTATTTTAGCGGCAATGCGCTGGGCCAGGTTGACGCCGCGGCGCATGATCCCCACAATACAGAGATTCCCCACTCCCTTATTGCGCTCAATGATTTCATAAGAAATTCTGGCGACCGCACGCTGCATTGCTTTATCATCCATGATAACAGCTTTCTGAGTCATTACCCCACCCTTTCAAAAACAAAAAACCAAACTGTCCATACTGACAGTTTGGTTACTCTACCTTCACAGATACACCGGCTCCTTGCCGTATGTATTATATTGATGAGCAGACCGCCTTGTCAGCCTCACAGGACCAACTTAAAGGTTGTCAAATTCGCTTTTTACCACAGGCACACTAAAATCCTTGATTTTTATTATACACATTTCCTGGCAATTTGTCCAGTACGAATTTGTAAAAGCTCAAAAAACTAAAATGAAAAATTTTAGGAAATATTACCGCCTATGCCTCCTGAGTCTATCCATATACTTTGGCTTGAACCATCCGATATATCCGCCGGCAAGCCGGGTAAGAGCAAGGTCGTAAACCAGAAACACGATATTTGCAGCAAGCCACAATGCCAAAAAGGTGAATTTGCCAAACATTTGAATATCAGGCAACACTACATCCAAGCCGAATATCCAGCGGGCGAGGAGAAACAAGACAACCAGCGCCACGTTGACGATCAAAAATTTCATGGCCCATTCGAGCATATTTTTATGAATCCGCTCTATGGAGGATTTCACAATTGGGTAATATCCAAAAAAGAAAACGAACATCAGCATTGCGGCCGGTTCCGGCGTTACGAAAAACGACACCGCAGCCACCACCGCGTATACCAGGTAGGCCCACTTTGCGCCAAGTTCTACGACAACCGGGATCATCATAACTCCTGCAACTGCGGGCAGTGCGACCGTCGCAAAAGGAAACAGCCCCGTACATAACAAAAGGACAATACAAAGCGCTGAAATAATACCGCCAAAGGCAATCCGGAAGGTCTTACTCACAAAAGCTCCCCCTTAACAACACGGAATACAGTCTCCGCCCATACATTCGCAGCAACAGTCGGTACAAATCAGCCCTGAACAACAGTCACACGCGCTGCATCCGCCGACATTCTGGTTGGGCATCCGGTACTGGCCATTCGCACTGCCGCCCATATTACCTTGCTTCTGCCACATCATACGCTGATACGCCGCTCGGTATTCGGGATTGTTCGGATTCATCTGGCAGGCCGAAGAAAAATGTGCCATTGCGTCATCCAGCCAGCCGCGGGAATAAAAAACGCTGCCTTTTAAGAAATGCCACTCGGCGTCGCGTTTTGCGACCGGAACACCGTCGAGAAGCATCTCCGCTTCTTCAAAACGGTTCTGCATGATCAGCCGGCGTATATCCGGGTAGGACGATCCGGCCGCTCCGGAATACTGCTGCCCTCCGGCAGAAGAATTAGCGCGGTCACCGGAAGCGCGGCGTTCGTTCATAATCTGATCGTACGCCTCGTTCACTTCCGCCATTTTTTCATTGGCCACCTCTTCAAGAGGGCTTGCGGCATAATTATCAGGATGGTATTTTTTTGCCAACTGCTTATAGGCGTTTTTGATCTCCTCGGTTGAGGCGCTTGGAGAAACGCCTAACACCTTATAGGGATCCGTCATTCTGTTTGTTCCTCCCATGAGACAATACCTGTTTTTTCACCGAGGGAAGCCCCAGGTAAAGGATATTATCCAAAATTGATTTGTACCGGTTTATTTCAATCAGTTCAAAAGCAAGTGCCATTTCCCCATGCGTTACATTGATGAGCCCTTCGGCGTAACGTTTTGTGGCCTCTTCCGGGTGATCCGCTCCGGCGGCAGCCTCTTTTGCCCAAATTAAAAGAGGGTTAAAACTCCCGCTTTTCCAGTCGTCTTTCAAATCATCCAGCGCGTCAATCAAATAAATCCAGCGCCCGAGCAGAAAACCGAACCGGTGCAGGACCTTTTTTTGTTTCTCATCATCAGTCAGTTGTTCAAAAATAAGCGCCAACGCACGGGAAGAAGCCTCTGCTGCCATATCAATGGTACAGTTTAAAGTTTTTTCCGTTTCCTGCTGTTTGGCAATCGTCGTCTCCATAATTTCTTCCAGAACCGGATAATTTTTTACAGCTTTTCTGTAAGCCCGCCTGGCAGGAAAACCGGTCATCCGGTAGAAAACGCGTTTCCAAAAACCGCTGTCCACGAGGTTATCTTTCCATTTATAGTAAAGCATTGCCATAGCGCAGGCGGCCACAAAGGAAAGGTCGTCACAGCAACAAAGGCACGGCTTTTTCTTCAAGGGATGCGCCGCGCAAACCTGCCGCTCAAAACGCCCCCCCGTTTCATGAACCGCCAGGGAAAGCATGGCGAGAAATGCAAAATCGTAACTCAAGGTCATCCGGGAAAACTGGCCGTATTCTCTACCCAGTTGTTTGCAAAGGCCACAGTATATTCCCTTATAGGTATCGAATTCGTTTATTTTAAGCTCAGGCTTGAACGGCCGAACATATCCAAACAAAAAACGCCCTCATTTCATGGTCACGTTAATAAATATTTTACCCGATAGAGGGCATAAAATGATGAAATAACTGTAAACTTACATTTGATAATTGCTTATAGATTGGATATATAGCTCAAAAATGCTATAAAACGGGTAAAAATTCCCCACTTTTCCAAAAAACAAAGGCCTGAACAATGTTCAGGCCTTTGTTTCGACTCACTTTGAACCGCGGCGGGAATAGGAACCGCGCTTTCCATCCATTGTCCGTTTCAGGTCGGACATTTTTTCGTCACTCGACTGTTTAAACTTCGTCATCATATCTTCAAAAGAGAGGTTGCTCTGCGTCTTTTTAGGAGACCACTCATTTGAGCGAAAATCCGCACGGGGAGCTGGACGGTTCTGCTGCGGCTTTGCCGGCTGGGCGCGCTTCATGGACAAAGCAATCTTACCATCCTCAGCAATGCTCAGGATAACAACCTTGACCACGTCGTTTTCCTTCACAAAATCAGTGATTTCTTTTACATAACTGGAAGCGACCTCAGAGATGTGAACCATCCCGGTTTTTCCTTCTCCCAAGTCGACAAAAGCGCCGAATTTCGTAATGCCGGTTACTTTACCCTCGACAATTTTTCCAACTTCAAGCTGCATAAAAAAATTAGTTCCTCCTTAAGATTCAGCACAATCAGCTGCCGGAAACATCCACAAAGATCCGTTCGTCGGGGTATACATAGCCAAGTTTTTCCCGTGCAACGCGCGCAATATACTCACTGTAATGTTCTTCGCCCAACATGGTTTTAAGCTCCTGATTTGTCTGCTTCTGCATTTGGATTTTTTGATTGATTTCCTGAAGCTCCTGGTCTTTTTGCGCAAGATCCATCTGAAGCATGAAAAAAGAAACCACGCCGTAACACAAAAAGCCAATTAGCGCCAGCCGCAGAAAAACACTTTTATGTTTCCTAGTCCCCTTCTTTTTCACGAACGGCATCCTCCTTCTTTGATTTTTTTCGGTACAACTTTAGTAAATTATACACCACATTCCTATGCGGTTGCAAGCTGTTTTCAAGATTTTTTTTGCGTTTTTCCTGTTTTTCGGCCCTTGCGGCACGGCTTTTTTGAAACTTTTTCCTAAAAAAGCGGAAAAGGGCGAGCCACGGCCGGGCAAGCAGCCGCAAAAAGCGCCTTACAATCCGCACAATAAACACGGCTAGCCGCATGAAAAGGGCACTGACCGAAAAATGGCAGAGCAAAAAACCAAGCAGCTCACCAATTAAACCGTAGATACGAATCTGCCCCGAACAAAAACGAACAAAAAACAGGTACGTGAACAGCGTTCCGGATAGAAAAAAGAGGAGGTCGCAGACCAGTGTTACCGTCTTACGGTTTCCGCAGATCAATCTTACAACCCGGAAGAGGTCAAAATAGCAGCTCAGCAAAACACCAAAAAGACAGGAGCAGAGAAAAATAAGGGTTTGCTCGGAAAGTGTTACTATCATGTTACCGCCACCCCGTTACCGGAACAGCTTTGACAGCATTCCCCCGTTTTTTTTCTGCACCTCGGTATAGGTCATAGACCATATTTCCCCGTCCATAGAAAGCTCCCCGGTTTCTACATTGAGCTTACTAACATGTAAGTCATACCCTTTAATGGTCAACTCCCCCATTTGCGTATAAACCACTGCCGTCTGTTCGTCAAAATTGTCAATGTCCATCACGCCGGAGATGCTTAAATGTTTCCGGTCTTCTAAAACCACGTTGTGGGGAAGCTTCATCTGCGTTTTTTCTTCCACCCCTGACACCACCTTATTCAATATTGCCTTCGACAAGTATCCCGCCGGACAGCTCTGCCCTTTCTTTGCCTGATCGTCCGGTTATCCACGCTGCCTTCCAGCAGCGCACCATGACCTCAGGCAACGGACAGTGCAAATTACTTGCTTTAATATCTATTCTTCAGTGCCATTTTTTATTACAGGCTGAACGCAGGACATAGTTTTGTCTACCGTTTTAATTTCCTTTTTTAAAAGAATATGGCAGGATGCCAAGAAAACGTCCAGGTCCGTTCCAGAAAAATTTCAAATAAAAAGCGGCCTTAAGGCCGCTTTTTCAAATTTTTACC
Source organism: Oscillospiraceae bacterium (assembly GCA_902766785.1). Lineage (GTDB taxonomy): Bacteria > Bacillota > Clostridia > Oscillospirales > Ruminococcaceae > Metaruminococcus_A. Next base: position 54,359 of record CACXEO010000085.1, on the reverse strand, counting down.
CAATAACCTCGTAATGCTCAGAGGCATCTTCCTTCTTTACATACTCGCTGACTTTTACAACCTTTACCTTCAGCGGAGTGGAACCCATATTAATCTCAATAATATCACCCGTCTTTACATCATAAGAAGCACGGGCAACCTTTCCATTCACCACAATTTTACCCGCGTCACACGCTTCATTTGCGACCGTGCGGCGCTTAATCAGGCGGACAATCTTCAAATACTTATCCAGTCTCATAAACTACCCTTTCTATCACAACACAATTAAAGCGGCACCACCGCCTATAAAGGAAAAAAGGGCTGTGCTCAAGCACGGCCCTCTGATTATTGGAATACCCTACCGACACGGGTAACAAGCCCTTGAACTGCCCCATTGGCAAGCTTTATTTGCATTAAACAAACCCAGTTCATATTACAGCCGTAGGCAAGCGGCAAGATTCTCTCAGTCATTCGAAAACTTGCCGGGCAAGGGCTTGGAATATACCGAGAAGTTCTTATCACCAGAGGCGATAAAGTTCCGGGGGCACCCATTCGCAATCTACGATTGCGCTAATGGGTCGGGTTCTTATTACGAGCCACCAGCGAATAACAAGGTTCTCCCAGCCGCCGCAGACTTTGCATGCGCATGCGGCGTGAGGTTCTTTTTGCGAACGAACGCGAGCAACAAGGTTCTCTCAGGCACCGGAAGCTCCGCTTCCGTATGTGCCGTGAGGTTCTTATTTCGCAACAGCGTCTTTCAGAGCTTTACCAGCTTTAAAAGCAGGAACTTTTGTAGCGGCAATGGTAATTTTTTCACCAGTAGCGGGATTTTTACCTTCTCTTGCAGCGCGGTCACGAACCTCAAAGGTGCCGAAACCAACCAGCTGAACCTTTTCACCTGCAACCAGAGAGTCAGAAATCGCAGCAATTACTGCACTGACAGCTTTATCAGCGTCTTTCTTAGAGATGTCGGCTTTCTGAGCCACGGAATTAATCAAATCGGTCTTAGTCATTTTTTGAAACCTCCGTATTTTTATTATCCAAAAGGCAAACGCCTATGATTGGACCTGTTTTTTGGCCTGTGCCCAAAGCAGATTGAGCTCATCCAGGGAAGCCGCCTTCATATCGGTTCCGTTGAGTTTGGCCAGCTTTTCCACTTCCGCAAAACGGCAAATAAATTTTTCGGTGGAACGGGTAAGGCTTTCCTCCGCATCTAAATGGAGGAACCGGGACACGTTGACACAGCTGAACAGTAAATCTCCAAATTCCTCATCCACCGCTGTCTGATCCCCACTCAAAACAGCCTCTTTAAGTTCGATCAGCTCTGATTCAAGGTCACCCAGCGCGTCAGACAATTCAGGATAATCAAATCCCGTTTTCGCCACCCTTTGCTGAACCTTCGCACTGCGCATCAGTGCCGGAAGCGTTTTGGGAACGGAACGAACTGCGTCACTCTGCGTTTTCTGACCCTTTTCCTGTTTTTTTATTTCATCCCAATTCTTAAGGACTTCATCTGATGTTTCAGCCGTGACGTCTCCAAAAATATGGGGATGCCGAAGAATCAGCTTTTTACAAATACCGTCGCAGACATCGTCAAAAGAAAATACACCCCGTTCGGCTTCCATCTGCGTATGAAATACCACCTGAAGCAGAACGTCACCGAGTTCTTCAAGAAGCAACGCCGTATTGCCGTTGTCAATCGCCTCGGCGACCTCATAAGTTTCCTCAATAAAATTCCGCCGGATGCTTTGGTGGGTCTGCTCCCTGTCCCAAGGGCAGCCATCTTCCCCGCGGAGGATACGCATAATCTGAAGCAGGTCGCTGATCCGGTAGCTTTCTTTAAATTCAAAATCCACCCTTAACCACCAACTTTCAACAGCCTGAAAACTTATGTATCTATATTACCGCATCAGTTTCATTTTTTCAAGTACTTTTACTACTTTTTTCCCACCTGGGATCATCTCGAGGTCACTTTTCTCAACCGCCTTGATACAAACCGCAACAATTATATAAAAAACCGCAGAAATCCCCACAGCAAAGGCCACTGACAGGCCTTTACCGCAGCAGCGGAGCAGGAGCGAATAAGCCGTTTGAGCCGTAATTCCACATATCCCACCAGCGACGACAGGCCTCAGGAAAATATTGGAAAAGTTAAATTTCATCCCTGTTATCTTTGCAAGTGCTGAAAATTCCAGGACAAAAATCAGGAGATAGCAGGCTGCTGTAGAAAACGCTGCGCCGTTTACATGAAGCGCCGGAAGAGACATCAGGATCATATTGAGTACAATTTTCACTGCGCCCCCGACCGCCATATGGCGTACTGGAAGCTTGGCGTAGCCTAACGCCTGCAGGATGCTGAACAAGAGCAGCGATCCCGCCTGGAATATAACTCCTATTCCCATGATTGCCAAAACAGGGACTGCAATATTCACTTCTTCCGCTCTGGAGGAAAATAAAACCGATAAAATAGGATGAGAAAGAATTGAAATTCCGATTCCGGAAGGTACTGTGACAAGGGCGGTAATCCGGATCACCAGTTCGATATTCCGCCGAGTATAATCCCGGTTCCCCCGCGCCCAGCTTGAAGCAATATTCGGCAAAGCGCTTTTTGCAAAGACTCCGGCAATCGCTGGGATGATCCCGAAGATTGATACGGCAAGACCGGTATAACATCCATAGAGATAGTTCGGCAGGTCGGTGAGGGCCATGCCGGCAGGAATTGCACCGTTGCATGCTTCAAGAAGGGCTGCGCTGTGCTCCCGTACAAGGTAGTTGAGCCGGTTCATCATAGAAAGCAGGTCGATCAGCGAGGTGATGTTCAGAACAAAGCCGCCAACGCAGATTGGGAACGATATGACAATCAGCTGTTTAAGGAGGGAGCGCGCCCCGGCAGGCCGGGGTGATGCCTTGCGCTGCGCCGGGGTAATGCTGTCGTTGCGGTGGTAACGGATCATCAGGTAGCCGGCGCCGACCACATTGCTGATGCTGACCCCAATCACTGAGGCCGCCGCCGCAAACGGCAGCGCCGCCGCCCCTACCTGCCCCGGATCCCGCACCACCGTCCCAAAGACAATTCCCGTCAGCTCAAACTGCTCCTGTGCGTAGGCCATTGCCCAGATGGCGAGCCCAAGCCCCGCCGCCAGTTTTACCGCCATCTCTACAATTTGAGAGACCGCGGTGGGACGCATGTCACACAGCCCCTCAAAATAGCCCCGGTAAGCGGAAATGATACAGCCAAACAAGACGGTGGGCGCTATGGCAAGCACCGACCAGTAGGCGTTTGTATTCTTGACGGCATGGACAAAAAAATCAGCCGCAAAGACCATGATGGCCGTTCCCAAAAGCCCCATTACAAGGTAAAGCCCCATTGAGACACGGAAAATTTTGCGGACATCCCTATACCTGCCCAGCGCAGAGTTTTCCGCAATCATCTTTGCGACGGCGGCTGGAAACCCGCCGATTGCCAAAGAAAAAACAGGCGAAAAAAGCATGAAAGCCGTGTTGTAATACCCCATGCCAATTCCGCCCAGAATGTTCGTTAAAGGTATTTTAAAGACCAGACCAAGAATTTTTACTACGACCAACGATACCGCCAAGATGGCCGCACCGTGGATAAAGCTCTGCCGGTTTGCTTTCATGTTCCGCCCCCCAAGGCGGAAAAACCGCCCGATGTTGTCATACTAATTTGTATTAACAACATCGGGCGGTTATACGCTAAAGCCTGGAAAGAATTCCGCGGAGAAGTTTGGTAAATGCCGCGGAACGGCGTGATGCAACTTCGTTAACATCCCGGTCGGAAAGGGGTTCAAGCGAAATGCCGGCCGCAGGGTTCGAGATACAGGAAATCCCCAGGGTTTTCATCCCGCACTGGGCGGCGGCAATAGCCTCCGCCACGGTGGACATTCCAACTGCATCCGCCCCCAGCACACGCAGAGCACGGATTTCAGCCGGTGTTTCAAACTGGGGACCCGGCATATAAGCGTAGACTCCCTCCCGCGCAGGCAGGCCTTGCTCCTGCATGACCGTAAGGGCTGTCCGCCGCAGCTGTTTATCATAAGCGTTAGACATGTCAAAGAAGCGTTCTCCAAAAAGGGACAGGTGCGGGCCCCTGACCGGGCTGTCGTCGAAAAAGTACAAATGGTCAGAAATACAGAGGAAATCCCCCACCGAAAGCTCAGGACAGATACCACCCGCCGCATTGGTCAGGATGACGTTTTTTATCCCGAGCAGGTAAAGCAGACGAATATAAAAGACCGTATCCGCAAGGGAATAGCCTTCATAAGCGTGTACCCGCCCCGAGAGGGCAATCACCTTTTTCCCCGCCGTTTCCCCGTATATCAGCTCCCCTTTATGGGAGGTGTTGGTCACAGCAGATGCATACGGAATCTCAGAATAGCCTACCCTGATAGGGTGTTCCAGTGTTTCGGCAAATAAACCCAGACCGGAACCCAAGACAACTGCGGTTTCCGCATCTAAAGGAATACGGCCGCCGACAAAAGCGGCGGCCTCACGGTAATCCTGTTCAGCAAGAACCATTTCTTTTATTCCTCCGTGTCAAAAAGGCGGTTTCCGCACTTGACACAGTAAACCGCATCCTCCGGGTTCTTCGCGCCGCAGGTGTCGCAGATTACCTGGTTTTTTAAAGAGGCGAGCCTTGCCTCAATTTTTGCCCGCTCAGCGTAAAGCTCATCCACCTCTTCTACTACTGAAGCGATCAGCCCTTCATCCTCATAGTTTGCTTTTTTCATGTGATAAACGGCGCTTCCAAGCTTTTCATACGCTTTTTTCGCCTCTGAATTAATTTGAGAAACACGCAGTTTCAGCTTGGAAACCTCAACAACCTTTTCTGCCTTTTTGCCCGCCGTTTCCGCAATATCTTTCGCTTTATCCACAACATCATCAAACGCTGACATATCCAACACTCCTTAAATGATAGAATTGTAATTCTAATATATGCCATTATAAACTGTTAAAATGAATATTTCAACCACTGTCTCATCCAATAAACTCCTGAAGGAGCGACTTTGAAGGGACTTTTCCCGGTTCAATTTCACTAAAACGGAGCATTTTTCGGTAAAGTTCTCTTGCCTGAGCCCCATAATCCGGATGTTCAACGACCCCCGTGAGCATCGGGAGGATGAGCGGCTTATAGACAAGCGGCTCATAACAATAAGCCGTGTTAAGCATCACATCGGCATAAGGGTAGAACGGTTTAATAAACTGATCCTCTCCCTCGCAGACGCCGGGCCACATCCCGTAGGTGACGTCAAGCGCTGCCCCCCGGTGCTTAAAATCCCGGATGGACCGGCGTAGGAACCGGACGTCCCTGGAAGACAGGAGCATTTCATCACCGGCGAAGAAAGCGCTGTCTACATCCATACAAACCTTAAAAAACGAATCATAATCAAGCCCATAGGTGATAAGCGGGTTCAGGGCGTGAATCCCTTCAATCAGAACAACGCTGTCCCGCTCCAGCCGCAAAAGCCTGCCGCCATCCGCTTTCGATTTTATAAAATTGAAAGTCGGCACCTCCGCCTCCCTATGGTAAAACAAAGACCAAAGAGTTTGGTTAAGCAACGAAAGGTCCAGGGCTTGAACCGAATCGTACCGCGGGCTGCCGTCCCGGTTGCGGGGCAGCTTTTTGAATTCCAGAAAAAAATTGTCCAGTGAAATGACAACAGGGCTAAATCCGTGATTTTTGAGTTCATCTGTCAAACGGTAACTCGAGGTGGTTTTTCCAGAACCGGAAGGCCCGGAAATCAAAATCATCCCCTTTTCTTTCCTGTGCTCCAGGTAGCGTTCCACCGTCTGCCTGACCGTATCTTCATAGGCGCGCTCAGCCGAATCAATCAAAAACGCCTCGTTGGTTTCCTTTAAGCGGTTTATCGTTTCCGCGTCAAAGCGCTCCGTCCGCGCATAGCCGTTTTCTTTCATAAAATGTTCTCACCTGTTCTTTCCTCCGGAGCATTTCATCGAACTGGCCGATGTATTCGTAAGGGAACTTATAGTTGAAAACCCGTTCAATCAGGCCGGAGCCCTGGTCGACTAGTTTTGTCACGGCGCCTGCCCCAAGAGCCAGAATAGTCTGGAGCTCTTCCATGATATAAATATTGTAAATCCCTTCGTACCCCGGCTTGCAGAACCCCACGTTTTCAAGGTTTTGAAGGGTGTTTTTCTGCCGGTAGAGATAATACGGGTGGTACCCCGCGGCTTCCAGTACCTGCTGAGAATAATCAACCATTGCCGAGGTCGGGTTATCCCGGATCATCCTGAGCGATTCCGCATCCTGATACAAACTGGAAGAACGCTTTACCGACAGAGTATGCACCGTAATATTTTCAGGTTCCAGAGCCAACGCGGTTTCCATAGTCCGTTTAAAACCGTCCAGCGTATCCCCCTTGAGGCCCGCGATAAAGTCCATATTGATGTTGTCAAAACCCAATTCCCGCGCCATATGATAACAGTCAATCACCTGAGCCGCCGTGTGCTTCCGCCCAATTTCTTCAAGGACGTCGTCCTCAAAGCTCTGGGGATTGATGCTGATACGGGTCGCTCCTGCGTTTTGAATCGCCGCCAGTTTTTTCGCGGTAATGGTATCCGCCCGGCCCGCTTCAACCGTGTATTCCACACAGTTGGACAGGTCAAAACATTCGCGGACTTCGTCAAACAACTCCGCAAGCTGTTCCGCCCTCAAAACGGTAGGCGTTCCGCCCCCGAAATAGACCGTTTTCAGTTTCAGCCCCAGTTCAGCCGCTATTTTTCCGGTTTCCCGGATTTCGTGGCGGAGGGTCAGTAGGTAATCTGGAATCAGCTTCTTCGCCTGTTCGACTGAATGGGAAACAAAAGAGCAATATTGGCACCTCGTCGGGCAGAACGGGATGGCGATATAAAGGCTGAAATCGTTTTCAGCCCGCCTTGAAACCACGCTGCGTTCCACCTTTGCTGTTTCCAGCAGCAGTTTCGTTTTTTGCGGCTTTACCTTATAATCCCGTTCAAACTCCTGAACAATCCGCTCATCCGGCTCTCCATTTTCCAGACGGGCTGAAACCAGTTTTACCGGGCGGATTCCTGTTAAAATCCCCCATTTGGGACTCGTACCAGTCAGGGATTCCAACAGCTCATAAATTAGAACACCAAAGACCCGTTCACACTCGGCAGAGCAATCTGTCCGGTTCCGGCTGACCGTCTCCATCCTGCTGATGGTTTCGCCTTCATACCGTACAGTCACTGTCAGGCGGTATTCCTCATCTTCTTCGGTCAGGGTCGTCACCACCGCACCCCCGTCCCCTTCAGTTTCATTGTAAACAATTCCGAGCTTGATCAGCGGGAAAAACATTTTAATCAAGTGTTCAAGCTCATATTTATAAGTATGCCCGTTAAGATAAAGAGTCATAATCTGCTCCTAAAAAAGGATTTATCTTCCGTTCAGTTCCAAGTGTTGTTTCGGGCCCGTGACCAGGCAGAACGCGGTAATCGCCCCGAAGAACCGCAAGGTGTTTGAGAGATGCGGAAAGGGCGGAAAAATCCCCGCCATAAAAATCAGTCCGGCCTACAGAACCGGCAAACAGGGTATCGCCTGTAAAAAGAACGTCCCCACAACGATAGGTCATTGAGCCTTTCGTATGGCCGGGTGTATGGTACGCCTCAAACTCCACACCGCCCACAGTAAAAACTTCACCATTGTTCACCAAACGTTCGGCTTGAAAAGGCGCCGTTTTTACGCCGACCAAACTGGAGGCATTTTTTTCCGGGTCAGCAAGCATTTCCTCATCTTCCGCACCGATAATCACTTCAAGCCCGTATTTCCCCTTTAGCTCCGCCACCGCTCCAATATGGTCGAAATGCCCATGCGTCAGCAAAACGGCGCACGGGGCTAGCCCATTCTCCTGAAGTTCGGTGGAAATACAAGCGGCATCCGCACCTGGGTCAATTAGAACCACTGCGTCTTTTTTACTCCATACAAAGTAACAGTTAACTTCCATCAGTCCAACCGGTACACGATAAATCTGCATCAAACTACCTCTTTTTTAACGTTTTGTTAGGTGGTCGGTGTCCAAAATGATTGTCACCGGGCCGTCGTTGACCAGGGAAACTTCCATATCGGCGCCGAACTTTCCGGTTTCTACCGGACGGCTGGACAGTTCCTTCACCCGTTTTACAAAATATTCGTACAGCGGCTCTGCATCCTTAGGAGGTGCGCTTCCATCAAAGGAGGGGCGTCTCCCTTTTTTGCAGTCTGCGCCCAGCGTAAAGTTAGAAACGACCAAAAGACTTCCGCCAATATCTTCGACTGACAGATTCATTTTATCGTTTTCATCGGTAAAAATGCGCAGACCCATTAGCTTTTCGGCAAGGATATCTGCCTGGACTGCCGTATCGCCCTGCATCACGCCGAGGAGGACAACCAGCCCCGGGCCGATGCTTCCCCCCGGTTCGCCGTCAATGATAATCTCTGCCCTGGAAACCCGCTGCAAAACCGCTTTCATATACCATACTCCTTTACTGCTTGCCGGAACGCTCTACCGAGATGACGTCCTTTATTTTGGACAGCTTCTGGATAATATTTTTAAGCTGGTCCACTCCGGCAATTCCGATGGTCACAACAATATTGGCATTTCCGTTTTTAAGCTCCCTCGCCGATACCTCATGGACGGGGACGCGGAAACCGGCAAGTTCAACCGTGACGTCGGCAAGAAGTCCGTTGCGGTCATGCGCGACGATATCCAGTGTACAGCGGTAATGGGTCTGGTTGGTTTCCGCCCAGTGAACTGGGATCCAGCGGTCGCGCTGTTCGGTGTTTTTCATCGAGGCAAGGACGTTGACACAGTCCTGCTTGTGGATAGAGACACCGTGCCCACGGGTGATGAACCCGATAATCGGATCGCCCGGCAGCGGGGTACAGCACTGGGAGAATTTAACCAGGCAGTTATCAATGCCGTCAACAACTACGCCGCTGCCTTTATAGGTTGTCCTGGGAATTTCAGGAACAGCCGGAACTTCTGGCTCCACCGGCTTTGATTTATAATTTTTAAGATAATCGTCTTTGATCCGTGCAATAATTTTAGAGAGCAGAATACCGCCGTAGCCCAGAGCCGCGTAAAAGTCCTCCACACTGTTAAAATGGTAGCGTTTTGCCTCAGCCAGAAGAAACTCTTCCATCTCTTTTTCCGGAAGGACAATCTGGTTGCGTTTGAACTCCCGCTCAAGTTCACTTTTCCCCTCGGCCACATTTTCAGAGCGTTTTTCTTTCTTGAACCATGCCCTGATCTTATTCCTGGCCTCACCTGTCTTGACGATGTTCAGCCAGCCGCGGTTTGGCCCATGGTTTGGGGAATTGCTTGTGATAATGTCTACAACGTCGCCGGTTTTAACCTTGTAGTCGATTGGAACAATCCGCCCGTCAACCTTAGCCCCGGTCATCCGGTTGCCCACCGCGCTGTGGATGGCGTATGCGAAATCGATGACCGTAGACCCGACTGGGAGGCTCTTGACGTCCCCCTTGGGTGTGAAGACAAAAACGTCCTCCGCGCCGAGGTCGGTCTTAATGCTGTAGACGATTTCCTCCGGGTTTTCGTTCTCCTGCTGAGACTCAATCAGACGGCGGATCCAGGCAAAACGCTCTTCCTGCTTATCCTTTCCCTGAATCCCGAGCTTGTATTTCCAGTGGGCGGCAATTCCGTATTCCGCCGTATAGTGCATATCCCAAGTCCTGATCTGAATTTCAAAGGGGATTCCTTCCTTACTCAGAACTGTAGTGTGAAGCGACTGGTACATATTCGATTTCGGCGTTGAGATGTAGTCCTTGAACCGGTTCGGGATCGGGGTGAACATGTCGTGCATAATGCCGAGGATGTTGTAGCACTCTATCACCGTAGAAGCGATAACCCGGACGGCATAAATATCGTAAACTTCATCAAAATCCCGCCCTGCCATATAAACCTTGCGATAGATGCCGTACAGGCTCTTGACCCGCCCCTCAATATGGGGTTTAATATCATATTCTTCCAGCCTTTTTTCAATCCGCTCAATAATGCCTGGAATAAAGAACTTCCGGTTGGCCTCTTTGAGCTGAAGCGTATCCTCTATCTCTTTTAAAGCGACCGGGTCGAGGTATTGAAGCGCCAGATCCTCCAGCTCTTCTTTGACGGCACGGATTCCCAGCCGGTGGGCAATCGGCGCGTAAATTTCCATCGTCTCCAAAGAGGTGTCCCTCTGCTTCTGGGGAGGACGGTATTTAAGTGTGCGCATATTGTGCAGGCGGTCAGCCAGCTTGATGATAATAACGCGGATATCCTGCGACATGGCAAAAAGCATTTTCCGCACGTTTTCTGCCTGCTGCTCTTCCCTGGTTGAGAGAGGAATTTTGCTCAGCTTGGTAACGCCGTCCACAAGGCTTGCAATCTCCTCACCGAACTCGGAGGTGAGTTCTTCCTTGGTGACAGGGGTGTCCTCCACAACATCGTGCAGGAGAGAGGCGCAAATGCTGGCCTCATCCATTCCGAGCTCCACTAAAATAGAGGCTACGGCAATTGGATGGGAAATATAGGGATCGCCGGAATCTCTCCGCTGCCCTTCATGCGCCGTTTTAGCAAAGTCGTATGCTCTGACGATCTGTTCTTTATCGTACGAGCGTTCACTGCTGTCAATGGCATCCATTAAATTATGAAGATACGCTGGCATTTTTCATTCCTCAATTTCTCATATCCGTTTCCTGCTTTTGCAGGGAACGGAATAGTCTGGAGGCTGTCAAAGAAACGCCGGGCGGATTTTTTTCTACCGTCAAAGCGTTCCGAACCTCCGAAAAATCAATCAGGTTGAGTTCCCGCAGCACTTCAAGCGCCGCGCGAAATTTAACATAACTTATTTTATGGCGAAATACGGTAAAATACAACACGGCCAAGTCACCTCTGTACCCGCAAAGTCTTTTTAAGACCTGATAGACGGGAACCATTTCCTCACGGCAAAGCCGGATTTCCCCTTCTTCCTGCGGAAAAATGCTCTGCCCGCTGCAAATTCTGTCCGCAAGCAGCTGCGCCTTTTCAAACTCGGTTTCGTTAATACCGGCAGGGCGAATCTCCTTCAACCGCAGGGACGGGAACCGCCGCCCTCCAAATTCATTGACTTCAAGGCTTACCAAAAGATCCACCACACTGCCTATGGGATACGGAAACACAGCCGTCTCCTTTCCAAAACAGAGTACCTCAACCCCTTTTTCATCTTTATATAAAGAGAGTTTGGTATGTCTGCCGCCGGAAAGGGGCAGTATTTTTTCAACCTTCATCTCTTCCATCAAAAAAAGCGGCTCCGGATTTGCGGCTCCGAACGGTTCCAGCCGGCAAAGGCATTCGGCGTTTTTCAGCGTGACGTCATCCGGGTTGAGAAGCCTGTCAATCCGGCAGACCTCCCTTGGAATATTATGCAGGCTGTCCGCATATGCGTTTACCGCTTGGGTAAACGCGGTGATATTACCTTTGCGGACCGTCAGGCCGCCCGCCTGGGCGTGCCCGCCGTACCGTTCCAGGAGATCGCCGCAAGCCTGAAGGGCCCGAAAAACCGAAAAGCCCTCAACGCTGCGGACGGAGCCAGTAGCCATATCTCCGTCAATGCCCAGAAGAAAAACAGGTTTTCCAAAGCGCTCCAAAAGCCGTGCGCTCACAATTCCAATAACGCCGGTATCCCAGCCCTCCCCTGCAAGAACTAGAACCCTCCGCCGGAGCAATTCCGGGTTCTGATCCAGCTGGTTAAGCGCCTCTTCAAGGATTCTTCCCTCGGCTTCCTGGCGTTTTATATTGAGGCCATCCAGCGTTTGGGCGGCTTGTTCCGCTTTTCCCCTTCCTTTACAGAGCAAAAGCTCCGCCGCCAGGGGAGCGTTCCCCATCCGGCCGGCCGCATTAATCCGCGGAACAAGGCCGAACGCAACCGAACGCGCCGTAACCGACTTTACACCAGATACACGCAACAGGGCTTCAATCCCCGCATTGCCGCACTTCCGCAATATCTTCAGGCCTTCTGTTACAAGAAAACGATTTTCCCCCGTCAGGGGAACAACGTCGCCAACCGTTGCAACGGAAGACAGCGCAAGAAGCTCCGTATATAGCGGCTCATTCATCTCAGTTTCAGCACTGAGCGCCCGAACCAGCTGGAAAGCCACCCCCGCTCCGCAGTAAAAGCGGTATGGAACGTCAAAATCTTTCCGGTACGGGTCTACAACCGCAACAGCACGGGGCAATTTTTCCCCCGGCTGGTGATGGTCGGTAATCACAAGGTCTATTCCAAGTTCCAAGGCATATTCCGCCTCTTTCAAAGCAGAAATCCCATTGTCCACCGTGATAACCAGGCTTGCACCCCGCTCCCGGATTTTATCCAAAGCCGCACAATTGAGGCCGTAACCATCCTCCGTACGGGACGGTATGTACAAATGGGCCTGCACGCCCAAAGACTCAAAATACCGCAGCATTACTGCAGACGCACAGGCGCCGTCGCAGTCATAATCGCCGTAGACCGCAATCGTTTCACCCGTGGCAACAGCGGACTGAATCCGGGAAACAGCCTTTTCCATGTCGGGCAGTACAAACGGATCAGACAGCCCGGCGCAATCGCCCAGAATGTTTTCCGCCTTTGCAGGGGAATCCAATCCCCTTACCTGCAGGATTTCGGCAAGAAACAGAGGTATATTATATTCTTTGGCAAAAATTTTAGAAAGCCCGGTGGGCGGCTGGGGACGCACCCAGTGTTTTAAAATCATAAAATGGTTCCTTCAGCACTTATTGGTTATAAACTGTCTTTATTTTACCATTTTTTTGCAGAAAATACAAACGCGGCAGAAACGGAAAACGGCTCCCGAAAGCCGGGAGCCGTTTTTTATTCTGTAGCTGTCTTAGTATTCTCAATCATATTCCGCAATATGTTCATACTGGCTTCGTAGCTTTCGTTTGCATCCTGTGCATGGTCCTCGCTCCGTATCACAAAAGCGAACTTGTTCGGCAGCTTCTCAAGCCCTAGTTCTTTTTGGATTTCGCTTCCCTCAATTAGAAAACGGCGGCCGTCCACATTCGGGTTGTCCGGATAGAGAGCCGATAAATCGACAAAAGCGTCTGCGTTGACCCCCATCAATTCCTGATAAATACTGTCATCCAACAGATAAAGGTTGACGTTTTTGAGCTGCATATAAGCAACCATTGCCGGGCGCTGAGCAGTTTCAGCCATACCCGTCTGATTTTCAGACAGGCAAATCTCTATCAACTGCGTCTGAACTTCCCCGTTGCGGTCGAGATCATAACCATACTTTGAAATCAAGTTGGCGTAATTCTCTGATTCTATGGCGTCTGACGAAAAAACGGTAAGGACCTGGGTATCATAAGCAGGCTTGTTGAGGAGGTTTACAGCCACAATAACCGCAATCAAGGCAAACAGCGTGATGATTACTATTCTCCATTTATAATAATAAAAGAAATTGGAAACCGCGGATCCAGGGCCGGTATGTTTTGCTTTGCATGCCTCCTGTTCGGCCGCAAGCTCTTTCTGACGCTCTTCCGTACTTTTTGGCAGCATCGTTTGTTTGACCCTGCGGATATACGCAAGCTCTTTTTGCCGGTTCTGTTCCCTTTTTACACTATTGTTCGCCACGAACCAGTCCTCCTTGTTTCACGTTCGTCAGTCGCGTGGTTTCATTGTGGGGAAAAGCAATACATCACGAATCGACGCGCTGTCGGTCAACAGCATTACCAGCCGGTCGAGGCCAAAACCAAGACCACCCGTTGGCGGCATACCATATTCAAGCGCTGTGATAAAGTCTTCGTCAACCTCGGCGTTGGCTCCCTGCGCGCGTTTGGCTTCTACCTGTTTTACAAACCGCGCCTTCTGATCAATCGGGTCGTTTAGCTCAGAAAAAGCATTGCCCATTTCACGGTTATAAATAAAATACTCAAACCGTTCGGTAAATGCAGGATTGGACGTTTTCCTCTTCGCCAGCGGGGAATTTTCTACCGGGTAATCGTAAATGATAGTGGGCTGAACCAGCTTGTCCTCTACGAACGCCTCAAAGAAAGCAATCAGGACATGGCCCTTAGTAGCGGCAGCGCCTTCCTCAACCTCAACACCGTGCTCTTTGGCGCAGGTGCGGGCGGCTTCGTCAGTCTCCCACTCGTTATAATCAACGCCCGCATATTTTTTTACAGCCTCCACCATCGTCATCCGCACCCAAGGGGACGCCATGTCGATTTCAGTGCCTTGGTAGGTAATAACTCCGGTTCCGCAGACGTTTTTGGTGATGGTCTTGTACATGTCTTCAATCAGATCCATCATCCCAAAATAATCAGTATACGCTTGGTACATTTCCACAGAAGTAAACTCAGGGTTATGAGACGTATCCATTCCCTCATTCCTGAAAATACGGCCGACTTCATAAACCCGGTCAAAACCACCGACAATCAGCCGTTTTAGGTAAAGCTCGGTTTCAATCCGAAGATACATATCGAGATCAAGCGCATTATGATGGGTAACAAACGGCCGGGCAGCGGCTCCTATTTCTAGAGTATGGAGAACAGGGGTGTCTACTTCCAGGTACCCCATCCCGTCAAGATAAGCGCGGATTTCTTTTAAAATCCGGCTCCTTTTATAAAATGTATCCCGCACTTCCGGGTTGACAATCAGGTCAACGTACCGCTGACGGTACCTGGTGTCGGTATCGGTCAGGCCATGGAACTTCTCCGGAAGAGGGAGGAGCGACTTGGAGAGCAAGACAATATCGGTTGCGTGGATAGAAATTTCTCCGGTTTTAGTTTTGAACACCGTACCTTTGAGGCCGATAATATCCCCGATATCCCACTTTTTAAATGCATTGTAGCTTTCTTCCCCTACATCGTCAAGCCGGACGTAGGACTGCATCCGGTCGGTGTTGTCACGGATGTCAATAAAGCTTGCCTTTCCCATTTTTCGGCGGCTCATCATCCTGCCTGCCAAAGAAACCGGTTTGCCTTCCAACTCCTCAAAACGGCTGCGGATTTCCCGAGCGGTGTGGGTGACGTCATAGGTTGTAATCTCATATGGATTATTTCCGGCAGCCTGCAGTTCCGCAAGCTTTTCACGGCGCACCCGCCGCTGTTCGTTCAGCTCTTCCTGCAAAGCCGCCTCATTGATTTGTTCACTCATTAATTTTAACCTCCTGTTTCAAGCCAATCAATACGTCTGTCTGACATTTTTATGACCAATACGTAAACAAAGGGCTTGCGCCCTTTGTTGAAAAGACCTATTTCATAATCTCCAAAATCTCAAACTGAACCATACCGGAAGGAGTTTCAGCCTCTACAGTTTCTCCTACACGATGCCCCATGAGGGCTTTGCCAACCGGGGATTCGTCCGAAATTTTGCCATTGAGAGGGTCTGCCTCCGTTGAACCGACAAGGTGGTACTCCATAATCTCGTCGAATTCCACATCGCGGATTTTCAGCCGGGAACCGAGATTTACAACATCAGTTCCAAGATCGTCCGATTCAAGGACCTTGACATTTTTCAAAATTCCTTCCACCTGGACAATACGGGCTTCAACCATGGCCTGTTCGTTTTTGGCCTCATCATATTCGCTGTTTTCAGAAAGATCTCCAAAAGAAAGCGCAACCTTAATTTTTTCCGCTACTTCTTTCCGTTTTATCGTTTTGAGCTCTTCCAGCTCTATTTCCAAACGTTTCAAACCGTCTTCGGTCAGAACAACCTGTTTTGCAGACACACAAACTCCTCCTTAGTAACAAAAGCCTCCCATAAAGGAAGCTTCTGTGACATTTACAATGTACCTATTATATTAAATCTATTCCCTTGTGTCAAGCGAGAATCTCTCTACCAAGATATTTTGCAGCGTCATCTCTTGTTTATCCAAAACACAGCGCCCCGGTAAAAAATTTTTAAGTTCCCGATGGGTTTCCACACCATATAAAACAGCAGCAAGCTCCAACAGGTTCACTTCCTCCGGAAGTGTCAAGTGAAAAGCGGACAGATCAGCAGCCGAAAATCCACTCACCGTTTCCACACCTTTGAACTGTTCCGGCTCCAGCGTCACAACCGGCACAGTGACCGCTCCGGCAAGATCTGCTCCAAACCCCTTGGGAGATACGATCATAAGGTTATCGTTGGGATGATCCATTACATCGGTAATCTGCATCACAGCGCCGAACTCTTCCCGGAGCTGTTCTGAAAGGTGGTCGTAACTCTCCCGGTGGAGCGTCACAACTTTGAGCAGAGCGCAGTGCTTTGCCATCACCCTCGCAAGGTCGTGGTAAACACCCCGCAGGTCAATAATGGTTGCCCGACGCTTTTGAATGGGCACCGGCGTGTTTAAAAGCAGATATTCTACTGCATTCTTCAAAAAAACATAGCTGATTTCAGCCGTATCCTGCGGTGTAATTCCACAATCGACCGGTAGCTCAATTCCGTTGCACACCACCGCGTGCGCCGCCGCAGCCCCCAATTCACCCGAAAGTTTTTTCCATTTTACCCGGCGGCGTTTTAAAGTAACTATTCGGTAAGACCCTCCCGAATAAGCTGCCGCCTTAACCGAATAGCCTTTCCGAAATATTCCCCCGTTTTGATAAGCCGCTTCCTTCCCCGTAATCACAGCAAACATAAAAGCATCCACCCTGTTCCTATAACTTTGACGCCGCCAAGCGGCTACAAAATTATATGAATAGGGTGGAAAAGAAATACATTTATTACAAAGCCATACAAGGTAGTATTCCCAACAAACGCAGGACCGTCCGCTAAAAATTAGTTTCAAGACTTTTGCCAAGTTATTTGGAAGTATCTAAAACCTCAAGGGCTTTTATCAGCTGGGCGTCATCCGTTTTAGCAAGCTCGCCGTATGCCAGTTTTTTTTCAGCGTCGCTCGAAAGGGTGACTTCATAGTCAGGCTTTATTCCAATTTCGTTAAAATTCGCACTGACAGCAGGATTAAAATACGCGCTGCTCAACACAACACCACTTCCATCCTTAAGCTGGTAAGACTCCTGCATTACGCCCTGCCCATAAGTATTGGTGCCCACAAGCTTGGATCTTTCATAATCGCTCAGATCCGCCGCAAAAAGCTCAGCCGCATATTGGGTTTTGCCGTTGATAAGCGTCACCATTGGAAGGGCCAATTCATTGCCATCAGAACGTTTGAGGAGCTGTGTTGTACCATCCTTGTACGTGGCAGAGAGAAGATCGCCAGCCGGAAGCAGCATATCCAGCATTTCACATGCGCTGTCAAGATCACCGCCTGCCGTATTGCGCAGGTCAAAAACAATCCCGGTAACCTCCTCGGTAGCTACCTTATTTAAAACGGAGCGGAACTGTTTCACCGCAGCATTCGAAAAGGCTGAAATTTTAATATAGGCATTACCGTCTTCTTGCATTTCCAATGAAACTACAGGGACTTCAAACGTCTTCCGAAGCACCTCACAGCTATTATCCACACTGTCGCGGCGGTATGTGACCGACACCCTCGTACCCGGCTCTCCCATCAACTTCTCCAGTGCCTGGGAATAACCGCCCACCTTAATGTCTTCACCATCTACCGCTACAATCAGGTCGCCTTCTTTCAACCCTGCTGAAGCCGCTGGGGACCCGCTGTACACCTTGCTCAGACGGATATAGCCGCTTTCATCTCTGGAATAACTTGCGCCAATTCCAACAAGTTTCCCCTGTTCAATTGCCTGCAGGCGGCTGAATGTTTCAGCATCATAATAGGCGGCATACGGGTCGTTTGTTCCGTTCATTAATCCGCTTGAGAGCTCATCAAGCAGATACTGCTCATCTAACTCCCCAATATAATTTTGACGGATCAGATGGTCAAGCTCAGAGACCTTTTTATAAAGCTCTTCCCGTTCCTTTACATTATAGACTTTGTCGTTGAAGATGTTCATCGAAAAAATCATTGTAATGGTAAAGGTAATGGCGGCGACGACCGCCATAAAACTGATCGCCGCACCCAGGGATATCTTTTTATTCATCCGCCGTTTCCTCCAAATTAACTGTTCATCCTGTTGTCATCAACCGGTGGCTCTTACATAGTTGAGCGGGTTTTGCACAACGCCGTTGATGCGCACCTCAAAGTGGCAGTGGTTCCCGTAGGACCAGCCGGTCGAACCAATCAATGCAATTGTCTGCCCCTGTGATACAACATCCCCTTTTGAAACCTTCAAAGAAGAATTGTGCGCATAGGCCGTAGAAAATCCTCCTCCGTGGTCTATAACGACAATATTACCGTACGAGGTACTGAAATCAGCACGGATAACTACGCCGCTCTTCGCAGCCCGGACCGGATGCCCGTAGGCAGCCGGAATATCGATTCCTTTGTGGAACTGCTGAACCCCGTTGAGAATACGATTTCCAAAACCGTCTGAGATCCGGGGATAACCCGCAACCGGCCATAGCCAACCGCCGGGGGAAAGCTCCCCTTCGCTCTGGTTCTGCTGGATAAACCACTGGAGTTCCGCATCAGCCTTTTCCATTTCCGCAACAACCTGTTCATAGGTCAGCCCGGCCTTTTTCTCAATTGCCTGCAGATCTGCCAGCGTTTCATTTGACTCCGCTTTAGCCTGGTTGAGCTGGTTCTGCTTACTCTCGAGCGAAGCCTTGTCCGCCTCTATCTGCTTGCGGGCCTGCTCAATCGTCGCCTTATCCGCTTCTATTTTCTGTTTTTGGGCGGTAAGTTCTTTAATCAATTTGTCATCATGATCAGCGATCCGCTGAGTAGTCTCCGCCGCCGATAAAAACTCCGCAAAGGTAGAACTGCCGAACAGGACGCTCAACACCGTTGCATCGTTTGACATATACATGGCGCGAAGCCGTTTTTTAAACAGGCCAAAACTTTCATCAATTTCCTTTTGAGTCCGTTCAATTTCAGCCGTCTTCTCAGAAATCTGCGTGTCCAGCACACCTATTCGCTGGCTAAGCGCCGTAATCTGGTTTTCTGTATTATTGATCTGATAACTCAGCTGCGTTTGATAAGCTTTCTGGTTTTTAACATCATTTTGAGCCTTGTTAAGCTCCGCTGCAATTCTTTCTTCCTCATCCTTTAAATTGTTCAGCCTGTCTTCAAGCTCCTGCTGGGTGACAGCCTCCGCCTTATAGGAAGGCATAGAAACCACTCCGCCGGTCAACACGGTGCAGAAAAGCAAAACCGCCATTATTTTTACGCAAACTCTTTTTTTCATGATCCCGTTACCCTCCCCTCTTAAACCTTGAGATGATTCCGGATACTAAATGTACAGCCTACTGTACCGACAATCACGCCGGAACCCATAAAGCAGCCCAGCAGCGGCCACGCAATCTGGCTAAACGGGATAATACTGCTCAGCAGCTGCTTCAGCCAAACAGAAGCGTGGTTCGTCATATAGTTAAAGAGCAGCGAATAACCGCCCCAGATCAGCAAAAAGGCCAGAATAGCGGCAATTGCACCAATTAAAATTCCTTCCACAAAAAAAGGCACCCGGATAAAATTGTTGGTCGCCCCAACATATTTCATAATATTAATTTCACGCCGGCGGCTGAAAACAGTCGCCCGGATTGTATTCGCGATAATAACAAGAGATACGACGGCCAGCACAATGACCAGCACTATACCAAAGACATTGATCATATCCTTAATGTTCGTCATGGTATCGGCAACATCAGTTGGTGCATTGATCAACTCCTTGATCGGGTTGCTTTCAAGCTCCTTCACAATCGCCGATGTTTGGGAAAGATCTGCAACCTTAAACCGGTAAGAAGCAGGGCACGGATTATCTTCACCTTCCAGGCCGTCTAACAGGATAGCGCTTTCCCCCATCGTTTCCTTATACTCTTCAAGCGCCTGCGCCTTGTCGGTGTACACAACGTTGAAAAGGCGTTCGTCATTTTTTAGTGAGGCAAATGTTTCGTCAATTTGTTCCTGGGTAGCATCGTCTTTAATAAAGAACACGACTTCATTCTGGTCGCCTATGTAATCAACCATGTTGTTGATGTTCGCTGTAATCAGCAGGGAAAAACCAATTAGAAGCAAACAGGTGGTCAAAACACCAACCGACGCCAAAGACATCAGCCGATTGAGCCACACATTGGTCGCGCCCTCCTTAACGAGGTATTTGAAGCTGCTGGCTTTCATGATTTCCTCCTACATAATCATCAAACACAATACTTCCATTCTCAACCGTAATGGTGCGCCCGCCGAAATAACGGACCAGGTCGTGCTCGTGGGTCACCATCAGGATTGTGGTCCCGCATTTATTGATTTCACGCAGGAGTTCAACAATTTCATATGACAGCTCGGGATCTACGTTCCCGGTTGGCTCGTCTGCAATGATCAGGGGCGGATCGTTTACAAGCGCACGCGCCAAAGCAACCCTCTGCTGTTCGCCGCCGGAGAGCTCATTGGGGTAACTTTTCGCCTTATGAACTAACCCCATCAAATCCAGCACATACGGTACCTGGTTACGGATAAATCGTCTTGAAGCGTCTGTAACCCGCAGGCTGAATGCTACATTGTCAAACACCGTCATGCTGGGAATCAAGCGGAAATCCTGGAATACTACGCCAATGGAACGGCGGAAGCCCGGGACTTCCCTCTTTTTCAACGTTTTCAGGTCGTACCCATTGACAACAACAGACCCTTCAAGCGGAAGGACTTCCCGCAGGATCAACTTAAACAACGAACTTTTTCCCGCTCCGGACGAGCCTACCACAAAGGCAAATTCCCCGGCATCAACATTCAGGTTGATATTTTTCAACACCATGTTTCCGTTTCCGTAAGCAAAGGAAACGTCTTTGAAATTAATCATACTATGCACCACAATTCAAGATAATCATTCACTTACGTCCACTCGTCCTGTTGCTGCCGCAAGGGAATCCGGTCAAAATTTAACCGGATTTGAAGTCAGGTATTTTTTCACCATCAGAGCAATTTTAAAGATGATTGCATGGTCAAACTCACGCAGATCAAGCCCTGTCAGCTTTTTAATCTTCTCCAGGCGGTAAACCAGAGTATTCCGGTGAACAAACAGTTTCCTGGATGTTTCGGAAACATTTAAGTTGTTCTCAAAAAACTTCTGGATGGTAAACAAGGTCTCATAATCAAGCGACTCAATTGAGCCCCGTTTGAACACTTCTTTCAAAAAAGTATCGCAAAGAGTAGTCGGCAGCTGGTAGATTAACCGGGCAATTCCCAGGTTGTCATAGCTGACAATGGCTTTATCGGTATCGAATACCTTCCCGACCTCCAACGCAATCTGCGCCTCTTTAAAGGAATGGGCAAGGTCCTTTACACCGATAACCGGCGTGCCGATTCCAACGACTGCCTTGGTATAAAACTCGCTCGAAAGGGTATCGACAATTGAACAGGCCAGTTTTTCCAGATCCTTGGATTCAATAGTCGGCTTAATTTCCTTAATCAGGACGATATCGCTTTCGCTGATATTGAAGACAAAATCCTTCTGCTTGTCAGGGAACAGGTTCTGGATGACGTCATATGCCGAAACCTCATGGGATGAAGTGATTCGGATGAGAAGAGCAACGCGGCTGACGTCGGTGTTAAAGTGGAGTTCTCTGGCCTTAACATAGATGTCGCCCGGCAGAATATTATCGAGGACGACATTTTTGATAAAGTTATTGCGGTCGTACTTTTCATCGTAATACTGTTTGATACTGGAAAGAGAAACCGCAAGGATCTGCGCGTATTTCGCCGCGGCGTCATCCACCCCTTCGACAAAAACTGCAAAATCCGGTTTGATATGCGAACCAAACGGTTTATAAGTTAAACCGTCACGCACAAAAACGTCATGCCCCTCTGTGATATCCAGCGAGATAAACTCGTTGGTAATGCCTATACGGGACAACTCACTGCATGCAATGATGGTGGCCTGATCATCTACAACACCGATGACGCGGTCGATTGTATCTCTCATTTGATGAACAATGCCCTGAAACAACCGGTTCGACATAATTTATCCCCTCTTACATAAAAAATAATACAATTCAAATCTTATTTTACATAATATTTTAACATTTTGCAACAACTTGCGGAGAAAAACCTGTCTGTTTTTGTTATGTTGTTAAAAAGCCACCTTAAATCAGCCTAATATATTACAAATTGTAACATAATTTAATTTTTAAGTTGTTAATAAACCGTAAAAGCGGCAATGGAAATATTTTTCTGTCAAAAACCGCCGCCGGTTTTAATGGCAGCGGTATTCTTTACAAAAGCAAAAAGGCTGCCGCAATACTGCGGCAGCCTTTTAAAATAGCAAACTTAGTTACAAATAACCTGCTCGGTTTCTTTATCGAAGATGTGAATGCGGTTGAGGTCAATCGCCATTTTGACTTTGTCGCCCGGACGAGCTTTTGTACGGGAAACACGAGCGGTCATGTTAATACCTTCAACAGAGAAGTAAATATAAGTCTCAGCGCCCATCAGCTCAACAACGTCAACGTCACACTCAATAATACCATCGGTCATGGTAGAGAGGTACATTTCTTCGTCATGAAGCCCTTCCGGACGAATACCAACTACAACTTCCTTGCCGATAGAAGCACGGACGTTTTCGTTGTCAGCTTTTGCTGCCGGAAGCGGGATTTTGTACTGGCCAAAAGTGAAGTAAACTTTGCCACCTTCTTCAACCAGTGTAGCGTCTACAAAGTTCATCTGCGGAGAGCCAATGAACCCAGCAACAAAGATGTTGCACGGTTTGTCATACAGAGCCTGCGGATTATCAACCTGCTGGATGAAACCGTCTTTCATAACAACGATACGGTCACCCATCGTCATAGCCTCAATCTGGTCATGGGTTACGTAGATGAAAGTAGTGCCGAGACGATAATGCAGTTTGGTCAGCTCGGTACGCATTTGAGCACGGAGCTTCGCATCCAAGTTGGAAAGAGGTTCGTCGAAGAGGAAGACCTTCGGCTCACGGACGATAGCACGGCCAAGAGCAACACGCTGTCTCTGACCACCGGAAAGAGCTTTCGGCTTACGGTCAAGCAGGTGGGTAATATCAAGAATTCTTGCCGCCTCTTCAACGCGGCGCTTAATTTCATCTTTTGGGGTTTTGCGGAGCTTCAGGCCGAACGCCATGTTGTCAAAAACAGTCATGTGCGGATAGAGCGCATAGCTCTGGAAAACCATTGCAATATCACGGTCTTTCGGAGCGACATCATTCATCAGCTCATCGCCTATGTACAGCTGGCCGCCAGTAATTTCCTCAAGGCCAGCGATCATACGAAGGGTTGTAGATTTACCACAGCCGGAAGGACCGACCAAAATTAAAAACTCTTTGTCTTCGATTTCAAGATTAAAGTCAGAAACAGCCTGAACGCCGCCCTGATAAACCTTCTGAATGTTACGCAATGATAAGTTTGCCATTCTATATACCTCCTAATAATTTGTAGCAACATCGCACTTATACTATAACAAATTGAGCCTGTAAAAAGCAATAAGGTTAATAGCCAAAGTTTCAAAATCCAGTTTATATATATTTACTAAAATTGCTCCGGCGTACAAAAAATGTTCATTTTTCGTTCGAATTACTGCCTAAAATTAGCAAACATTCTTTGTGCAAAATTTCTCTTGCCCCGCCCGACGGCAGATCCGGATCAAGCGGAAGAGCACCAATTTTTACCCGGCTGAGAGCCTCCACCCTATTGCCGACGGCCTCAAACATCCGCTTTACCTGGTGAAACTTCCCTTCATACAAAACAGCCTCTACCAACGGTTTCCCACCGTCCTCCAGCACGGTAAGCTCCGCCGGGAGACAGGGCGTTCCGTCCTCCAGCACAACGCCGGAACAAAACCGCTCTATTTCATCTTTCCCAATAGCATGAGCCAGAACCGCCCGGTAGGTTTTGGAAACATGGTGCTTTGGCGAAAGCATTTTATGGGCGAAATTACCGTCGTCGGTAATCAGCACAAACCCCTCGGTATCAATATCCAGCCTGCCCGCCGGAAAAAGCCCTCTTCTTTGAAGCGGTTCCGGCAGGAGGTCCAAAACAGTCCGATGACGTTTATCCTCGGTGGCACATACCACGCCGCCCGGTTTATTGAGCATAATATAAAGATGCTTTTTATAGTGAACCGGCACGCCGCGCACTGCCACCAGATCAGCCTCCGGCTCAATGTTTACAGACGTATCTTTCACCACAGCGCCGTTGACAGTGATGAGTCCGGCTTTTGCGAGCTCCTTCGCCTCTTTCCGGCTGGATATATTCTGCCCTGTCAGAAAACGGTCAAGGCGCATTGATTACCTCCCCTTAATATTAGCAGATAGAATACGATAAAAACGTTCTTTTTCCACGCTTCTGGCAATTTCAACATTTCCATTTTCATTCGGTATAAACCTTGTTGATCCCATTTTGCCGACCTCATCGGTTTCAACCGTAACGAAACCCCGCTCAAAGCGGCAAATATCCGGATAAAAGACAGAAACAGCGGCTAAAGGGTCATGCATCGTCAGCTTTCCCGAACTTTCAAGCCAGTTATGGCCAAAATCGAATACCGCCTTCATTAAATCCGTGTCCCCTATAAAAATGGACTCCGCCGCCTTAGACTCTATTGTAAGAGAATCTGTAACTTCAAGCGGAAATACTTTGTGTGTCACAGCGCTAGACGAAAATACAATTTGAGAGGCCAACGGATCAGCCCATGAGTTCCAATTATACCAAGGCTCCAGCAACGGCCGTGTTCCAAAATAGCCATTCATCACATAAAGGCCTTTTAACAAACGAACAGCATCCGGATAAGCACGAAACAAAGTGGCAATATTGGTCATACTGCCAATTCCAATCAATATCACCTCATAGGGGTGCTCCTTAATGTTTTGGTATAAAAAAGCTGGGGCATCTCCTTTTTGATAGGTTTGATGTTTCCAGCGATTCAGTGCGTCCGCCCCTTCCGGTGTGGGATACACAGGAATTGGCTGTAGAGTTGTGTCCAAACCTGCAACAATTGGTATTGTTTGACCTGCGGCCTTGCAAATCGCATCTGCCACTTCCGCTCGTTTTTCTACTTTTCCGCTAACGGTTGTAATACCAAGAAGCTCACACAGGGGCTCTTTTAACAAATAAGCAAGGCAAATCGCGTCATCAATATCCCCGCCAATATCCGTATCAAGTAAAACTTTTTCCATTTAAAACCTCATGTTTTTGCCAAACATATAACAACTATTTTCAGCACTTCTATATTCCGCTCCATAAATACGAAATATTCTTATTTAAAGCATAACACAGCGCCACCTAAAAAACAATCTTAGGTAGCGCTGTCATTTCGTTGCTATTTTTTAGTTGAATTACGGTTTTATAAATCCGTGCATAAAACCGTCCAGTTCGCTGGATGCAATATCGCCGCCAATGATAACGTTGTCACAGATTAAAAGATGGGCAAAAACGTTCGTTTTTCCATCCGGATAATTGGTGACAAGATAAACATAGCGCTGCACCGTTTTTCCCTTATACCCTTCCAAATCCAACCCCTGCTGTCGCTGAATGGCATTATAGTTCTGATAGACGTCGTCGAACTCGTTTGGAACCGCAACCTCGGCAACCTCGGTAGGGTCAGCAACAACCTTCCATCCGAAGTACTCCAAGAAAGCGACTCGCTGGTCGTTGGTTTCAGCTGTCATCATTTCAACCGGCGGCATGGTATCCGGCACCTTATTGGAGTTTGAAGATGAAGTGATCAGCACAATAGAAACAATCCCAACCGCAAGAATCGCCGCGAATACAACAAATATTTTTATTTTGGACATACGAATGGAACACAGAAACATATTACATTACCCCCTTGCTGGTGCGTTAGTAATGTATATGTCCCTGTGTTCCGAATCAGTACCAATTATTTCCCGAAAATCTCCGCCGCTTTTTGAATCACGGCGGCCTGCAGCTGTTCTGGCAGCGGTTCATATCGCTCAAACGAAACTGTAAAGCTTCCGTCGCCCTGGGTCATCTGGCGCAAGGTATTTGCAAAATCCTGCATTTCTGACATTGGGACGTTCGCCTCAATTACGGTATAGCCCGGCTCTTCGGGATTCATCCCAAGGACGCGGCCCCTGCGCTTATTCAAATCACCCATCAGATCACCGGTCTTATCATCCGGCACAACCGCTTTGAGAAGGCCGATAGGTTCGAGAAGAATCGGGGATGCCTGAGAAATCCCTTCGCGGTAGGCAATGCCGGCTGCCGTTTTAAAGGCCATTTCAGATGAATCTACCGGGTGGTAAGAGCCGTCGAGCAGAGTTGCCTTCAACCCTACAACCGGATAACCCGCGAGAACACCTTTCAGAACGCTGTCCCGCAGTCCCTTTTCAACCGCCGGGAAGTATCCTTTCGGGACAGAGCCGCCAAATACCTTTTCTTCAAAGATCAGGTCGTCGCAGTCCCACGGCTCAAACTCGATAACTACATGGCCGTACTGGCCGTGGCCGCCGGTCTGCTTTTTGTGTTTCCCTTCCGCCTTTACCTTTTTGCGGATGGTTTCACGGTAGGCGATAATCGGCGGTTCCAGCTCGACCGCCACGCCGAATTTGTTCTTAAGTTTGGCAACGGCCACATCGAGATGCTGTTCGCCCAGCCCGCTCAGAATCTGCTGGTGGGTTTCGGTATTAAGCTCAAACCCCAGGGAAGGATCCTCTTCAAGCAGGCGGTGAATCCCGTTTGAAACCTTGCTTTCATCCCCGCTGGCGGACGTCTTGACCGCCAGAGAATAGCACGGCTGCGGAAATTCTGTTTTTTCAAAAACAACTTGGCGCTTCGGGTCGCAAAGGGTATCGCCGGTCAGGGCGTTCAATTTTGTAACTGCCACCAGGTCACCCGCGCCAGCCTCTTTAATCTCATCCTGCTTTTTTCCCCTGACGGCCAACATTTTACCCATTTTTTCCGGCTGACCCGAAGTCATATTAACAACGGCGCTTTCAGGTGTGAGAACGCCTGAAACCACTTTGATATAGGAAAGTTTTCCTACAAAAGGATCCGCAACCGTTTTAAAAACATAGGCGCTTAAAAGGGAACCCTCGTCGCAGTCGACATTAATGACAGTATCGGCACAGACCGCTTCCCTTCCAGAAGCCTCCGCAGCTGACGGAAGCATTTTGGCGACAGCCTCTAAAAGCATATCAATCCCCTGAAGTTCCTGTGCGCTTCCGCAGAGCACCGGGGTAATGCTGCCATTTTTGATTCCATTGTGCAGCCCGCTGATCAATTCAAAATAGGTAAACTGTTCGCCGGAGAAAAACTTTTCAAAAAGTTCTTCGTCTGTTTCAGCAATTGCTTCGCTGATAGCGGCAATCAGGCCATCCAGCCTGTGTTCGCTGTCCGGCATTTCAACCTGAACGGCAGCGCCATTCTTGTCGTATTTATACGCACGCATCTCCAGAAGGTTTATATAACATTCTACTTTCCCATTCCGAGAATACGGCACGACAATTGGGCAGACCGACGGGCCGAACTCGGCCTTCAGGCTCTCCAGAACTTTATAAAAATCAGCATTTTCGCTGTCCATTTTCCCAACAAAAAACATAGTGGCTTTTCCACACTTTTTAGCCAGTTTGTAAGCTTTTTTTGCGCCTACCGTAACACCCGACTTGCCGGAAACGGCAATCAGGACGCTGTCTGCCGCGCTGACGCCTTCATAAAGACCGGCGGCAAAATCAAACAGCCCGGGCGTATCTAAAAGATTCAGCTTGACGTCGTTATACCCAAACTGTGCAACTGAGAGCGATAAAGACGCCCTTCTCTTTACTTCTTCCGGATCAAAATCACACACCGTGTTTCCTTCGGCAACCTTGCCATGGCGGTCAATGACGCCTGCTTTAAACATCATTGCTTCCGCCAGCGATGTCTTTCCAGATCCCGCATGACCAGCCAACGCAACATTTTTAATCCTATCCGCCCCTAAACGGCTCATATGACCACTCCTTCTTTGTTGAAACTGTATACAAAGTTTCAATTCAATGTTTGAATTATATCATATTTGCATAGATCGCGCAATGGATTTTCCCGGTCTTTTATGCTAAATATATGATAAATTTTTGATTGTTTTTCACAAAAACCCTTTCTGCGCCGCTTGTCCTGCTTAAATCTATGCGGAAAGCAAGGCAAATATGCAGCTGCCCTGCCTAAAAAAAGCCCCGGTCTTTACCGGGGCTTCATAAAACTGCCCAGAATCTACGGCATTTACGGCAACCAAAAAAGGCAGGGGATGAATCCCCTGCCTTTTTCATCATTTATACCGATTTGAGCCGGGGGAGCAGCAGGGTGAGCACCAGCCAGACAAGCTGGAACAAAAACAGCGAAAGCACCTTCATCTCGCTCATCCCCGAAATCAGGGTAAGGATAATCAGCATCAAAAGCCCCAGTCCAATGGCAGCGAACTGGATAACGCTCCCGAGCAGGATGGACATCCGCAGTCGTTTTGCCCCCACGAGCGAGCCGCTGAAAGACTGGAACGTGCCATTGCTCAGCACCGAGCTCCCGCCCCTCTCCTGCGCCGAACCATACCGGTCGTAAATCGGGTGAAGCCGCGACGGCAGTATTTTGAAACAGGAGGGGTCCTCATCGAAGATTTCGGCCATCTTCTGCCGGGTAATCACCGCGTCCACCGATTTGATGGTCAAGTGAATACCATTCTCACTGAGACGCTGGATCGCCTCCTTCACCTCGGGCGCCGCAAAAAATTTCGCAAGGAAAACCGCTGTCAGTTCCCCGGAGGTGGAGAGGTAGATCAACTCGTGGCCCTCGTTCAAATAGCGCTCCTCATAATCGCGGGACGGAACGCTGATCCCATGGTTAATCATCAGCTCGCGGCTGCCGATCAGCACCCGTTTGTTCGCCACCCAGGCGGAAATCCCCATCCCGTCCTCATAGACGAGAGAATCCACAGGGCGCAGGAGCTTCTCGTCCCCTCCAATAATCTGGGCAAAGACATTTGTGAGGACGCTTCCGGATTCGCGGATGACGCTTGCGGCATCCATTAGCGCCTCATCAATCCGCTGGCCGGCAAAGGTCTTGATCCCGAACAGCTTGACCGAATTGCCTGGGAAGAGGTCGTGCGCCGTGACAACGGCCCCGTTTGTATAGCTGAAGTCGTCCAGCTCGCTAGGCGAAAGGACGACGCCGCCGTCCCGGCTGTACTTTTTAGCGGCGCGGGACATTGGGAGCTGGATCATAAACAGGTAGGAGAACGGCGCGAATACACACATCACCGCAGCCGCCGTAGTAAGGCCGATGTAGGGGTTCGCCGTCATAATCCCCGAAACGATCCCCAGGAGGACGGCGAACCCGACCCCTACCGGCGCCAGGTATTTTGCATAGCTGTCTGACACATCTTCGTCAGTGGAATAGGCGATAAAATCGGTCACAAAGCCGGTTTTCCTTTGAACAGCAACGGTCGGGACGTCTGCGACCGAGCCGCGTGTCAGCTCAAGCGCCGCGTTTTCGTCATCAATCAAGACGGTCGTATATTTTTCATAAGGGGAAGCAACCACCCGGAAGTTGAGGATCATCCGGTTGACCATCATCAGCTTTGCACCGCAACTGCAGAGCAGAATTCCCGCAACAACCGGAGTATAGATATGCACGGCCGCGTCATTAACGGAGCTAATCTGGAAAAAGCAGGCGACCGTCTGGATAAGGCCCGCCAAAGCGGCCAGGGCCGGAAGGCTGTCACGGTTAGCCCGCAGTCTAACCGCCGCAACCAAACCTTCTCCCACCATTGAACAGCAGCTCAACAGGCAGGAAACCTGCAGTACAAACTGGATAATCAAATAAAGAAGGGGCTGCTCCGCCTTCTGCAAAACCGCAGGGAGCATCTGGGGCGTGAACTCCTGAAACAGGGCAAGCACCAAGGCAGCGCCGCCGAAAACCGCCAGCAGAACAATACGGAGAACCAGTTTGCCGCGGGCCGAAAGAATTTCAGTATAAACTTCCCGCTCATCCTCCGGGCTGCGGTATTCAAGATAATCCGCTTCATCTACCGGGAGGGAAGCTTTCTGTTTTACCGCCTCAAAAGCGCGCGGATCCGGCACTGGTGGGTTCTCATCAACTGCGTTGTCCGAAAACGCAGCTTTTTTAAAAAAACCTTCGTCGTCTATGTATTTTGTCGGTTCATCCACTGCGGAAATGGAGTTATCGGCCTCAGAATCCGGTACAGCCGGCTGATCGGGAATGATCCGGACAATTGGCTCCGGTTCCGGTTTGGGCGCATCCGCTTTCCGGGCAGGAGTTACTCCAATCTGGTCGGCAATCGACTCTGCAAGCAGATCGACCGTTGAAACGGAACCTTCCGCTTTTCGAGGAGGCTCTTCCTCCTTTTGGGGCGGGGCCGGCTCCTCATCAAACTGGATTTTGACAGTGAACTTCTCCCGCTGCGGCCTCTGCGGCGCTTCCGCGGGATCCGAGGCTTTTACCAGGGGCTGAACGGATTCCACCGCGGGCTGCTCTGCATCGGCCGGCTGTAAGGCTTTCCGCTCCCCCATAATCTCGGCGACCAGCCTGTCTACATCCACAGAAGAGGCAGAAGAATCCGCATGGCTTCCGCTCTTCTTCTGCTTGATGTCGTCCAGGATTTCATCCACAGAAAGGTTCTTCATCTCGCTCATTCTTCCCTCCGCATTAATCTCATTCAGCTTCTATATGATTGAATTTCTATTTTGCTCTTAAATTCAGCCTCTGCCGGGCTATTTCATACATCAGGATGCCCCCCGCGACCGATGCGTTGAGAGAAGTCACCTTGCCAAGCATTGGAAGGCTGACGCGGAAGTCGCATTTTTCCAACACCAAGCGGCTCACGCCTTCCCCTTCAGAACCAATGACCAGCCCGCAGGGGCCGGAATAATCCTGCTCACACCAGGAAGATCCTTCCATATCTGCAGCGTAAAACCACAGGCCTTCTTCTTTGAGGCGGTCCATAACAGCCGCAAGATTTGCAACCCGGGCCACTGGAAGGTGATTTACCGCCCCGGCGGACGTTTTCTGCACAATAGCCGAAAGGGACGCACTCCGGCGTTTGGGAATGATAAGCCCATGTGCGCCCGCAGCCTCCGCTGTCCGGATAAGAGCTCCGAGGTTGTGGGGATCCTCCACTCCATCGGCCAGAATCAGGAAAGGGGATTCCCCCTTTTGAGAAGCCGCCTCTAAAAGCTCTTCTACCGTGGCATAATGTGCGCAGCACGCCGTCGCCACCACACCCTGATGATTTTCTCCTCCACAGATCGCGCTTAGCTTTTGGTCGCTCACCTGTTTGACCACTACGCCGCGCTGACGGGCCAGCGCCACAATTTTATTGATACTCCCAGTCTGCTGCCGGTCGGCAACAAACAGCTTATCCAATTCCACCCCGGCGTTCAGCGCCTCTAAAACAGCATTGCGTCCCGCAATGACGCTATTTTCCTCTCCGCGGCGGTTTTCACTTTCCCTCATCGCTTCCCTTTCTGTCCAAGCCGGCCGCTGCCGGGCAATCTTCTCTTTTGCCGCCGTTATAAAAAGAAAGCGGCATAACGCCTGTATCCATACAGGTATTATACCATCACCCAAGCCGCCTTTTACGGAAACAAAAAAGGATGCATGGTATAATATATACCAATTACGGTTCGCACCGCAGACGGCAAGGCACGCTGAAACGCCGCCCTGCCAAATAATTTGGAATTATTATACCACAACTTCCGACAAAATAAAACAGTTCTTGCCCTTGTTTTTAAAGCCAAATTTTAGTGAAGCAGCAACAGTGCAGATACCAAAGCGCCACCCAAAGCGCCACCCCCCACCTTTAAAAAGTTCCTGAAGGCACAGGTACACATCCGGCGGGGCCTCCGCCCTTTTTTCCGGATATACGCATCTACAAATAAATCGGCTTGTTCCCGCAGTTCATCCCGCTCCGACTCAAATTTTTCCGGATTGACAAAAAGAATGGCTTTCTCAAAATACTCATTTTCCGTGTTGACGATTTCAACGATTTGCTTATTAACCCCTTTAACCATTTTACGCTCTTCCCCACTTTCCACAATACGGCCAAATACCGTTTTACCGCAATCTTTAAACCGTTTAAACAAGGTTTTCAACAAAAACATTGACAGAACCGGTTTTAAATATACATTTTGTAGTTATTTTGTTTCCAAGCGTTCACAATTGCGAAAAACTGTGCTCACAGCTGTTGAAAACCCTGTGGAGAAAGTGGAAAACCCGCGCCGTTAACGGATTGCAGTTTTTCCGACAAACTGTGGAAAAAAGATTTTTTATGATACCATTTGTATATTCATTTTATACATAAAATATACATCCTGTCAGATTCGAACATTTGTGCGGTTATTTCCGCGAAGTCAAAAACCAGATAGCACGCTCAATGGAATCCTTTGAATTGCCCCATTCGGCATCCTTGCCGCCAAACCGGTAGTCGAACCGGGTGGTAAAAAAGTGTACGTCCTCCGTCAGCGCGGCAAGGTAGCGCTCAGTCAGCGGGTCAAGCGCTTTCTGAAAAGCCGGAAGCTGTTTTTTTGAAAATTTCCGGGCAGCTCTTTCCATCAGAAGTTCATAATGCGGCAGGCAGACCGTCTCCTGTTCGGAAAACAGCTTTTGAAAATCGGCGTCGGAAACAAACAGTTTCAGGATGTTGTCCACCATCCCCTCCATAACACCGTCTATTTTCTGGCAGACATAACAGGTCGGCTCGCGTTTTTCCTGCTTCTTACCAAACAGGCCTTTTTTCTTAAAAAAGTTTTTATGCACCTCGGCAAGCCGTGTTTCCAACATCAGCGCTAAGGAAAGCCGGTTTTTACGGGCGCGCATCATTTCAAAATGGTCCTTGCAGAAGCCAAGGCGGTTGGTCTCCATTCGGACGTCGGGCTCCATCATGGCCGCGCCCGTTATGTATTCCACACAGCGCTCTTCCAACATATCCCGCAGACGGCAAAGCGGGCAGCCGTCCCTCGGTTCAAAAACTTCACTGATCGGGATGGTGTAAATACGTTCCTGCATTTGATCCTCCATTCTACCGCCGCGCATCGGTGATCTATATTTGTAAATTATTTAAAAGACTGCTCCCGCCGTCCGCGGCAATAAAACCGGCAGGATTCAACATGGCTGTACGCCTATTTTGAAGCCGTTTCCTCCCCGGCTTGGGAACCGGTCAGCCAGCGTTCCGCCTCCGGGCCTAAAAGGCGGTTAAAAACACGGATAATAAACCCGGACAAAAGGGCTGCGATAACCGTACCCTCCCGGACGCCTGCAACCATCCCGAAGAAAGCAAAGGAAAGCCCTGCGGAAAGAAGGACCAGAGAACTGTCAAAAAAGACCTTAACCAGCCCAAAATCCTTTCCCGTCTGTTCCGCTACAGCCGCAACAAACGCTTCACCCGAATTCATAACCACTCCGGCGAGCACCGTGAGGCTCACGCCGAAAGCCAAAACAAGGCAGCCAAACAGCAAAACAGCAGCCTGGAACAGGTAGTTTTCGGGGTTCAAAAAGCCGAGCAATTCTTTTGCAAGGTCTACAAATGCCCCGAAAATAAGGGTGAGCGGGATTTGGATCAACTGATACCACCGGAACTTTCTGCGCAGCACTACGGCCTGTCCCAGGATCAACAGCAAATTCCAAAGGATTGTAAAGCTGCCCAGCGATATAGCAGTAAAGCGCAGGCTGAAAATATACGGCAGGGAAGAAATAGGCGACGTACCCAGCTTCGCCTTGACCATCAGCGCAATTCCAAGGGCCATTACAAAAAGGCCCGCCAAAAACAAACCATACCGTCTTACTTTTTCTGCCACTTTATCCGCCCTTTCTCATTCCGCCCGCACCAGAGTATGCTGCGGATGGGCTTTTTTAATCTATTTTATTATACCTTGTTTTTTTGTATCCTGCAATTTCCAGTCCCATTTTCCGCGCCCCCCTCTGTCGAAATTCAGGATTTTATGGTAAACTGGTAAGCAGACAAGCAAAAGGAGCGTGCGGCCCATGGCTGTAAAACCAACTTCATTTTCCCTTTCCGCCCCGGGCTTTTCCCTTGCGGATACGCTGGACTGCGGGCAGTCCTTCCGCTGGGAGGCGGACGGGGCGTTTTACCGGGGTATTGCGGGCAACCAGCCGCTTACAGTAAGGCAGGAGGGCGAAACGCTCCTTCTTTATGGCATAACGGAGGACGCCCTCCCCTTTTGGCAAAACTATTTTGACCTAGACGGCGAATATCCCGCCTGGAAAAAGCTCTACCAGGCAGACCCTGTGCTCAAAACTGCCTGCGAATTCGCCGGCGGGATCACCATCCTGCGGCAGAACCCCTGGGAAGCTCTTTGCTCGTTTATCCTCTCC
The DNA here is from genome assembly GCA_902766785.1 of Oscillospiraceae bacterium. Lineage (GTDB taxonomy): Bacteria > Bacillota > Clostridia > Oscillospirales > Ruminococcaceae > Metaruminococcus_A. The sequence goes on along the minus strand of CACXEO010000085.1, from coordinate 20,099 downwards.
CAGAACAACAACATTCCCCGGATTAAAGGAATTGTCAAACGTCTCTGCGAACAGTTCGGGGAGTCTCTCGGGGAGAGCCGGTACGGCTTTCCTTCCCCGGAGCGGATCGCTTCTTGCGACCTGGACGGGCTTTCCGGGCTGCGGGCGGGTTTCCGGGCAAAATACATCCTCGACGCTGCCCGGAAGGTAGCCTCCGGGCAGCTTGAACTAAATAAAGCCGCGTCCCTTCCCTACGAAGAAGCAAAAGCCGAATTGATGCAGATTATGGGGGTAGGCCCAAAAGTGGCGGACTGTGCCCTCCTCTATGGCTTTCACCGGCTTGAAGCCTTCCCGGTCGACACATGGATTAAACGGGTCATGGAACGATATTATCCGGCGGGACTGCCTTCCTTTGCGCTTGAAAGTGCCGGAGTTGCCCAGCAATACCTTTTTCACAGCATCCGGTGCGGGATGTTGGAAGGGCCTGAGAAAAAAAGCGGATAAAAACCGTTTTCCCTTTTACAAAAGGTTTGCTTTTGCACGCTTTTTCGTGTATAATAAATTCGTTAATTAAAAAACATGAACGGAGGATTTTTAAATGTTAGTTTCTGCAAAAGAAATGCTTACCAAGGCGAAAGCTGGAAAATACGCAGTCGGCCAGTTCAACATCAACAATCTGGAGTGGACCAAAGCCGTGTTGCTGACCGCACAGGAAAACAACTCCCCGGTCATTCTTGGTGTTTCGGAAGGTGCAGGTAAATACATGGCCGGCTATAAAACCATTGTCGGTATGGTTAACGGCATGCTCGAAGAGCTGAAGATCACGGTGCCGGTCGCCCTCCATCTCGACCATGGTTCCTACGAAGGCTGCTTAAAATGCATTGAGGCAGGCTTCTCTTCTATTATGTTCGACGGTTCCCATTACCCGATCGAAGAGAACATTGCCAAAACAAAAGAGCTTGTTAAAATCACCGCGGAAAAGGGGATGTCCCTTGAAGCGGAAGTCGGTTCCATCGGCGGCGAGGAAGATGGCGTTGTCGGCGCGGGTGAAGTTGCAGATCCGAACGAGTGTAAAATGATCGCCGACCTGGGCGTAACCATGCTGGCCGCCGGAATCGGTAACATCCACGGAAAATACCCAGCGAACTGGAAAGGTCTTGATTTTGACGTACTGGCCGAAATCCAGAAGCTGACCGGCGAGATGCCCTTAGTCCTTCACGGCGGTACCGGCATTCCGGAAGATATGATCAAAACCGCAATCTCTCTCGGCGTTTCCAAAATTAACGTCAATACCGAGTGCCAGCTGAGTTTTGCAGCTGCTACCCGTAAATACGTCGAGGCTGGAAAAGACCTGGAAGGCAAAGGTTTTGACCCGCGTAAACTCTTAGCACCGGGCTTTGAGGCTATTAAAGCAACTGTTAAAGAAAAAATGGAGCTTTTCGGTTCTGTTAACAAAGCATAAAAATCCTCTTTTTCAAAAGAAAAGCCGGAACAGCCGTTCCGGTTTTTTGTTTTTACTTTTCTTAAAATTATTTTGCTTTACAATTTGTTTCTTGCATTTAGAACATCTCCATGATATTCTGAAAAAAATAAAATGTTGAAAGGGAGAGAACATCACAGTGTCATCATTTATGGAACGCTTTTCGCTTAAAGGCAAAAACATCCTCGTAACGGGCGGCAGCCGCGGAATCGGCCGCGTGGTCGCCGGCTGCCTGGCAGACGCCGGGGCGAACATCGGCATCGTTGGTACAAAAGAGCAGGCTGCAAAAAAAGCGGCGGACGAAATCGCAGCGGAATACGGCGTTCGTACCAAGGGGTACGGCTGTAATATTTCAAATCCGGACGAGGTGGAAAACACCATTGCCGACTTTGTCAAAACCTTCGGGCAGCTCGATGTACTTTTTAATAACGCCGGTATCTGCCAGCATAAGCCGGTCGTGGAACTCAGCTATGACGAATGGCTCAAGGTCATTGACGTAAACGTAAACGGCACTTTCCTGATGGCCCATACGGCTGCAAAATACATGATCCGGGACAGTGTGAAGGGATCCATCATCAACACCGCCTCAATTTCAGGGTCTATCGTCAACCTGCCTCAGCCGCAGGCCGCCTATAACACCTCCAAAGCAGGAGTTGTACACATGACCAAAGTGCTCGCTGTGGAACTCGCCGACTATGGCATCCGGGTTAATTCGATCAGCCCCGGGTATACGATGACAGAAATGATTTCCAGCGTCAACCCGGACTGGATTGCTTACTGGGAAAATGCGGTGCCGATGCATCGTCTTGCAACGCCGGATGAACTGGCGGGCGCTGTCATTTATCTGGCGAGTGCCGCTTCCAGCTATACAACCGGAGCTGACCTGATTATTGACGGCGGATTTACCTGCCTGTAAGCTCGAATTGAAAGGAAAAGGGCGCGGATCGTCATCCGCGCCCTTTTCCTTTCAATTCTCCGCCACAATCCGGACAGCGACAACCGTTACGTCGTCGGAATGGCCGTCGATCCGCCGGCGGCGTGCCTCGTTTGCAATCCGCCCGGCAATTTCCCTTGTAGACTTTCGGGCATTCATTTCCAGTTCCGCTTCAATCCAGTCGGTCCCAGTTGCGGTAACCCCGTCTGAAACCATCAGAACCAGGTCGCCGTCCGAGAGCTTGCAGTTTTGCCGGTCAAATCCCACCCCTTTTAGAATGCCGACCGGAAGAGAGTCCGATTCCAGCTTCTGCACCGTGCTTCCTTTGAGGACAAAGGTGGGTGCCGCGCCCGCTTTGAGAATTTCAATTTTTCCAGTATAGAGGTCAGTCCGCAGGATGTCGATGGTAGCAAGGGACTCGTCCGGCGCTTTGACCAAAAGGGAGGAATTAACCAGTTTGATGGCCGATTCAAAACCGAAGCCAGCCTTAATCAACTTTAAAATAAACGAGCAGGTCATGACTGAATCGACTGCCGCACGGCCGCCGCTCCCCATCCCGTCGCTGAGGACCAGGTGAAAAAAGCCTTTTGAATCCAGGAACGACTCGTAGCAGTCCCCGCAGTGCTGTTCCCCTGCCGCCGGGTATTGTTCAGCGTGGAAATCGGCGCGGTAACGGGCCATTTCAAAAAAGGAAAGCTTAACCTGCTCGCCGATTTCCGTAACGCTCGGCAGATCCAAATCCCGGTCTAGGGCTGAGGAAAGGTTTTCGCAAAGGAGCTGTTCCGAGACCGGAACCGGGGTTTTCAGGTAGAGCTCTACCCCCGTTCTGCCGTCACGGTCGGCAAAACAGACGATCTGCTCCGCATTTACGTTCAGATTGCGCAAAACGGTGTGCACCTTTTCCGTTCCCCTGTCGTCCACCGAAGCGACCGCGCCGATTTCTTCGCCGATTTCGCAAAGCATATCTGCTACCCCGTCAAGCTGTTCGGAGGAAACCTGCTTTGCCTCCTCCACCATCCGCGCAGCCTGCTTGTGTGAAATATAACTTTGGTAATTCTGGTTGACAGCGTTTGTCAGGACGCTGAACTTGCAGCATTTGTTCTGGAAATACTGGGGCATCTGCTCTTCCCGGATTTTTCCCTCTTTTTTGAGGATCGGGGTTACCGTCTGGAGCGCCTGCCAGGTATCGTCGTACTGGGTCTCCCAACAGAACATTTTTAAACCGCAGTGAAGGCAGACGCTGTCCGCGCTCCGGTGGTAAACCGAAGCGATGTCCGGCACGACATTTTCCTGCATTTTAACAGAGACCATGTCAACTGAAGTTCTCAGGTCATGAATCGCAAGGGAAGCAAATTTCAGCCGGCTCGCAAGCCAGGCCCCCTCTTTGGCGGGGCTTTGCATTCCCGCAGCGTCAGCCGGGGCGTTAAAACTCTGCCCCAGGAAACGAGCAGGGATTACTGCGATAACCGCCGCCGCTAAAAAAGAGTCGAGAAGGTAGACAACTGTCGGCTGCCCGGTGCTGACAAGCAGGCTTCCGCAGGTGTTGATTGCGAGAAAAACCGCCACCTGCCCAAACTTGCCAACGGGTTTCAGGGCGCTGCCCAAAATTGCCGCCATCATCATCGCACCGCAGTAAGGGGCGAAATCGGCGCTGTAAAGGGCAAGGGCCGCAGCCGTACCAGCCGCCACTGCGGCGCTTAAAAAGCCGCCTTTTCCCATAAAGTACAGAACTGCAAGCACGCCGGCAATCCGGCCAACAGAAAAAGTAAAGAGCCGGATATCACAAAGCGCAACCAGAAAAACAGCGGCGACAACGCCAATGCTGATATATTCCCTGGTCGTATAATGGCGCAGGTCGCGGGAAGAAAAGAAAGCGCGAACCGCCGTTGAACTGAAAAAGGTGACGGCGAAACAAAGAACGGACTGAAATCCGCGCAGCAGGTAAGTCATTGTTCCCGCTCCTTCAACAATTGAGGCGCCCATCCCACAGCAAAACAGGATGCTGAATGAAATTAGGCCAAGTAAAAGCGGGCTTGCTTTGAGTGTGGCAGCAGGCCGGACAAAAAGCTTGACCGCCAGCAGTAAAAGGAGCGCGGGCAAGAGTACCATTTGATCCGCAGAATTGCCAAACAGGTAATATCCCAATAGGCTGCCGGCAATAGCAGCATAGGAATAATTCCGGGGCAGCGCCGCAGACAGTGCAATCCCCATTCCTGCAAGGCCGCCGATCAGCCGTGCGTTGGAAGCAAGTGCTGCCAGCAGGATGACGATTCCATACCGGATAACCGCCTCAACCCCTTGGAAACGGCCTGAGTGTTCCGCAGTTTTCATTTGCAATGCTGTTTTCACGTCTTGACACCTCTGAATGTTCATTCATTCCACATAATCTGGAAATTAATACCATTATATTCCGTTCCATTCGGAGAACCTGTCAAAGCGGCGGGGAAAAAAAAGCAATTTTACGGGTTGTTCTGCGGAAATAACCAAAAACCGGGGGAAGCAATGTGTTTTCCTTAATAAAATACGGCTTTCACGAAATTATTTTGAAAAACGCCGCCCACAAAACATATTATCTTGTTATAATTCGTCTTGATAAAACGAAAAAAACCTGCTATGGAAATTCATCACACACTCCATAGCAGGTTGTCTTTTTTACTGTTCCAGCTGCTCAATTCCTTTTCGGATCCGTCTCAAAGATTCCTCTTTTCCAAGAATTGCGCAGATTTCAACGCCGCCGCCTGGCGTAAACTGCTTACCCGATACTGCAACCCGAACCGGCCAGAGGATTAATCCGTTTTTCACGCCTTTTTCAGCTATCAGGTCGAACAACGCTTTGTGAATCGCCTCCTCGGTCCACTCGCCGAGCCCTTCAAGGACTGGAAGGACCGCTCTGAGGCTTTCCAACGAGTTTTCCTCGTTGGTTTTCATCTTTTTATGGCAGTAAAGAGCATTATCGTAAGCAGGGAGCTCATCGATGAAATCCACCTGCTCCGGAATATCAGTAAACAGCTCGGTGCGGGATTGAAGAACCCGCGCAATCAGCCTGGTATCCACATTTTCCCGCTTACAGGTCTGGCGGATATAGGGCAGTGCCAGCTCTTCAAATTTCTCCAGCGGAAGGCGACGGATATACGCCCCGTTAATCGCCTTAAGCTTGACCGGGTCAAATATCGCAGGGGACTTGGAAATACCGGAGATGTCAAACTCCTGTACCAGTTCATCCAAGGTAAAAATTTCTTCTTCCCCTTTCGGGCTCCAGCCCAGCAAGGCGATATAGTTGACGACCGCCTCAGTTAAGAATCCCTTTTCAATCAGGTCCTCAAAAGAAGCGTCCCCGTTTCTTTTGGAAAGCTTTTCCGTCTGGTTTTTCATGACCGGGGAACAGTGGACATAAACCGGTTTTTCCCATCCGAACGCCTCGTACAAAAGGTTGTATTTCGGGGTGGAGGAAAGGTACTCGTTCCCGCGAATAACATGGGTAATTCCCATTGTATGGTCATCGACAACGTTTGCGAAATTGTAGGTTGGCATCCCGTCGGTCTTAATCAAAATTTGATCGTCAAGCACGGAATTTTCGACTGTGATATCGCCAAAGACCTCGTCATGGAATGTGGTTGTCCCTTCAGTCGGCATTTTCTGCCGGATGACATAGGGAACACCGGCTTTCAGCTTTTCCTCAATTTCCTCTTTGGTAAGGTTGCGGCAATGCCCATCGTACTTCGGCGCCATACCGGAGGCTTGCTGGATTTTTTTGAGCTCCTCCAGCCTGTCCTTATCGCAGAAGCAGTAGTAAGCGTGCCCGCTCTCAACGAGCTTCAGAGCGTATTCTTTGAACATTCCCATCCGTTCGCTCTGTACATAAGGGCCGCAAGGGCCGCCGATGTCCGGGCCCTCGTCCCATTTAAGCCCCGCCTTGCGGAGGGTATTGTAAATAATATCGACCGCGCCTTCCACATAGCGCTCCCGGTCGGTATCCTCAATTCTCAATATAAACTTCCCATCCTTGTCCTTGCGGGCAAGCAGGTAGGCATAAAGGGCGGTGCGCAGGTTACCCACATGCATATAGCCGGTCGGGCTGGGTGCAAATCTGGTTCGAACCGTCGGCATATCAGTACTTCCTTTCCTGTTTGTATATCTTTATAATAGTATCGTTTTAATAGTCTTTTGTCAATTGCGGGAAACTGAAAAATTGCACAATTCCAAATAGAGACCAAGAAATAAAGCCCAAATACAAATCAATACAAAGCTTTTTCAGATGTCTGAACGGCGCTATATAATCCTGCGGTCCGCCAAACTGCTCGTATTTTCATTTTCCGGATGTGATATAAATTCTATAGCCGTCATCTGGACTGAGTTGTTCCAGCGAAATAAGGAGTTCACCGTCTGAAAAAGTATATTCCTTCCGTTCTATTACCTCCGCTCCCGGCACAGCAGCCTTCCTTCCATTAAATCTTGTCCGTTCCAGAGTTACAAAGACTCTATCTCCAAGAAAATCCGGAAGCCCTTTCAACAAAAAATCCATGGTTCCTCCGTTGGTCTCTCCACCAAAGAGAATACTAATATACCCCGCTTTCTCATCCACACAGGCAAAGGCATCCAGAGCACGAATCTGCTCCGGCTCCGGAGGAGATACTTCCACCATTTCGCCGGACATTTCCGCATACCATTTATAAAACCAATAACCGCCGTTTGGTTTTCCGTCATCCGTCAGCAATGACCCCAACCGGCCGGGAACGTTCCAAAAACTTTGACAGGCACTTTCAACGGAATATCGCTCAAATTTTGCAATTAAAGGAGCGCAAGCGCCAGGCTTTCCTTCGTCTTCATGCCACTCGCCGCCGCTATATTCGTTAATGGCAACCGGCCTTACCGAAATGCCCAATTCCTTTTCAAGCCTTCTGTAATCGTTTATATTCTCTGTGAAATTTTCATCTGCCAACTGATGCCAGCAGATGATGTCCGGCAGGGTCCCTTCTTTTTTCTGGTGCTCTAGAAAACGGCGCATCATGGAAGAGGTATAAACTGCTAAGCAGGGACCAAGCAGCTTTTCATCCGGGGCAAGCTCCCGCATTTTTCGATGCGAACAACTGTAAAACTCATCAAAAGTCTGATGCCCGGAGGCCCTTGAAGAAGCAAAACCGCTGGTCTGCTGTACAAACCCTCCCATAACGGAAATTTCCGCCTCATATCGGACGGGAGTGCCGTTTTGAACGTCAAGATAATCCAGTTCAATATATCCATTCCCGGCACGGGAAAACTTTATTGTATTTAACCCTGCCTTTAGGTTAACTTTCCAGGATATATCGCCATATCCGCCGGAAGAGTACCATCCGCCTGTAACGGGATAACGGACCAGAATGTTTTCTCCCCCGTTTACAGACATCCACTGCAAATGTTCTTTTCCTCCATTTGCATAGCGCATTGTAATTTGGTATTCACCCGACTCCGGAACGGTTACACGAAACATTAAGTGATAATCCATTGTATCCGTACGTGACACCAAAAACTGTCCTTTCCAGGTTCCGTCCGGTTCGTTCCATATTTCGTAACAATGAATATTGTCAATTTTTGCGCGTTTCATTTTTTGAACGGCCCACGTGAGCTTTTGAAACCAATCCTCCAGGCCATAATAATCATACCATCCGGGAAAAAATTCAGATAAACGAATTTGCAGTTTGCCGCCGAATTCCCTAACCTGTTCCGCAGCCGACACTGCATCCCCAAAATTCTGCTGGCTGGTTTCACTTGCAAGGGGGCTGCAGCCAATCACACCCGGTCGGATTTCAGAAATATATTTCCGGCAAGGGGCATTCTCAATCACGCCGTAAAGAGAACCGGTCGCCACATGGGTAACAGTGCCAATCCGTTTTGCAACGTTAATCTCACAGCTTTTCACAAAAACCCCTTCTTACCCTCTTCATTTTAGTTGCACATCATTATAACAAAAGGTGTTTTCCATGTCAATCAGCGTCAATCGCTTCATTGACAGCATCCTGCAAAAGTAGTAGATTTAACGTATTCGCAGTATTTTAACGGTGATTGGAGGAAAAGTAATGTACTTTGATTTATCTCAAGTTCCCTTCAGCAAGCGGGGATCCTATTTTGCAGTCTCTGAACTTACCGATTCTATCAAAAAAGATACGCAAAAGCTTTGCCTCAGAACAGTAGATGGATTTTCTTTTATTCCGGGCAAAACGAGAGATGCTGGTAAGACAACTATTTTTCGGTTTATCCCTTTATACTGCGGAAATCCTATCCCCTATTCTGCTCAGGCGTCGCCCTGTGAGCTTCAACTGAAGACCGAATTTGGGAACGTCTTAATCTGTTTTGCCGATAATAGCACTATTTTAATGCGGGGAGAAGGAGAAAAGCTGTCACTCCGGCTGAGCTTTGAAAACAGGGCATATATTTATGAATCCGGGCCGGGCCACTCTGAAATTGAAGGTGTTTGCGGACAGCTGGGTCTTCGCTTCAGGGCCGGTCTGCTTTTGGGAAAAATGTCAATGTTACAAAACTGGGACGGGACGGGCGCAGAATACTCTTCCATTGAATTTTCGCCGACTGGCGGTTGTTTTTCAGCCGCCTTTCAGGAATTGACAGCCGGAAGAAAAAAAGATCTTACACAATACGATTACGTTTCCTGCAGAGATCAAGCCAGGCAGGATTTTGAAAAATTTCTGAGAAAAATGCCCTCAGTTCCCGAACCGTATTTGAAAGCAAAAGAACTGGCGGCCTATGTACTCTGGGAAAGTATTGTAGAACCGACGGGAATACTTGGACGGGAAGCAATATTGATGTCTAAAAACTGGATGTGCAATATCTGGAGCTGGGATCACTGCTTCAATGCAATTGCTCTGTCCTATCATGATCCAGGTCTTGCCTGGGAACAGTTCATGTTAATGTTTGATTTTCAGGACAAAGCGGGGGTAATTCCAGACTGTGTCAACAATGCCTGCGCGTCCTACACTTTTGTAAAACCTCCGATACATGGATGGGCGCTTTCAAAAATCATGCAGAATATGAAACTTTCCATCGAGCAGTTAGAAGAGGCTTATCTAAAGCTCTCCCTCTGGACTAACTGGTGGCTTGACTACCGGGATCATGACCAGGACGGTCTATGCGAATATTTTCACGGAAACGACTCCGGGTGGGATAATTCCACCGCTTTTATCAATAGTCCCGCCGTGGAGATTCCCGATCTGGCCGCTTTTCTCATTTTGCAGATGAAAGAACTGAGTAGTCTTGCCCGAAATCTGAAAAAATTTTCTCAGGCAGAAGAGTGGGAGAAAAAGGCCAATACTATGCTGGATACAATGTGTTCCCTTTGCTTTAAAAGCGGTGTTCCCTCTGCACGCCAAGCATATACCCATCAGGAAGTTCCAAATGACAGCTTAATTCTCTATCTTCCTGTCATTCTTGGAAAGCTTCTGCCTGCAAACATTCTCTCCGGTTTGCTCAACACACTTAAGAGCAAACGGTTTTATACCAGCCATGGCTTTGCGACTGAATCGCCTCAAAGCCCTTTTTACCAGTCAGATGGATATTGGAGGGGGCCAATCTGGGCACCTTCCAGCATGCTCATTATTGATGGCCTATACCGTTCCGGAGAAAAAGGGCTTGCAGTTGAAGCCGCATCTCGTTTTGTGGAAATGGTCGCTCAGAATGGATTTGCCGAAAACTTTGACGCACTAACCGGAGAAGGGTTGCGAGACCGCGCCTATACTTGGACGGCAAGCGTTTTTCTGATTCTAGCGCACGAATATCTGAAAGGCCGACCGGAAACCGGAAATCCATCTTTAACAGAGCCCCCATTACTTTAAAAATGCAAAAACCATATATAATGCTGAATCTGCAATTCATTTTTTCAGCTACTTCCAGAAAGCCAGCGATTAAACAACGTTTGCAACAAATGAAATAGGTAAGAACGGTGCGCTCCTTTCGGAACGCACCGTTCTTCGTAAAAAAGTTATTGCAAACCCCAAAAATTCAGAGCAGATTTTTGGGGGTTATTGAAAAAGCGGTTCCAGTTGCAGCCCTTTCATAGCCGCTTCTATTGCATCCCCCAGCAGGTCAAACCGTGCCACCAGGGAATTGGGCTTTTTGTCGGGATTATCCTGCCGCATTGGAACAAAATAATAATGCTTTGTGTTGAGAAGCGCGCCGAAATTCTTGGCGCTCCCACTCAGCGCGTCATTTGTAGAAATTGCCAGCAATACCGGCTTTGTCCCCCGGAGATGGGATTTCACCGCCATTGTAACCGGGGTATCGGTTATTGACAAAGCGAGCTTTGCCAGGGTGTTCCCCGTACAGGGGGCAACCACCAGCAGGTCGAACATATTTTTCGGGCCGATTGGTTCGGCTTCCTGTATCGTCTTCATAACAGGACGGCCGCAGACCCGTTCCAGCTCCTCAATAAAATCCAGCGCCCGACCGAATCGGGTGTCTAAATTTGCCGCGTTGTAAGACATAATCGGCGTGACGTCATAATTTCTCGCCAGCTCTGCCAACTGGTCAATTACCTCGCGGAAGGTGCAGAATGACCCGCAGAGGGCTAATCCAATCCGTTTCTTACTCATCTGCTTCCACCTCTCTCCGCCAAAATATTCTGTATGGTATCGCAGATGATCTCACCCGAGGTGACCGGTGCCACCTTTCCCGGAAGGGAGAGGGCCCAGATCACCTTGATCCCTAATTGTTTTGCCAGTTCAAAATCCACCCCCCGTGACAGCGGAAGGGATAAACGTTTTGAAACATTCAACCTGTTCTTTTTCAGTGTTATTTCTCTTTTTACCCACCCGGACAGATCGTTTTTTCCTTTCCGTTGCATTTTAAACAGTCGCTCAATCGACATTATTTTTTCTGTTTTGGGGCGGCAGGCAACCCGATAATGCAACAAGGAATTACGCAGTTCAAATCAGAACAACAAACAACCCCGCCCGGCGGAAGCCGGGCGGGGTTGTTATTGAGACAATTTATAAAACTACCGGTGCTCTCCCATGAAGAAAAGGGCGACCGTGCCTGCGCCGGAATGGGTGCCGATGACCGGACCTATAAAGCCGATCCGGATATTTTTGATCCCAAAGCGTTTCTTTACCTCAGTTGCAACAAACTCGGCGTCCTCAAGACAATCGCCGTGGCTGATAAAGACGATGTCGTTCTTCATCCCGCCCATACACTTTTCCATGTTGTCTACCAGAGCTATAAGCGATTGCTTTCTCCCGCGGATTTTCTGTACCGGAATCAGCCTGCCCTCATCATCCACATGCAGAACGGGTTTAACCCCGAGCATTGAGCCGAAAACGGCAGCAGTTTTGGAAACCCGTCCGCCCCGGTGGAGATGAAACAGGTCGTCAACCGTAAAGTTGTGGCAAACATTGAGTTTATGGCTTTCCAGCCACTCAGCCGCCTCATCAAAACTCTTCCCTTCATTTTTAAGCCGAACCGCATAATAAAGGAAAAGGCCCTCTCCCATAGAAGCACATTTGGAATCAATGACAACCACCCTGGCGTCTCCGTACTTCCCATTCAAATCTTCCGCCGCGATGACGGTGCTTTGATAACTGCCGCTGAGCGCGGAGGAAAAGGCGATATGCAGAACGTTGATTCCCTGTTTGAGATAGCTTTCAAACAGGCTTTCCGCCTGATCCGGATTGACCTGGGCGGTCTGCGGCATAGAACCGCTCCGCAGCTTTTGGTAAAAATCCTCCGGTGAAAGCTGATTCTCCCCTTTTCCGGCATAAGTGACGTTGTCAACGATATAAGACATTGTCAAAACGCCAATGTTATTTTCACTCAAAAAACTTTGCGGCATATCGCAGGTTGTATCGGTGGTGATTACATAATCCATAATTGTACTCCAATACTTTAAATTTTGTAATATTGTAACACGAATTATTTGTTTTGAACAGTTCTTTTGCCCACATTTATAATAATTTTATCCGTCCATTTTCTTTGATGCCCGCCGGAGGGCCTCACAGTAAACCGCACCCAACACAAACTGAGGAAAGGCAGCGGAAATGCGGTTCATTTTTTGAACCGGAAACGTTCCATCACAAAGCTGGCGGAGCCTCTGGCAGGCAAAATATAGTAAATCAGGGCCGCTCAGTCTGCCAAGGCGGTCAAGCTTTTCTTTGGGGGAAAGCCCGCCGTCCAAAATGATTTCCCGCACGCCGGGTGGAAGGGAATCGGCGGTTTCAAGCTTTTCCCTAATCGCTGAGTGGAACCTGCACGCCGTATAAACTGCTGTGTCGTCAAGCCCCAATATTCCGGCGGCGCATTCTGCTGAACGTAAAAGGGCCCGCTCCAGGCTGGGAACGCCTTCCTGGCTGAGATACCCTCCCAGCGCCCGTTTGAGGTGAGCCATTGCGATAACATGGTCAAGGCTGTAGGAGTAGGTTTTGACCATGCAGTGAAATAGTTCTGAAAATTCCCGTCCCAGCCTTTTGCATTCACCCTTCAGAAAGCCTTTTGAAAATGAATAGATATCGCCTTCCAGCCTGCCGAAAGCCTTCATACAGTCCTGGTAACCCCAATTCATATTCTTCATTGTCTGCGACGGGTCAAAAACCAGCAGCGGTCCCAGCGTACTCCGCTTTTTCCGCCCGATGCGTATTATTTTTATCCCTTTGTTCCGCACCGGGCGAACCAGGTTGATGTCCTGCAACTCCACCGCAATAATTTCTTCCGCTCCCATTTCAATGGCGAGATTGATTGGAAGATTGTCAAAAAAGCCGCCGTCCACGTACTGTTTCTCATCGATGACATGGGGCTGGAAAGCTGGAAAGCAGGCGGCCGAGGCCATCAGGTAATCCTTGAGCTTCTCGCGGGGAATCTCCTCTTTTTTGAGAACCAGCGGCCGGAAGCTGGGATAGGTGACCGTCACCAGCCCGAAATCGACCGGGGAAGCGTAAAACCGGTCGTAATCAATCACCCGTTCAAGGGTATTGGCTAAGGGGGAAACATCGGCCCCACCCCGGAAAACTGTCTGCCGTAGAAATTCAAATAAACCTTCAGCTTTCTGAAACGGTTCAGGCAGTGTAAGACTCATCACCTGGTCCGGAGTCAGGGCTTTCCACATTTCAACCGCTTTTTCATAATCTCCCTGTACCATCATCAGGCCGTTAAGGGATCCGACTGACGTGCCGGTGACGATCTGGAAATCCAATCCCAGTTCCCGAAGCGCCCTCCATACCCCTACTTCGTAGCCGCCGCGGGAACCTCCGCCCGACAGTACAACCGCACGTTTCATCTTAACGCCTCCTTTTTCAGTTCTTCTTGGCCTTATTATATCCATTCGGGCTCCAAAATTCAAATATCCGTCCGCAAATACAGAGCCAAGCGCTTTCCCTCATCCATCTCTACCCGTTCCAAAACGCTTTGAAATAAAAGGCCTGCATCTGAAATATCAGCCTGCATAGGCACGGCTCCATCCCGATCCAGTTCTTTTTCCAGCCAACAAAAGACCGACTTGTTCAGCTCGTCTTCCCGGCAGCAATGGGAGCGGCAGCGCTTTCCTCCGGACCGCTTCCATCCACCACAGACCGCGTAGCTGTACCTGCCCCGGGAGACAAAAGCCATCCGGCTGCCGCAGGCCGCACAGAACAAGAAACCGCTCAGGGGATGTTCCGGCCCCGGCGTGCGGCGTTCAATTCCAGCCTGCACCCGTTCAAAAACGTCGCGGCTCACCAAAGGTTCATGGGTATTCCGCACGGTGATCCATTCCCCGGCGGGAAGAACGCGCCGGCGGTCCACCTTATAGTTCACCTTCCGGCTCCAGTTCTGGGTTAAATCGCCGCAGTAGGTGGGGTTTGTCAGGATTCTCTTGACAACGGTATCGCTCCAGTGCGCCGTGTCTCTTCCGCGTTTTACCGACGGGGGAGGTATTCCTCTGCCGTCCAGCCAGCGTGCGATTGCCGTATAGCCTTCCCCCAGAAGCCGCCTTTCAAAAATACGGCGGACAATTTCCGCCTCCTCCGGCTCCGGCTCCAGTTTATTTTTAGATTCCGCACTCTTTCGGTAGCCGTATGGGGCAACCGCCCCGATGAATTCCCCATTTTTCTTTTTTGCCTGCAGGGCGGTTACCACTTTTTTGGAAATATCCTTTGCATAGAGATCGTTGAAAGCAGCCTTGAACAGCCCCATATCATTTCCAGCGGTCTCCCGCTCGGTGTCGATCCCGTCGTTGACGGCGATAAACCGGACGTTCCGGGCCGGAAAGTACCGCTCATAGTAGTACCCGGTGTCAATGTGGTCCCTTCCCAGCCGGGAAAGGTCCTTGACCAGAACTGTATCAATCAGTCCGCTTTCGATGTCTGCGATCATCCGCTGAAACCCGGGGCGGTCAAAATTTGTACCGGTGAAACCGTCGTCTATGTAGGTGTCGTATATCTCCAGCCCGTTTTCAGCCGCATATCGGAGCAGGAACGCACGCTGGTTCGCAATGCTCTGTGATTCACTTTTTCGTTCCTCATCCTCTCTTGAGAGTCTCAGGTAAAGAGCTGTTCCCCTCAAAGCTTGTTCCCCCCTTTTCCCGGCGCCGGGCCCCAAGCGCCTTTTTCACCGCGTCAGTCAGAAGCGGGCCACCTTTTTTGGGAAAAACCGCCGCAATGGTAACCTGTTTGGATGGCATTGGCTGCGTCACTCCTTTTTATCCTTTACCACAACCATATGCAGCCGGTTCTATCTTTATCCCCGCTGCCCGCCCCGCCGGGTTTTGAGGCAAGATCCAGAACCAGGCAGCGGTCTTTTAATTTCGACAAAACCCCATGGTAAAAAAGCTTTGCCGGAACTGTATTGACAATGTAGTCAAAATTTCCGGCCGCCTCCGCCATCCGGCTGATATGTATTCCTTCACAGCCATAGACTTTCGCCCACGCAAGGTCGGAATACTTTCTTGCGGCTATGGTAACCGTTACGCCAAGAGCCGTCAGGTATTTTGCCAGAACCTTTGAAATCCGCCCAAACCCGGTGATCAGGCATTTGGTGCCGAACAGGGTGGTGGGCAGCTCCTGCATTAAAATTTCCAAAGCGCCCTCGGCTGTGGGTATTGCGTTGAGGACGGCCAGTTCCTCCCGCTCCAGATAATCGACGACCTCCAGGCCGCGGTCATTGCAAACCGTCTGGAACGGTTTTTCAATCTTTCCGCCAAAAATAACGGTAGAAGTGTCTGCCTGCTTCAGCACAGTTTCCAGCTCCAGGTATTTTTTGGAAAGCGGTGTATTAACGGTAATCCCATCGTTGGTGACAGGGAGAGGCAGAACAATACAATCAAGCCGTTCAGTAACTTGAAACGGCTGATCAACCGGGATAAGCCTCTTATCCAATTCAAAAGCCTCATCAAAACAGGCGATGTATACTTTGTTTCCCTTTCGTGCCAATGCTTTGGCCAGATAAAGCTGGCGCAGGTCGCCGCCGGCGACCAAATAAGTTTTATCTATAATCATGGAACAACCCCCATAGGATTTTCTTCTATATCCTATGAGGGCAGCTGCTATTCGGTTCATTTAATTTTAAACTTAAAAAGGATAGTATTTGTCAGTCAAACGCTTTGAATTTACCCGCTGAGCCAAAAATCCGCCGCTTCCTGCGCTCCCTGCCAAATCCCCCCTGCTGCAAGCAGAAAGGCCCGTATTTCACCCGGCATCCACGGGCTGTATTCAAGTATCTGTTCCACCATGTTTTCCGCCTTCTCCGCGGAAACGGTTCTCTTTTCAGAAAACAGCGTAAATTCATATGAAGTTCCGCTTTTCTGTACGGTTGCGACCTCATCCTCACCGTAAAGGACGGAAGCCGTATTATAAAGCGCGATGGAGGAACCCGCCAGAAGGACGAGCAGCAGACATGTAATGCAAAATGAGACCAGCCCTTTCCGGCAGGCTTCTTTTATAAACTTCCTTTTTCTCATAAGACTCCTCTATGACTGAATGCTCTTTAACGCCTTTACAAGAGATTTTCCTATCAGTTCCCCGGCGTAAATGACTTCTTCCATGCTGTTGGCATGCCCGCCCATCTCCAGCAGGATTGACCCGGTGGTCAGGTGCTGATTGTATTTCCGGTAATCGAAAAGAAGCGGCCGGGCAAAACCGGGGTAATCCGCCTCCATCTGGCTTTGAAGAAGGGCAGCAAATTTTAGATTCTGAAAATAATTCGGATAGCCCATTGTTCCGTCGTCACAGCCTGAAATAATCATTACCTGTGCGGCGTTTTTGCCGTTGATATTTGCCACCGGGGCGATACGGGTCCCGTCTTTCTGCTCAATGGCGTCACGGTGAACATCAAGCACTACCTTAATACTGGGGTACTGTTTCAGATAATTTTGAACCGTACCAGCAGAACGGTCATAACAACCGGGAAAGGTTGGATAATCGTGTAGTGTCCTATCATGCAGAACGCCAATCCCTGCAGCTTTGAGCTGCTTTTCAATTTCATCTCCCACCCGGCAGACGTTATACTGGTTGTCGGTTGTGCGGGAGTTAAAGCTCTTGTCGAACCAGTCGAGCGTCTGGCGCTCATAGCTCTCTGTAGTATGGGTATGCATAATCAGCACCTGTGGTGCGTCCCCTTTGTCAATTTTAAAGGCGGGCCCCTGCGAAATCTGCGCCATAATCTCTTCTTGGGTATGTGTAGTCAGATTCTTAATCCAAGCGTTGTTGGAAATCTGGAACTGGACTGAACTGGCCGCGCCTTTATACTGGCGGCGAATAATATCTCCGGCGTCCGCCGGACGGACCGGTGTCTGTTCTGAAGACTGGGAAGATGTTTCAGAGGACACGCTTTCCGGTTCGCTTTCAGAAATATTTCCCGAGTCCTGAACCGTAACCGCTGGCGTACTGGAGGAATTATCATCCTGGGAAGATGTAAACTCTTTCGCCAGTAGTTCCTTTCCTCCCTCGGGCAAAGTCAGGCCCGCCGACCAAACGGCAAGCTGGTAGGCGGCCGCATTGATATAGGGCAGGCTGTTGAGCACGCCCTGATATAAAAAAGGGCTCAGCAGTATAAGGGTCAGCACAGCCATCACCCTTCTTGCGATTCGTTTGTTTTTGTTACGATTCATTTTCAACACTCCGTTCCGCTATACAGCTGGGATTGGCGTCTTTCGCCTGTTCCCATATATATGACGGAACTGAGCCTAAAATGTACCTTTATTCTGTCAGTCCAAGGATGTCCTCAACAGATAAACTGGGCTGTAGCGCCTTATTGATAGCGAGTGCCAGCATAGAGGACGCCTTGTCTATAATCACGTCGATTTCCCGCGGGGTGACCATACAGCCCGAAAGTTCCTCCGGCTCCGGATTTTCTCCGGCCGGTGCGCGAACTACGACCGAAGCGGCGTCTACAATTGTTGGGATTCCAAGTGCGACAACCGGAACGCCGAGCGCATCCTGGTTGAGGGCTTTTCTCTTGTTCTGTACGCCCGATCCCGGAGAAATACCGGTGTTGGTCAGCTGAACCGTTGTGCCCAGCCTGCGGATGCTGCCGGAAGCAAGCGCGTCAACAGCAATCACTGCGGACGGTTTGATCCGGTCACAGACCGAACGGATAAACTCAGCCGTCTCAATCCCGGTCTGCCCCAGTACGCCCGGTGCCATCACTGCAACCGGACGCAGCTCCGAAAGGCCCTCTATATGGTTGTTCCCATCGGTAACATGACGGGTCGCCAAAACACCTGCAGCGGTTTTAGGCCCTACAGCGTCAGGGGTGATTTGTTCATTTCCAAGCCCTGCTACCAAAACCAATCCCTCAGCGGGAAGAAGCTTTTGCAGTTCCTCTGCGACAACTGAAAGCTCACCTTCAAAATTGACGCTGACCGACTGGAAAGGTGTCAGGTCGATCGTCACATAATTACCGACCGCCTTTTTCAGCTCTTCCGCCGTTTTTTCATCATGGACAGCAACTTCTGTAACCGTAACACCCTCTTTGGAATACTGGCGTTTCCTGACCCCTAAGGGCTCTTTTTCAAGCTGTTCTACACTCTCTACCGCCAAATCGGTACGGATTTGTGAATCCATTTTTCATTTCCCCGCCTTTTCGATGATAATTTTGCTCTTTTAAAAGAAAAAACTTGCTTTTTTTTTGAATTTATGGTAGTATTATTGATGCTGTCACAGCGCCGCTTGTGTCTTAAGGTGAAAGCCTTGGCGGCCTGTGGTTCATAGTTATAAGCTTATTGTGTTCCAAAACCGGTTTGCTTATGTGAAGGAGGTGCAAAAAGATGCCGAACATTAAATCCGCAAAAAAAAGGGTGAAAGTTCTCCAGACCAAAACCATGAGAAACAAAGCAGTGAAGTCCAACCTCAAAACTGTTTTGAAAAAAGCGGACGCCGCTGTCGCCGCAAACGCAGCCGATAAAGAAGCCGCTGTTCGTCTGGCTATCAAAAAGGTTGACCAGGCTTGTGCAAAAGGTCTGCTTCATAAAAACACCGCATCCAGAAAGAAAGCTCAGCTTGCACGCAAATTGAGCGCCAACGCATAATTGCGGTTCGTTTTTACAGTTCGCCACCTCTCAGAACTGTAGGAAACAAAAAGTTAAACGCGTATGTAAACATACGCGTTTTTTATTTTCTATGCGGACTGTTTCAGGATATAATTCCGTTATATTTATAGAAATGTCTGTTATCTTCAATCGCCTTTGATTCTGTTTTTATTATTATTTCCGAATTAAAACCATTTAAAAAGATAATTTAATATACTAATTGTAATATTTTGTCGTTATATTCAATAATTGAACAAATTATAGTTTACCTGGTCAAAATTTCAACTCATAAATCAAAACCACCAGTTGAACTGGTGGTTTGCACAAGCCCTAAAAGGGCATTATACAGGCACACCCCTTAAGGGGTATCGAAAGGTTTAACAACCGCATTACTATCACAGGCCGCCGCTAAAGCGGCCTATTTTTATGCCTTTGTATTCTTGCTACCCGTAAACGGGTCAATATATTCTTTGAGTGAAATTTGGTCTGCCGCAATGTCCTCTTCCAACTGATTTTTGATGTGTTGTGCAATCGCCTTTTTATTCCGTCCAACTGTATCTACGTAATATCCTCTGCACCAGAAGTGACGATTCCCCTATTTGTATTTCAAATTGGCGTGTCGGTCGAAAATCATCAGACTGCTTTTCCCTTTGAGATATCCCATGAATTGCGCTACACTCAAACTAGGCGGAATGCTCACCAGCATATGGATATGATCCGGACACGCTTGTGCTTCTATAATTTCCACACTTTTTTGCTCACATAACTTCCGCAAAATTTGCCCTATATCCGCTTTTATTTTCCCATATACTTCCTGCCTGCGATATTTCGGTGCAAATGCAATGTGATACTGGCATCTCCATTTTGAATGTGCTAAACTGTTTATGTCATTCATGACAATTCCTCCTTTTATCTAAAGATTTTGATTCTCACCGGCAAAGCCGGTGGTTTTTTACGCTGAAGCGAACAACAATAATAAAAAACCGCGCGGAAAACTGCTCCGTCTCATGGGGCAACTATGTGACAGGTCGGCAAGCCGGTACGGAAAAGCAAACAGAATACGAAAGCAACGAGTCAATCTTCTGGTTGGCTCGTTACTTTTTTATGAACTTGCAGGGAACACTTGACTTTTGTGGAGGTATCGGATATAATAATTACGAAAAAAGGTGTAAGCACATTTATTCCGGAAGCAGGAGGACAATATGGAGATCAAACGGGATATCTATCTGGATCGG
>CACXEO010000084.1 GCA_902766785.1 Oscillospiraceae bacterium | reverse complement strand
CTATCCTAATCGAAGGCTCTTCTTTATTCAATTCATTTGCTTGATGCCTCTACCGGCATCCCACAGGAAAAGTGATTGAGCCAAAAGAGTTAAAAAATGGTACATACAATTTTGATTATTCAAAATTTTTCCCACCATTATTTTCCGGCATTGAAAGCGTTACCGTTGAGTTTTGTAATTCGGAGAAAAAGCCGCTTGTTCGTGCCGCAGATATAGTTGCCAATAATATTTATTACCATGCGGTTTCAGATAATAGGCTATTTGTTTTCGAAGAAAAATTGCACGTTATAAAGTTGCCATGATAGGCTAGAGCACAATAGCAACAGCAAAAACCTCCCCTCCGGGAATTGGAGTGAATTAATATGCCGATCCTCAAAACCGGCGCTGTCAAAAACGGGAGGCAGCAGTACCGGGTCCGCGTCAACTACACCGATTCATCCGGGAGCTATAAAAGGGTTGAAAAAACCGTTTACGGCGCCGCGGAAGCCAAAGATATGGAATCCCTCTTAATCAGCCGGGTCAAGGAAAAGTCCGCCGTCCATCAGATGACGGTCCAAGAGCTTTACGGCGAATACATGAGGGCCAAAAGGCATGAGGTGCGCGAGACGACGTATGATAAAACCAGCCGCGTTTTGTCCGCCTTTGTCCTGCCCGCGTTAAAAAACAATAAGATCAGCAGGCTCTCCACCCCTGTCCTGCAAAGCTGGAAGGACACTGTTTCGGAGGCGGGGCTTTCCATCCGGACAAAACAGAATATTTACTCCGAGTTCAGGTCCATGCTCAACTACGCTGTAAAGATGGACTACCTCCCCCAAAACCCGCTGAACAAAATCGGGAATTTCAAAGAGGTATATTTTGAAACCGTACAGGACAAGCTTCAGTACTACACCCCTGAACAGTTTTTGAAATACATAGCCGCAGCCCGCGAAAACTGCGCCACATTGACCGACTGGGGCTATTACGTGTCTCTTTTCCATTGCATATTATACCGGCATGAGAAAGGGCGAAATCAACGCCTTAAAGTGGTCTGATATTGAGGGAGATATAATCCATGTGCGGCGCAGCATCGCCCAAAAGCTGAAAGGCGCCGACCGGGAAACGCCGCCCAAAAACAAATCGTCTTACCGCGACTTGCAAATGCCGGAACCGCTTGTTAAAATATTAGGCGAGCACAAAAAGCGGCAGCAGGCCGCAGACGGTTTTACAGAGGACTGGCGGGTATGCGGCGGCGTCCAATGCCTGCGGGACACCAGCCTTGACGTAAAAAACAGGGCGTTTGCCAGTAAGGCCGGGCTCCCCCGCATCCGCATCCACGATTTCAGGCATTCGCACGCTTCCCTGCTGGCGAACGAAGGGATTAACATCCAGGAGATCGCCCGGCGGCTAGGGCATTCAAAAATTGAAATAACGTGGAACACTTATAGCCATCTTTACCCCAGGGAGGAGGAACGGGCCGTATCAATTTTAAACAGGATCAAATAAAAAACGCAGGAAGTCAAACAAATTTCGGTGATTTTTCGGTGATCAAAAAACAAAACCGCCTTAAATAGGCGGTTCACAGGTTATTGGTTGGGGTAGCTGGATTCGAACCAGCGGGATGACGGAGTCAAAGTCCGTTGCCTTACCTCTTGGCGATACCCCAAGATATGTTAAAATAGCGACGGAGAAAGAGATGACTCCCTTTCTCCGATTTTATTGGGGTGGATAGAGGGATTCGAACCCTCGGCCTCCAGAGCCACAATCTGGCGCGCTAACCAACTGCGCTATACCCACCATATTGGCACGCCCGACAGGATTCGAACCTGTGACCTACTGCTTAGAAGGCAGTTGCTCTATCCAACTGAGCTACGAGCGCATACTGCCCCATACCGGGCAAAATGGAGCGGGTGATGGGAATCGAACCCACACAACCAGCTTGGAAGGCTGGGATTCTACCATTGAACTACACCCGCGTTTTCTCCGCCGCCGTACGTGGCAACGGAGATAATTATACCAAAACGCGAAAAATTTGTCAAGCCTTTTCCCGATTTATACAACATCAAAAACAAGGGAATTTTCCCGTACCGATAAACCGATCATGACAGGGGGATTTTCATACCGCTCCACCAGGATTCCGGCAATTTTATCTTCAACCTCTTTGCGTATTTTTGTCCGCAGGTCGCGGGCGCCAAAACGGTTTGTCTCAATTTGGTCGACCAGCCATTCCACCGCCGCCTGGTCGTAACCAAAGCCAATCCCCTTTTCCTTGAGGGGCTCTGTCAGCTCACCGAGCATCAAACGGGCAATTTGATAAAGCGATTCCTTTTCCAGCGGGCCGAACACGACAACCTCATCCACACGGCCCAGAAATTCCGGGCGCAGGATTTCAGAAAGGGATTTGAGCGCCTTTTCTTTTGCGATTTCCTGAGCGCCCTTATTGAAACCGATTACACCGTTTTTATCATTCGAACCAGCGTTGGATGTCATCACAATAACGGTATTTTCAAAATTGACCGTTCTGCCCTGTCCGTCGGTAATCCGCCCCTCGTCCAGAATCTGAAGGAGGATATTCATCACGTCAGGATGCGCTTTCTCAATTTCGTCGAAGAGGACGACCGAATAGGGCTTCCTGCGAACCTTTTCAGTCAGCTGGCCTGCCTCGTCATACCCCACATACCCCGGAGGCGCCCCAATCATTCGAGAAACCGCGTGTTTTTCCATGTATTCAGACATATCGAGCCGGATCAGCGGATCGACGTCGTCAAAGAGCTCTGCCGCAAGAACCTTGACCAACTCAGTTTTTCCAACGCCGGTTGGCCCCACAAAAATAAAGGAGGCGGGACGGCGGCGGTTGCTGATTCCGGCGCGGTTGCGGCGGATTGCGGCACAGACTGAAGCAATCGCTTCGTTCTGTCCAATCACTTTAGCGCGCAGAACATCCTCAAGCGAGCCAATTTTTTTGTATTCGCTCTCCTGGATTTTAGCGGCTGAGATACCGGTGCAAAGCTCAATGACTTTAGCGAGGTCCTCAATTGTCACCTGAATATCCGCCACCTGCGGTTCAAGAGCCTCGAGCTGCTGGCGAACCGCAAGGGTCTGCGACTTCACCTGTGCAAGCTGTTCATAATCAACGTTCTGCGGATCGCTTTCCATTTCTTCCTCGCGCTTTGCAAGGAATTGGCTTTCTCTAGTAAGCTTTTCATACTCAGTCAGCTGCGGGCTGCGCAGAGAAGCGCAGGCACACGCCTCATCCAGCAAATCAATCGCTTTATCCGGCAGAAAACGGTCGTTGATATACCGCTCAGAAAGGATGACCGCTTCCCGAACAATATAGTCGGAGGCCTTGACACGGTGGTATTGCTCATAGTATTCCCGAAGGCCCAATAAAACCTGGTAAGCGTCTTCAATACTCGGCTCTTTGACGATCACCGGCTGGAACCGGCGCTCAAGGGCCGAGTCTTTTTCAATATTTTTGCGGTATTCGTTGAAAGTCGTCGCGCCGATCACCTGAATTTCCCCGCGGGAAAGAGCCGGTTTCAAAATATTGGCGGCGCTCATCGAACCTTCTGAATCCCCTGTCCCTACAATGGTATGGATTTCGTCAATAAACAGGATAATATTTCCCGCTGCTTTCACTTCGTCAATTAAACCCTTGACACGGCTTTCAAACTGCCCGCGGAACTGGGTACCGGCGACCAGAGCCGTCATATCGAGCAGGTAAAGCTCCTTGTCCAGAAGTCGGAACGCCACATTGCCCGCGGCAATCTTCTGAGCGATTCCCTCGGCAATGGCAGTTTTGCCAACGCCGGGCTCACCGATCAGGCAGGGATTATTCTTAGTGCGGCGGGACAAAATCTGCACAACGCGGGAAATTTCCCGGTCGCGCCCGACAATCCGGTCCATCTTCCCCAATCTCGCCTTCTCGGTAAGATTGGTGCAATAATTGGTCAAAAACTTTTTGCCCGGTTTTTCCGCTGTTTTCTTTTTCGTTTTTTTCTCTGTTTTTCCCTCTGCCGAAGCCCCACCGTCCGGCTGTGTCTGCCCAGCCGGTCCTTTGCTAAACAGGTTCTGGAGAAAATTCGGCATCATATCAGCACCGCCGGGCTCAAAAGAATCCCCGTCGTCGTCGGTCAGCGCCATCATTTGATCGCTCATCATTTCAATATCATCATCGGAAATCCCCATGCTGTCCATCATCTGCTGAACCTGGGGAATTCCCAGCTCTTTTGCACACTGAAGGCACAATCCTTCGTTAATTGTTTCACTGCCCTCCATTCTGGACATGAAAACAACCGCCATGCGCTTTTTACACCTGCTACAAACCATACTGCTCTCCTTAAGGTCAATCTACTTTTTAAACATCCGGCATTTTTTGAAGCCTCCCGAAAGAGGAATTATGTCCCGCTCTGCTTATAATAACGGGCAAACTCTCTGCCGTACATGGCAAGCGCAAATAAAGTTACAGCGATTACCAATACATTACATATTAACAGCCAGATATCACCCACGTGTGGAATAATTATGAATAAAAACATAACTGTATAAGTTACAAAGGTCGCAAGCTTTCCAAACCAGCGTGATGAAACCGGTTTGACGCCGCGCTTTGCTAAAATAATCCCTCCCAGCAGCATAAACAGCTCTTTTACCACATATACAGCGAGAACCAGACTGATCTGCCGGTAGAGGAACATCAGGCAAAACAGCACAGCCGCCACCGTAATTTTATCAGCGGCCGGGTCAAGCACTTTGCCAAGCTGAGTGATCTGGTTGAATTTTCTGGCGATGAAACCGTCAAGCACATCGGTAAAGCCTGAAACAAAAAGGATAACCGCCAGCCAGTAATACTGTTCCCGCGGAAGAAGGAAAAACGCAGCGATAAAAACAGGCACCAGTATAAGACGGAAAACCGACAGCATATTTGGAATACTCATAAGACGTCCCGAATGCCGCCCCAAGCGGCACTCCTTTCTTTTACAGATTAATTCCTTCAAACACCTTAGTTACATCGAAGTTATACAGCCACTTGAAAAGGATTGTGGAATCTACCACCTTGTCGTTGAGCCACGTGATCCCGTTGGATGACAGCAAAATCACCGCCTTTACCAGGAAGACAAGAACAACCATCCACAGGATAGCCTGAAAGACGCCCACAACCCCGCCGAGCAGCCCGTCAAACGTTCCGATCACTGGGATGCGGCGCACCTGAATCAGCATTTTATCAATAATGCGGAGGGCAAACATACAAAGCAGGAAGAGGATTAAAACCGTGAGGATACTGATCAGTACCACCATCATCGGCTTCAACAGGCCGACAATTGAATCGGTCATTGTCGCGGAATTTTCCGTCATAGCAGACTGGATATTTGCCATCACCTGCTCCTTGGAACCAAACAGAAAATCAAGCGGGCCGGAGAGATATCCAGGCAGGTTCTGGTACATATTATCCACCGCAGCCGCCAGGCTCTGATTGGTTCCGGCTACCACCTGTGTTTCAACCATTGACGTAAGCCAGGGTTTAACCATAGAGTCAAAAACCCCCTCGGCGATCATCCGTCCGAACATAAAGGAAAAAACAGTTGCGATTAGAAAACCGCCCAAAGAGAGGATGGACCGCAGGAACCCTTTTTTATACCCGGCAAAAATAATTATAACAATTAAGACCAGTACAATAAAGTCAATGACCCAATTCAAAAAAACACTTCCCTTTCCTGTTTTCTGTTCCACATGACGCTCACCGAGGGGATTAATTGATATAAGCCTTCTTGCGGATAAATCCCGCCGGAGTTTGTTTCGCAGCGGTTTTGAAAAAGCGCTGCGTATCCGAAAACACAAGCCTATCGCTTTAAAAGCCAAGCAGAACGGCCACCATCAGGAGCCCGCGATCGAAATTTCTCCCAGTCCAAGAATATAGACAGTAGAACCAATAACCGCAATTTTATCAGCATCAGAACGGACCGGTGTCTGTTTTACTAAATTCATATGGGAATCGAACTGTAATATTTCGCTTTCTGTAAGAATATAAACAGAATCGCCGGAAACTTCTGTCCATTTAATTTCCTGCTGTATCACATAAGAGCCGGTTTTATTCCCACCATTGTCAAGAAGCACCGCCTCATGTTCCGAAGAATTAACCGAGGAGGAAAGCACAACAGCGGTGTAGTCACCTGAACGATCAGAATAATCGCTGATATTTTTTCCGTACTGATATTCCGCCTGTATTTCACCGCTTGTAGAAACCACAGCGGTTTTCGTATCCCCTATAACGCATAGGGAGCCGTTGTTTTTAAACCGCGCGGAAAGGATCATCATATCCGTAAAAGAAACAGATGCCACATTTTGATCCTGCCCCTGTGAAATATTCATCAGATAAACCGTAGACAGGATTGCCCCGTCTTTGGCGCCGATACAGCTTACTGCGAGCTGCCCGTCATCCCTGAGAGATAATCCGGTAATCTGTCCGTCGGACAAGTACCATTTAAAAAGCTGTTTATTCTGTGAACTGTATATGGTCACCGAGCCGGCATATCGTTCCTCAGTAGTTGCTACCGCAACAGTCCCTCCGCCATTGATCACGCCGCATATAATTTCGTTCGGCATCTCACGCTCATATGATGCGCCGCGGCTGGAATCCACCTGAAAATTATTACCACCCCGGTCATAGAGGAGGATTTTTTTATCAGAAGAAAAAAATGTCGGCCTTGTATAACTGTGGGGCAGGTTCAGGACCGTTTCCCCACCGCTGCTGTAAAGATAAAT
The DNA here is from genome assembly GCA_902766785.1 of Oscillospiraceae bacterium. Classification (GTDB taxonomy): domain Bacteria; phylum Bacillota; class Clostridia; order Oscillospirales; family Ruminococcaceae; genus Metaruminococcus_A. Next base: position 13,917 of record CACXEO010000084.1, on the reverse strand, counting down.
CTTGCTGTCCGTTACCATAACCAAGGACGAACCACACCGTTCAAACTGGAGCGGGCGGTCGCCAAACAGCTTTTTTGGAAAACCAGCGTTATCACTGGTTCCCTGGGCAGTATTATTCCCCAACAATTCAGAAATGTCACTAAAATCAAATTTTGCCGCAAAAAATACCAGAAGGCCGGCAATAATCAATACAACAGCAACCGTAATAAAACGGCGGATTTTCCGTTTTCTGCGCCGTTTTTTCCGGTAGAGCTCAATATCATTTGAAGGGTCTGGACGAGCTGAACTGGCGATGACGAAAACCTCCTGTCAAAAATGAGGATAAAACACTTTGTTGAGATAAAGGCCGCAGGGGGAAACGGTTTTACCCGCTCCATGCCGGTCTTTTGAAGCAATCAGCGCATCAAGGTCTTCTACCTGCAGACGGCCTTCATTAACCTTGAGCAGGGTGCCAACCAAAATGCGTACCATATTATAGAGAAACCCGTCCCCGGTTACCGTAAACTGAACAAAACCGTCCTGTCTCGCCAGGGAAAACTCTGTCAAAGTGCGGGTTGTATCTTCAATTTTCGTGCCGGTGTTGCTGAAACCGGCAAAATCATGCCTTCCCAGGAAATGGGAAGCCGCGCGGTTCAACAGCTCAAGGTCGACGCCGCGGCGGTAATGGAGTGCTAACCCCTCATAAAAAGGATTCCGGTATTCCCCCTCATACAGCCGGTAAATGTACTGCTTTCCAGCTGCGTGGTAGCGGGCGTGAAAACCATCCGGCACCTCATAGCAGTCAAGAATGACAATGTCCCGGGGAAGAACCCGGTTCAGTGCGCGGACAAACCGTTCCGGAGGAATGGCAGTTTCCGTATGCATGTTAAAATAATATTCAAGAGCATGTACCCCCGTATCGGTCCGTGAACAGCCAATGATGCCGTCCCGCCTCCCGGTTACCTTTTGGATTCCATCCTGGAGCGCTTCGGTAACCGTATAGGCATTTTTCTGCACCTGGTAACCGTGATAGTTCCGCCCATCAAAACAGCACTTAAACAATAAATTTTTCATAAACGGCACCTTAGAAAAACGCAGGGACAAAAAGATTAATACAAATTACCCCTGCAATACACAGTGCCATGACTAAAGATCCGTAGAGGTCAATCGCCCCCAGATGAAGCTGTTTCATACGGGTGCGCCCCTCGCCGCCGTGGTAACAGCGGCATTCCATGGCCATGGCCAGATCATCCGCCCGCCGAAAGGCTGAAATGAAAAGCGGAATCAGGATCGGCACCAGCGCTTTCGCCCTTTGCAGCAGATTACCTGACTCAAAATCCGCCCCCCTTGCCTTCTGGGCCGACATAATTTTATCGGTTTCCTCGATCAGTGTCGGAATAAAACGCAGGGCGATGGTCATCATCATGGCGAGCTCGTGCACCGGGAAACGGAGCACTTTCAAGGGTTTGAGAAGCGACTCAATTGCGTCGGTCAGTTCAATCGGCGAGGTCGTGTAGGTCAGCAGGCTTGCTCCGGCGATGAGAGCAAGAATCCGGATTGCCATGATGACGGCAAGGCGAAGCCCCTCATAGGTGATCTTTAGAAAACCCCATTCAAAAATCGGGGTGCCGGAGACAAAAAAAAGGTTGAGGATACCCGTGAAAATGACAATAGGAATAATGGGTTTGATGCCCTTGAGCATCATTTTCGCCGGAATTTTCGCAACCACATAGGACACGATTAACAGCGCGATACCGACTAAGAACCCAATGGCGTTCGAAACCACGAACAGCATAACAATATATGCAATTGTCAGGATGATCTTAACCCTGGGGTCCAGCCTGTGGATAAAGGAGGAACCGGGAAAGTATTGTCCAATGGTGATGTCTTTGAGCATTTACCGCACGTGTCCTTTCGAAAGCCGTTTTAACAGTTCCTGCTTCGCACCCTCTACCGTATAAACATTCCGGTTGACCGGATATCCCTTTTCGCTGAGAGCGTGAAACACCTTTGAAATTTGAGGAATGGAAAGCCCCATGTGGGAGATGGTGTCCGATTTTGAGAAAACCTCATCGACCGTCCCATAGGTAAAAATTTTCGCCTTATTCATAACCAGGACCTTTGTTGCGTATTTGGCAACATCCTCCATGCTGTGTGAAACAAGCAGAATGGTGTTCTTTTTGGTCTGGTGGTATTCCTTGATCCGCCCGAGAATCCGGTCCCGCCCTTTCGGGTCAAGACCGGCAGTCGGCTCGTCAAGAATCAGCACCTTGGGATCCATAGCGATGACGCCGGCAATAGCCACTCGCCGCTTTTGGCCGCCTGAGAGTTCAAACGGGCTTTTTTCCATCAGCTCTTCCGAAATGCCGACAAAACCGGCAGCGTCCCGGACACGCTGATCAATTTCCTCTTCAGAAAGCCCCATATTCTTTGGACCGAAAGCGATGTCCTTATAAACCGTCTCTTCAAAAAGCTGGTACTCCGGATACTGGAAAACCAGCCCCACGTTGAACCGCAATGCACGCAGGTTCTTCTTATCATCCCATATATTCTTGCCGTCGACCAGTATTTCCCCCGACGTGGGTTTTAACAGGCCGTTGAACTGCTGGATTAAGGTAGATTTTCCAGAGCCGGTGTGGCCAATAACGCCGACAAATTCCCCCGCCTCAATAGAAAGGTTCACATGGTCGAGCGCCACCTTTTCAAAAGGAGTCCCGGCGCTGTATACATGGTATAGGTCTTTGATTTCAATAATCGGCACTTAAGATTCCTCCAAAAGCTTTGAAAGATAGGCCACGCATTCGTCCTCTGTCAGGATATCATCCGGAATATCAATCCCCTCTTTGCGCAGTTCATAGGCAAGTTCGGTCACCTGGGGAACATCAAGCCCAACGTTCTTGAGCTGTTCCACGTTCCGGAACACCTCTTTCGGCGTTCCATCCAGTAAGATATTCCCCTCGTCGATGACGACGACCCGGTCGGCTTTGACCGCCTCGTCCATATAATGCGTGATCAGGACAACGGTAATCCCGTTTTCCCGGTTAAGCTCCTGAATGGTGGATAAAACCTCCCGCCGGCCTCTTGGGTCGAGCATGGCAGTAGGCTCGTCCAGCACAATACAGTCCGGACGCATAGCAATAATACCGGCAATAGCCACCCGCTGCTTTTGGCCGCCCGAAAGCTGGTGGGGTGAATGGCGATAATACTCCACCATATCAACCTGTCTTAGGGCTTCGTCCACCCGGCGGCGGATTTCTTTAGGTTCCACTCCAAGGTTTTCCAGCCCAAAGGCTACATCTTCTTCTACAATCGTCGCAACAATCTGGTTATCGGGGTTCTGAAATACCATTCCAACCCGCTGGCGGATATCAAGCAACCTGCTGTCGTCCGCGGTATCAATCTCCTCCACTAGGACCTTTCCCGACGTGGGCTTGAGCACCGCGTTGAAGTGCTTTGCAAGGGTGGATTTTCCAGAGCCGTTATGGCCCAGCACCGCAACGAATTCCCCTTTTTTCACAGTAAAGTTTACCGATTTGAGAACCCGGGTATCGCTTTCTTCCGGTGTCTGTGCTGGATAATCAAACACCAGATCTTCGGTTATAATAATCTGTTCCAAATTAAGTTTCCTTTCCGTCAGAAGAAACTGCATCTATTCCGCCGTCCAGAGTGCGGTAGAACCGCAGGGAAGGATATAACCAGTCTCCGTCACCGGCAAGCCGATTTCATCTGCACTTACCCGGCCGCCGAACTTCCGGGCCACGGTGATGCCGAGCAGGTATTCCATGACCGACGGCGAAAGCCCGGTGGTATAGGAATTAAGCGCAAAGAAAAGTGGATGCTCGCTCATAACGCCGGCACAAAGCTCCACAAGCGGATGAATTTTTTCCTCGAGTTTCCAAATTTCGCCCGAAGGGCCCCTGCCGTAAGAGGGTGGGTCCATAATCACTGCGTCATACCGGTTCCCCCGGCGGATTTCACGCTGGACAAACTTCTCACAGTCGTCCACAATCCAACGGACCGGCTTGTCCGATAAATTGGAAAGCGAAGCATTGTCACGCGCCCACTGAACCATTCCTTTAGAGGCATCCACATGACAAACCTCAGCCCCCGCTGCAGCACAGGCCAATGTAGCGCCACCAGTATAAGCAAAGAGGTTGAGGACTTTTACAGGCCGCCCCGCATTTTGAATCAGCTCTGCAAAATAATCCCAGTTGACCGCCTGTTCCGGGAACAAGCCGGTGTGCTTGAACCCTGTAGGGCGGATATGAAATTTCAAACTTTTCAGCTGGGAATCTAAGCGGTTTTCAGCAGAAGACGAATTTCCCAAGCGATAAGAAATTTCCCAGCCTTGGGGCAGGCGGCGAAAATATTCCCATTCGCCGCCGCCTTTATTGGAGCGCAGGTACCTCGCATCCGCCTTTTTCCAAAGCGGACTAAACTGTACCCCGTCCCAAATCACTTGAGGGTCGGGCCGGATTAGGATGACATCGCCCCATCGCTCCAGCTTTTCACCGCCGGAGGTATCGATCATTTCGTAATCTTTCCAGTTACGGGCCGCTCTCATCCAACAATCCGCTCCTTAATGACATTTGCTATTTTTAACGCGCACTGGTTGATAGCGTCAAAGTTTTTCCCCTCCACCATCACCCGGATCAACGGTTCAGTACCGGAAGCGCGGACCAAAATCCGTCCGTCGCATCCAAGTTCATCACTCAAAGCGGCAATCGTTTGCTTAACGGTATCATCTTCATCCAAAATTCGCTTGCCCGCGTCATCTGCCTTAATATTTACTAAAACCTGGGGATAACGCTCCATAATAGCTCCAAGGGCTGAGAGCTTTTTCCCCTCCGCTTTCATAACGCTCATCAACTTAATAGCTGAAAGCTGGCCGTCGCCCGTTGTAGCATGGTCGCTAAAAATAATATGGCCGGACTGCTCGCCGCCTAAACAGTAACCACCGCGAATCATCTCTTCCAGCACATAACGGTCTCCAACTTTGGCCGCCATCGCCTGAACCTGCTCTTTTTTTGCAAAGTGGAAAAAGCCAAGATTGCTCATAACAGTTACAACAACTGTATCTTTTGAAAGCCTTCCGCTTTTTTTCATGTCCTTTGAGAAAATAGCGAGCATCCTATCCCCGTCGAGCTGATTTCCATCCTCGTCTACCGCAAGGCAGCGATCCGCATCACCATCAAAAGCGACGCCAATCTGGCAGCGGTGCTTCTTCATAAACCCGGTCAGTGTCTCCATATGGGTGGAACCGCAGCCATCGTTGATATTCGTACCATCCGGCGTATCATTGAGCATGAGAGGTTTTGCACCTAAGCCTTTAAACAACGCTTCGGCAGTTACACTGGCGGAACCGTTCGCACAGTCCACCGCAACTGTCATCCCTTCCAGGTTGTCATCAATCGAATCCATCAGGTGCTTTACATAATCAGCCGCCGCGTTCTTTGCATAGGTAACGCGGCCCAATTCCACGCCGTTTTTGAGATATTGGGTGAGATCGCCGTTGACAATATCCTCAATTTCATCCTCAAGCGAATCGGAAAGCTTATAGCCGTCCGCGTTAAAAAGCTTGATCCCGTTAAATTCCACAGGATTATGGGAAGCCGAAATCATAACGCCAGCGTCCGCTTTATATTTTTTGACGAGATAGGCAACCGCCGGCGTCGGAATTACGCCAAGAATTTCAACATCTGCTCCAACCGAACAAATGCCCGCCACCATAGCCGCCTCCAGCATATCAGAGGAAAGGCGGGTGTCTTTACCAATGACCAACCGCGGTTTATGGGAAGTGTGTTTGGTCAGCACAACTGCGGCTGCCCGGCCGATATGCATAGCGAGTTCACAGGTGAGCTCCGTCCCGGCAATTCCTCTAACGCCGTCGGTTCCGAATAATCTGCTCATTCAATTCTTCCTCTCGGTTCAATTTATAGGCTCAGCTGGTCCGGGTCATCGTCCGAACGGTTCCGGCTGATTTTTAAATGGCGGTATCCCAAATCCGTTACGCACCGCCCACGCGGTGTACGGGACAAAAAGCCAAGCTGCATTAAAAAGGGCTCATAGACGTCTTCCAGCGTAACAGATTCCTCTCCCAGCGCCGCAGCAAGGGTTTCAAGCCCAACAGGTCCTCCGTTGTAATTGCGGATGATCATATTTAACATCCGGCGGTCCAGCGCGTCGAGCCCCAATGCGTCAATATCAAGCCGCTCAAGAGCGGTGTCGACAATTTCACGGTCAACCGTTCCATTTCCCATGACCTGTGCAAAATCACGCACACGTTTGAGCAAACGGTTTGCAACACGAGGCGTCCCACGGGAACGCTTCGCAAGTTCCAGCGCACCCTCTTCAGTGCAGGCAATATCTAAAATACCGGCGGAGCGCATAATAATCGATGCGAGCTGTTCATGCGTATAGAGCTCAAGCCGGAGCATTACGCCAAAGCGGTCGCGCAGCGGCGCAGTCAGCTGACCTGCGCGGGTTGTTGCCCCAACCAGTGTGAATTTCGGCAGATCAATCCGGATTGAACGGGCAGAAGGCCCTTTTCCGATGATGATATCGAGCGCATAATCTTCCATTGCCGGATAGAGCACTTCCTCCACAGCTCGGGAAAGACGATGAATTTCGTCAATAAACAAAACGTCGTTCGGGCTGAGATTCGTTAAAAGTGCGGCGAGGTCGCCGGGCTTTTCAATTGCCGGACCGGAAGTAATCCGGACATTTACATTCATTTCATTCGCTATAATGCAGGAAAGGGTAGTCTTTCCAAGCCCGGGAGGACCGTACAGGAGAACATGGTCCAACGGTTCCCCACGCCCTTTTGCCGCCTCTATAAAGACAGAAAGGTTTTCTTTTGCTTTATCCTGCCCAATATACTCCGACAAGGTTTTCGGCCGGAGACTGTATTCAACATCGGCATCCTCCGGCGTACTTTCCGGAGTCATCACCCGGTTTTCAAAATCCATACTGCTGTCAAACATCGGTTACACCTGCCCTGCCAAGGCCTTAAGGGCCAATTTAATCAGTTCTTCTACAGGAAGAGAGCCGTCAAAAGCTGTTACGGCACGAGCCGCCTGCTGCTGGGGATACCCCAACACCACAAGAGCGCTGATCGCCTCTGAAAGATTTCCTTTACCGGACGCAATACCACCCGACAAAGACGGGTTGGATGCCGTTACCCCGCCTTCCAGCTGTTCGTTTGTAATCTTGTCTTTAAGTTCCAGAACAATCCTCTGGGCTGTTTTCAGGCCAATTCCTTTCGATGCGGTAAACGCCTTGCTGTCGCCGGTTGCTACGCAGATGGCAAACTGTTCCGGCGTAATATTTGAAAGGATGGAAAGGGCTGCTTTGGGGCCAACCCCGGAAACCGAGATCAACATCTGAAAGCAATTGAGTTCGCTCAGGGTTGCAAAACCAAAAAGTTCCACCGCATCTTCCCGAACATAAAGGTGGGTATAAAGCATGGTCTCTTTTCCCGTTTCGGGCTGGCGGCTCATAGTATTCGCCGTGGTGCGCAGGGCATACCCAACCCCACCGCACTCGACGACGACAAGGTTCGCTTCCATATGAATTAAGGTACCGCGTACGCTGTAAAGCATTATTTCAACATTCCTTTAATAATTTTTTCATTGATTAAAGACGGAGCCGCATGTGCATGGCAGATAGCGATTGCAAGCGCATCGGCCGTGTCGTCCGGCTTCGGAATCTCTTTCAAGTTGAGCAGCCGCTTTGTCATATCCATAACCTGTGCCTTAATTGCCCGGCCATAGCCGACAACCGATTGTTTAACCTGCAGCGGGGTATACTCGTAAACCGGTACGTCCATTCTAGTTGCTGCAAGAACGATAGCCCCCCTTGCCTGCGCAACGTCGATCACCGTCTTCTGGTTTGAGTTAAAGAACAGCTTTTCAACCGACATGGCGTCCGGCTGATGAATGGTGAGAATCTGTGTCAAATCCTCATATATCGTAAGAAGGCGCTGTTCAAAGGGGGTTCCTGCCGGGGTAGTGATCGCACCGTAATCAAGGGTAGTAAAACGGTTGGAACGGTATTCAATCACCCCATAGCCAACAATGGCATATCCGGGATCGATTCCTATAATCTTCATGGCATACTTCCCACCTATATAACTGATTTTATTCCGGCGGCAGCAGCGCCATGCCTCAATAAAGAGTAAAATTACCTGTATATGAGTAATATCCAATATATTATAGCATAAGGACGGGGATTACGCAAATAAAAGCAGAACCTTGCCGGTTCATTTTAAACCCTTTTTTCTTTATAAATGAAAGGATTAAAAAACAAAAGTACAGACGGAAAATTTCCCGCCTGTACAAGGTGTTTATATTATTCAAGCTCAATTTTATAACATACCGGAAACTCGGATCCGCTCTTTTTATCCAGAGTAATATGAAGCCCTTTCCCGTCCATCATAAAATCCTTAACAATACCGTCTCCAAGCACTGTCACGTTTTTTACACCGCATCCGCACCTATCGCTGTGAAAGGACTCTATCGTTGCCGTCTCACCCGTTGGGGCTTTCATTTGAAAAGCGTAGACCGCGCCTTTTTTATAGGTAAAGCGAAAATCCTTTTCATCATAGGCTATTTTCCCCTCGCTGAACATTCCGCTGTCGGCTTTATGCAAGCCTTCGCGGTATATCCTCCACGGAGATGTTTCATAAATCCCCTCTCCGTTCGCAGCAAGCCAGGCGCCTGTTTTAAGAAGGACGTCGGTTTCCTCATCGGTAATTGTACCGTCCGGTTTCGGGCCTACGTTTAAAAGAAGCATCCCGTTTTTGCTTACAACATCAATCAGCGTTGTAATAATATCATAAGCGGTTTTAAAGTCGTTATTTTCTATGTAGCCCCACGAAGTATTTCCAATTGCAGTGTCAGTCTGCCAAGGTACGGGTGATATTCCGTCAAGCGCACCCCGCTCAACATCATAAGTCGCCGTTTCCGGCGGATAAGCATTATGTTTATAATCAATCGTTACTTCTTCGTCCCACTCATCAGCACGGTTGTAATAATACGCCGCCAATTTTTTTAAATAGGGTTTAAAGGCGCGATTTTGAACCCACCAGTCGAAATAAACAATTTTCGGACGGTATTTGTCGATCAGCTCACAGGTCCTGCACAGCCAGTCTTTCAAATAGGCTTCATCGGGCCCGATCGTATCAATACTTTCGGTAGTCAGATGTACCGCGTTTCCATCCAGCTTTTCATCATAAAAAGCCGGGCCATAAAAATCTTGATAAGCCTGGTCGTTGACATCGCTGTCAAAAGTCCGGCCTCCATTCATAAAAAAGTAGTGCTCCGCACGATGGGTTGAAGCGCAGAAAACAAGGCCTTTCTTTTCACATTCTGCCTTCAGGGCGCCGACAACATCTTGTTTCGGCCCCATGTTCTTAGCATTCCAGCGGTTAAATTCGGTGTCATACATGGCAAAACCATCATGATGCTCCGCAACCGGCATAACAAATTTTGCCCCGGATTTTTCAAATAAATCAACCCATGCAGCGCTGTCGAACCGTTCGCCTTTAAACATCGGAATAAAATCCTTATAGCCAAATTCCTTATGATTCCCGTAAGTTTCAATGTGATGCTGATATTCCTTAGTTCCCCTGACATACATATTCCGCGAATACCATTCATTGCCGTAAGCGGGCACGGAATAAATTCCCCAGTGGATAAAAATTCCGAATTTCCCACCGTAGTACCAGTCAGGCGTTTTCCGCCCGGAAAGCGACGCCCACGTATCACTGTAAGGCCCGTTTTGAATGACTTCATCGATCATTTTAAGGTATTCGTTTTGGGTCATCTCATCACCTGCTATCTTAAAGTTATATCATATACCTTACATTATAAGAGAAACCGGTGATATAACAATAGTAAAACTTGACATTTTTATGAACCTAACGTCGTGTAAACGCATTTTGATAAATAAAAAGGCCGGGAAAAACCGGCCTTTTAAACCATATTTACCGTTTTGCCGCAAGGTCGGCAAGCGCGTCTTTGCGGGAGAGATTAATCCTGCCCTGATTATCAATTTCGGTTACTTTAACCACAATATCGTCGCCCACGCTGACGACATCCTCCACCTTCTCAACGCGATGATTCTCCAGTTTGGAAATATGAACCAATCCCTCTTTACCCGGAGCAATTTCAACAAAGGCGCCAAAACTCATCAGGCGGGTAACGCGCCCCTTGTAGATTGCACCAATTTCCGGATCGTTGACAATGGTATTGATAATCGAAAGAGCCCGGTTGCAGTTATCAAGGTCAATGCCGGAAATAAAGACGTTTCCATCCTCTTCCACATCAATCTTGACGTCGCAGTCGGCACAAATCTTCTGGATGACTTTGCCGCCCTTGCCAATGACTTCACTGATCTTGTCCACATCAATTTTGGTGGTGACCATCTTCGGCGCGTATTTGCCAACAGTCGGCCGGGGTTCGGCAATCTGCGGCAGCATAATTTCATCGAGAATATAATCGCGTGCCTTTTTGGTTTTTTCAAACGCCTCGGCAATAATTTCAGGAGTTAAGCCATCATTTTTGATGTCAACCTGAATCGCAGTGATGCCCTTATGGGTGCCGCCCACCTTAAAGTCCATATCACCAAAGAAATCTTCAAGGCCCTGAATGTCCACCATGGTCATCCAGCGGTCGCCTTCTTCAATCAACCCGCAGGAAATACCGGCAACCGGAGCCTTAATCGGCACACCGGCGTCCATCAGGGAAAGGGTTGAACCGCAGATCGCACCCTGTGAGGTGGAACCGTTGGAGGAGAGAACCTCGGAAACGACACGGATAGCGTACGGGAACTCCTCGACCGGGGGAATAACCGGCAGGAGCGCGCGCTCTGCCAGAGCGCCGTGGCCGATCTCTCGCCGTCCAGGGCCGCGGCTCGGGCGGGTTTCGCCAACCGAGTAGGACGGGAAATTGTACTGGTGCATATAGCGTTTTTCTTCGTCTTCGTCAATGCCGTCGAGCATCTGTGCATCACGGACCGGGCCAAGAGTCGTAATAGAAAGAACCTGGGTCTGGCCACGGGTGAACAAACCGGAACCGTGAACGCGGGGGAGCAGTGCAACCTCAGCGTCAAGCGGGCGGATTTCATCCAGCTTTCTGCCGTCTACGCGCTTGCCGTCGTCGAGCAGCCAGCGGCGGACAACATACTTCTGGAGCTTGTAAATACACTCATCAATAATACCGGTTTTACCCTCTTCGCACTTTTCATCAAAAGCGGCATGAATTTCATCCACAACTGGCTGAAGGCGGGCTTCACGAACGTTTTTATCGTTGGTGTCAAGGGCATAACGGACCTTTTCAATCGCAAATTCCTTAACAGCCTCGAAAAGCTCCGGGTCAAGCTCCTGAGATTCGAAAGTAAACTTTTCCTTACCAATTTCTTTCTGAATTTCGCTGATAAAGGCGACCATTTTTTTGATTTCTTCATGGCCGGCCATAATGCATTTAAGCATCAGGTCATTCGGAACTTCATTGGCGCCGGCTTCAATCATGACAACCTTCTGGGCCGTACCGGCAACCGTCAGGGTCAGGTCGGACTTCGCGCGCTGTTCCACATTCGGGTTGAGGATGATCTCACCGTCAACAAGGCCGACATTGACGCCCGCAATCGGGCCGTTCCACGGAATATCGGAAATGGAAAGAGCAACGGATGTACCGATCATGCCGCAGATTTCCGGAGAATTGTCAATATCGCTCGCCAGAACGGTCATGACAACGGAAACGTCATTACGCATATCCTTGGGGAAAAGCGGACGGATCGGGCGGTCAACACAGCGGGAAGCGAGGATCGCTTTTTCACTGGGACGGGATTCCCGTTTAATGAAAGAGCCCGGGATTTTTCCAACCGAGTAGAGTTTTTCTTCAAAATCAACCGAAAGGGGGAAGAAATCGATGTCTGGGCGGGGTTTTGCGGAAGCGGTTACATTGACCATAACCACAGTTTCCCCATAACGAATCCAGCAGGAGCCGTTTGCCAGCTCACTGGTCTTGCCTGTTTCCACAACCAGTTCGCGGCCGGCGTACATGGTCTTGAATGTTTTAGCTTGTCTTGCCATAAAAATCCTCCTGTGTTTTCGCACATGGAAACGGATTTAGCATTAAAGCAAGCGCCTTTTTCTTTTGGAAGAGGCGTTTGATTTAGTGCTAATCTCCACTTGCCACATGCGTTTAATAAATACCAAAAGGCAGATGGGTAAAAACCACCTGCCTTAAAGCCAATTTTACTTACGAATTCCGAGCTTCGCGATTGTTGCACGATACCGTTCAACATCCTTTTTCATCAGATAATTGAGCAGGTTGCGGCGGTGACCAACCATTTTAAGCAGGCCGCGGCGGGAGTGATGATCCTGCTTATGAACTTTCAGATGCTCGGTCAGGTCGTTGATTCTCTTGGTGAGAATTGCAATTTGAACTTCCGGGGAACCAGTGTCATGGTCATGGAGCTGGTTATTCGTAATAACCTCGGTTTTTTCTTCTTTTCTTAACATAATTACACCTCTTTAAAATAGTTACCAGTGACTGAGCGTTCAGGAAAGGGTGTCTCCCCGTCTGGGGCATACTCCTGAAGCAGGGTGCACGGTAGGTTTTCAGACTTAATTATTATACCAGTTTTTTACTTGTTTGTAAAGGCTTATCGTCTGGTTTTTATAAATTTATTTTTCAACCATTCGCTGCTGGAAAAATAGGCCAGGGCAAAACCGAACAGCAGAACCAGGACAGCGACCGCCCCCTGCCAGTCAAACGAAAAGCCAGGATATAGATCAAAAAGCGAGCCAACAAGCAGACCGAGAATTCCAAAATAGGTTTCCTGGGGGAATTTTTTTATCAGCACATCAATCAGTTTCGCGCCGGCGAGCAACCCTACAACAATCCCCAATCCGGCCGGAATTCCAATTGGGAGAACCACTTTTAAAAATGTGTCCATATTAAAAGGAAGCAATGCAGCTACAGCGCCGGTGATGATTGGATAAATCCCCAAAAGCACCATGACAAACGATCCGCTGACGCCGGGGATAATCATAGCAATCGAAGCGATCATTCCTCCGAAAAACAACAAGGCAATCATACCAAGATCAATATTAATTTCCTGCACGTTCACGGCAGTTTCTGCCGGGGAGGAAAAGGCAATGACAATCAGCAGCGCGAGCATCAATACAAAAGCGATTACCGAAACTGGACGAATGTTCCGAAATTCGATATTTCCGCCCGTTTTCTGAAAGGCGGAACGGCAGACAAGCGGGACGCTGCCCACAATCAGGCCGATAAAAAAGAAATTGGTAATCATCGGGTAATTGTCCAGCATAAAGGTAATCCCTTTGCTGAAAGCAAGAATCCCGGCCGCCGCACCGAGCAGGATCGGCAGAAGGTAAAGCAGGTTTTTTTTGACCGCCCTGGTAAAATGGCTGATCGCGTCCACGATTTTATCGAAAACGTTCAGGATGACCATCATTGTTCCGCCGCTGACGCCCGGGATAATATTTGCCACGCCAATAACGGCACCGGCAATAAAATTCTTAATAAAATTCATTTTAACTTCCTCCGTAAACGTTAACAGTTTACCATAAACAGCATCATTTCACAAGAAAAATTCCTAATTCGCATAAAAATTACGCTTAAACTTCTTTTTCATGGCTTTCTTCATATTTTTTCTTTGTTGCCAAACCGCCCCGGATATGGCGTTCTTCCTTATTTATTTTCAGCACCTCAGCCACCTGCTTATAAAGCTGGGGATTTATTTTTTTCAAACGTTCCGTCACGTCTTTATGTTTCGTCGTGATGAATTAGAACGGTTTCGTCCAAGCCCAAATCTCCGAGCAAACGCAGGTAAATATCCACATTCCCATCCTTATCCACTTCGATTTTCTGGATAATGCGTTTTAGCTGGGCATTGGTCATCTGG
>CACXEO010000083.1 GCA_902766785.1 Oscillospiraceae bacterium | reverse complement strand
TGCGTGCGCCGTGAGGTTATTCAGCCGGAGGCGCAATGTTCTCTCAGGCGCCAAAAGCTCTGCTTTTGCGTGCGCCGTGAGGTTATTATAACATAAAACACAAATTCTTGTATGCAAAAATTCCGCAGTGATTTTTCATATTTCATTTTTTCTTTTGCAATCTTCATCAGCCTGGTGCTTACTTCTTTTCAGACAGCCCGGAGCGCTAATCCGGAAAGCTTGGGACACGATCATTGCCGGAAACAGGGAAAAACGCGGAAGCCAAAGGCTTCCGCGCTCCTTTTATGCCAGCAGGTTGCGGGACGGGTCCCACAGCCGCACGATAGTGGTAATTCCTTCTTTTCCGGTAATAATCCGGGTTTCGCCAACATATAGGGATTCGGCCAGGCCGTTTCCCCTGTCGAAGCTAATTCCGTCGCCCGGTTCAAAATCATGCCAGCCGGGCAGGGTAACTTCAACCGCCCGGGAATCAACCATACTTTTATAAAATAGGTAATTTGCATATTTTTCGTGTTCTGTAACCCAGGAACGGGTTGGGTGAATGTAGAGCTCTTTTTGAAAACCCACAGCCTCTGCGGAAGGATTGGAGTAGCTTTCCTCATATAGGCTGCCAAAATCATCCGTGCCGGTATAAAAATAGATTTTTGAGAGGGTTCTTGTGTGAAAATGCTCTGAAAAATCCAGGTAACGGGTTCCCCCCGTTTCGGACGGGGAGAACAGAAAGCTCCTTCCGGTATAGGGGGTCAGTTCAATATAATTGTCCCGCCGGACATACGGTGGTTTTCCATAGGCCTGAACGAAAAACTGTGTCAGGTAATCCCAGTAGCTCTCCTTTTCCGAAACCAGCATGATGTTAATTGTCTTATTTTCATCCAGCCGCACCCCGGCAATGCCGAAAGGTTTTGCGTAATCATTGACAATTGACTGGCCAGACACCTGAAAGTAAGCGTACGGATTAATCTGGTTTTCCTCCATCAGATAACCCGGTTTGCTCCTGCAGACAAGCTTTGTCGCACCGGCAAGCCGTTTCTCCAGCGTCTGGGTCAGAACAAGCCCTTCAAAAAAAGGTGTTTCATCCACAAGAAGCGTCACGCTTTTAAGCCGTTTTTCCCTTGGTAACACCTGAACGGTCATTTCACTGTAAGGACAGGTCAAAGCGGCGTGGAAGGAAAGTGAGAGCGGGCATCCCAAATCCACACTGGTTCCGTCAAATCCGACGCCGGTAAACTGTAATTCCACATCTATCTCCTTTCACCTTCACAGGGCGGGCGCTTCTACAAATTCAAAATGGAAACGCACCGCCCGGGTTTCCGCACCGCGGATCACCGTGAGGTTTTCAAAATAGGCGGGGAATATTTCTCCCCCGACTACCAAAACCCGCTTGCCGCCCGTTTTAAATTCCCGCACCAGCGTTTCAAGCTCGGTTTCCGCCGTTGTACCGGAAAATTCCCCCTCGCCCGAAACACGAACAGCCTCCAGCCCGTAATCATCAGCTATGCTGCCGCAAAAAGGGGAAAAGCGGGTAATTACCCGCCGGGAATGAGAAATTTTCAGGCTTTCCGGGTTGTACGGGAAGGTATACATCCCAAATGTCATACGGTTCATTTATTCATTTTCCTCCCCCGTACGGTAAAACAGGTCGGTTTCCAGCGCGGCGGTCGCGGTGAGTTCATAAGCGCTTTTATCCGCACAGAGCTTCACACTCCCCGCCGTCATACTGACAATTCCGAACATGGGGTCAAAAAGCAGCGCCTGGCAGAGTTTTGAAAAGAGCCCGGCACAGCACTGCATGCCCTCCGAAAGCGGAGAGACAATTGTAAATTTCACCGCCGCCTTCGCCTGCTTCCCCCTGCCCCCCGCAAGGTAATCCCCCAAAGCTTTTCCCTTAATGGTTACAGCCCCCTGCTCCAAAATAACCTGAGGGGCCAACGGGGATGTCCTAGACGCTACAGGAGCGTAGGCCATCCTAACCTCCACACCGGAAAACGCCTCTTCGGCGGCAAGCTTTTCTTTCATTTTTGTAATCAGATTCATCAGCTCATCCACTATACCGCCTCCTTATACAGCATGAGTAGCGCCCACACATAATCAATGGCACCCCCTGCCTTAACAGCGCCGCTCTGTTCCACCCGGTATTCGTTTCCGCCGCTGTAAACCGTAGTTCCCATCGCCGGGGGACGGCTGCCGGAAACTGAGATGTAGATAAACCGGTTTTCCTCTGAAAACCCCGCAACGTCAGCTCTGAGAACGGCGGGCGAACCGGTGCAGGGGGTAATCAGCGCCGTGGTCACCGCCATCCGGTTATCCTCCCGGTAACGGACCGGGCGCCCATACCGGCGCAGCATGGTTTGTAGCGCTTTATTTAATGACATTACACGCCTCCTTACGCTCAAACGGCCTGAAAACCGAACCGCCGGTCCGTCAGAAGCGGGGCGGCCAGCGCCAGGAATTCATCCCGAATTGCCGCCGCGATTTCAACGGCGGCAGCCGGGTCCGCGCCAATGGTTGTTTCCCCTGAGCGGATGCTCTGGATTCCGCCTGTATTGGCGGCGATTACGCTGTAGCGGTAAAACGCGGCGGCAGCGGCGGCATAACTCAACACGTGAGCATGTTCTTTTGGATCAACCCCCGGCTTCAGGGAGGATTCCACCTCCGCTATTGAAAGCCGGATCAGGTCAAGCTGTTCCAGCGCCTCCTCCGCCGTCATTCCCGTAAGGGCCGCAAAGAGCTGGCAAACTTTAGACAGTTCCATGGTCTGCCTCCTTTTAAAAGAGTGCCGCTGTAAATTTTTACAGCGGCCCGTTGTTTTAAGCCGGTACCCGTTAGACCGCCATTTTCTTGACGGCGTCCGCAAAAATTTTGGAGAAGCCGGCAATCGAGGTAATCGCCGCGCGTTCCAGCTGGCGGTCAATGAGTTTGTCGTACTCGACCATGACATCGCCCGCACAGACCATTTCAAGCGCGCAGTTTTTGTCAAGAGCAAGCAGGGTATTCTCAGGAAGCGCTGCCGATTTTACAAGGTTCGCCCCAAGCGGGGTGACCAGTTTGCCGGTGGCGTGGAAGTTGAGCCCCGCAACAGCGTCCTTAACTTCAGAAAGGTTGAGGATTTTCCCCATCGCCCCGGAATCAGCTACAATGGCGTTCATCTTAAAGTCGCCCAGCTCGCTCCAGAGCTTGACAAGGTCGGCGTAGCCAAAGCTGCCGGAGGTTGTCAGCGCCACAGCGGTGGCTGCGTTCTCGTTGCCGTCGCCGTTGAGAAGGACGCCGACTGCGTCGTTGAACTGGGTTTTGGCGATATATGCGCCGATCTGCTTGAGAGCAATGGTAAACAAATCAAGTTTCTGGAAGCGGATTGCCTCGTAAGAAGCCTCCAGCATCCGGCCGCGCTTAACAAGTTTCACCAGCTTTTCCTGTTTTTTTATGGTTGTGGTGGGGATAGCCGCCCCCTCCGCCACCCGTTTAAGAGACTGGGTTTCATCGTCAGCTGGAATGGTAATGCTGCGGTAGTCCAAGCCATTGATCATAGTCTTTGTCGCAATAATTTCATTCAGGCTGTTCGCTTCGTTAATCCCCTGCGCAACGGCACGGGAGATATACTCCGGGAAAAGGGCAGAAGAATCGGCAGTGTTAAAGAATTTCTCCACCGAATCGGAACCCGCGCCCGATACTTTGATTCCGTAGCGTTTGAGCTGGCGCTGGTAGGCGTCAAGCCCTTCCAGTTCGCTGCCGGCATAATTCTGAGAAGGGTCCATGCTCTCCAGAACCTGGGTAAAGCTTTTTCCGGCTACATGGTACATTCCCTTTTCTAACTTTATGGTTTCGTATCCCATTTTTTACCTCCTGTTTTTATACTTCTTAAAGAATGACAGTTACTTTAGAATTTGTGGCGTCAATATCGACCACTAAAGCGGCAAGGCCCTTCGAACCGGAAGCCGGCTTTTTCACGCCATTACTGCCGTCCGGCACAATTTCCTGCCGGCCAAGCGCAATTGTAGAGTCGGAGCAGGAAAGCTCCATTGCCCCTTTAATCTGCACCCCAACATAACCTCCGTTTTTAGAGACTACGAGGCCGCAGATGGTATTGCTGGCTGCCGCTTTCTCTACCGTTTTGTTGGCAGAGACATAAACAAGGTCGCCGACCACAGCGTTTGCAGTATTAAAAGTTACCACGACGTCGCTGATCCCATTAAATCTTACGCTCATATTTTTCCTCCTATATCATAAACTCTGTGTTATCTGTTTCTTCACCGGTTTTACACCTGGCAAGCTGGGGTTCTGGCGCAGAAGATTCATTCCAGCGTTTCCGGTAGGCGTCCCGCAGCTCACACAGGCTTTCCGAGTCAAGACCTCCCGTTATTTTCCGAATAATTTGATGTTCCGCGGAACGGTCTGTCAGGGCGCTCAGCCGGATGATTTCCTCCCGTAGTTCGGAGAGATACCGTTTTCCCAGTTCCGCCTCAGCACGGCTTTGCTCCATCCAGCCGGCAAGGCCCTTTTGTTCGGCGGCAGTGAGCAAAAGCTCCCGTCCCGCCTCCTGAATTGACTTTAAAAGCACCTCTGTACTGCGCGGCTTTTCTGTGGAAAATCCTTTGACAACACCTGCCGCGCGTTGGGCCGGAACCGCTACAAACGACCATTCGTAGGCGTCGGTCGGCTGGTCCAGAACGGCGTGGCAGACTTTACCGCCGACAAGCTCACCCTTGCGGTGTTCGCAGCCTTCCTTCCGCAGGTCGGCCCCGCAGACGGAACAAGTTATTTTCGCAACGCTGCATCCGACGCTGACCTCTTTTTTGATTCCTGCGTCAATCTCCAGGATCAACTCCTCCGTTTTTGGGCTGCGTACCATGTAAGCCGATGCCTTTATATAGGTATACGGTTCCCCCGCCGCCGTTTTCCGGGAAGAATCGGTTAAAACAACGGTATCAAAAATGCGGGCCGTCTGGTTCTCCCCTTTCGGGTTATGATCAAAAATCCCGGTTTTGCCAACGAACAGGGCCGCCAGGCGCTTCAGCGCACCGATGGTAAACCGTTCGCCGTCCCGGTCAATTTCATTGTCGCAGAGAATAACCGAAAAGGTATAGACCTCCCCCGGCGTCAGTTCCCGGCGGCAGTACCTGTTGATCTTACCGAGCTCCTCCGGAGAGACTTCCCCGGCCTTTCCCGACTTGATTACAAACCCTTCTTTCATTTCTATTCACTCCCTTCGTCCCTTTATTCCGTGCGGAGAACACTCTCCGCCTGAGCGTTGTAAAGCCGCGCTCTGGCAAGCTCCACCTCGTCCTGCATATTGATGTTGTCCCACTCCACCTGAGGCTCTCCTTCGAGGCCGCGGAGGCGGAGGTAGATCCGGCAGATTTTCCGGATGACCGGCGTTAAAATCCGCCGGTAATATTCCAGCTCACTGGTCAGGATATCGGCCTGCTGGGTACTCATCCGCTCCGAAGTAGACCAGGAAAATCCCAGTAAAAAGGGAGGCAGAGAGAGTTTTGCAACAATCTGCTCCAAAAGCTGGCGGACCGGGACTTCGCTGTCAATAATCTGGTTGTCCGCACCGATAACACGGATGTCCACATCCCCGACTGCGATAAAATCCTTGATCTGCCCCTGTTCCGCCGCGGACATGGCGTCTGCCCACTCGCGGGCAATCGTCATTGCGCGCTCTTTTGCAGAAGCGCGCTCCACTCCATCGCCGGACGGCTTATAGGTCACCGCATAGCGCAGGTTTCCCATCCGCTCGAAATTCTGTCCCACCGAGCGGAAAATTTTCAGAAGCACCGAGCTGACAAAAGGCAGCCCCCGCAGCAACGAAACCCCGGTAGTCTGTCCTGCGGGCGGGTTGAGCGCCGAAAACAGAATGAGTTCCGGGCGGCGCAGTGGTTTTGCCTGCCCCGCCCCCCGCAGCGCAATCTCGGCCTGGAGCGGGTTTTTCCCGGCTCTGACCTCCACCTGTTCGAGTGAGGCGTTGTAGAGGGCGGCAATGTCGCTGCCGTCTTTCGTGGGTACAATTTCACCCAGCGCGTTGCCGTAAGTCAGCAGCTGGTCGAGATATGCGGAGACAAAGCTCATAATCCCCAGCCCGCTTGCCCCGACATGGACATTTTCGCAGAAATATTTCAGTGCGGCGTCGGCTTCCCGGTTCCCCGCCGTCACAACAAACTCACCGGTGAGCCGGATGATCTTCTGAATTGCGGCGTCAATGACCGGAACCGATTCCCGCATCGCCTCATAAAGGCGCATCTCCCCAACCGACAGCGGTGGGTGCGTTTGGAACAAGGCAAGGGGGTCGGACTGACTTCGAGCGGTCTGGACTGGCTTTGCATCCTGCGGACGGGATCTTTTAAAAAAATTCAACCAATTTCCTCCTTTCTTCCATTGGTCAGCGGCTCAATGAAATGGCAAAAAAATCGTCTTCCGGCGCTGAGAGCACCGTGTTTACAAAGTAGCGGATTTCATCCATGGCGTGGTCATTCTGCTTGACCGGGCGGTCTTCCCCGCTGTTTTGATCCCAGACATAGAGGGAAAATTCACGAATACTGTCACGGCAGCTTTCTGAAAAGAGGATCTTCCCGCTTTGGAGCGCGTCGCTCACCCGCCGGATGCCGCCCAGCACGTCATTCTGCGCGGGAATCACCCGGTACTTCCCGTGGCGGCGGATGCACTCCATAAAGCTTGCGGCCGACGGATCGACCAGGATAAAATCCGGTCTTGCTCCGTTTAGCAGCTCGTCAAGCGCGGCATAGTGCTCTTCATCTGTCCGGAGCTTCTGCTCTTTCCGGGAGTCGTAATAATACTCCCGTATCCGGTACCAGACAGAGCCGTTTTTTCCCCAAAGCCCGAAAGAAGCCGGGTTGACCGTGCCGTAGTCGCAGGAGACCACATACCGCTCAAAGCTCTCCGGCAGGGTGCACACTACGTGCTTCTTCTCCGAAAACATGGGGTAAACCGCCCCCGCCGCCGAAGTCCACCGCCCCTCCACGAAACGCTCGTAAAAAGGGCCGCTGTAAAGGGAGCGGTACCGTTTTTTGATCTGCTCCGGCAGGGCGGGGTTGTCGTCCATTGTAAAATGGAGATACAATGCGTTCTTTTGTTCCGATTTTTTGATCCATTCCTCATAGAACCAGTGAAAAGGATGCTCAGGATTACAGTTGAACCAAAGCCTGGAGCCTGGGACTGAGCACCTGGCAAGAGCCTGCTCCACAAACGAACGGGGCATCAGCGCCACCTCGTCGAGCAGCACCCCCGCAAGGGTGATTCCCTGAATCAGCGCGGCGGAGGACTCATCCCGCCCGCCGAAAAGATAAAACAGGTTGCTTTTGTCCCCGTAGGTCAGCGTCACAGTATTGCGGGACACCCTTTCCTCGCAGGAGAACCCCATTTCCTCCAGCCCCGCCAGGAGGGGAAGAATGACGTTGCGGCGCAGGGAGGCGATGGTTTTTCCGCAGAAAGCGAAGGTTTGCCCGGAATACTTCGAAAATGCCCACAGGACAAAGGAGAGCGACATGCAGAGCGTTTTGCCGCTGCGCACGGCGCCGTCGCAGATAATTGCGTCCCGGCCCCTGTAGGGGCTGTTCTCACACCACCAGGTCAAAACCTGGAGCTGCTTTTTGCTGAAAGGGGAAAATTTCATCCGTCTTTCCCGTCTTCCGCCCGGAAAGCCGCAGCTCCCTGCTCCAGCGCTTCGTAGAAGGAGGAGCGCTCCCCGGCAGCTTTTCCGGCGTCAAGCTCCCGAAGGAGGGCAAAGGCTTTCTGGCGGTCGAAAAATTTCATTTCAATCCCTTTTTCTCCCACCTTGAGCTCGGAAAGGCAGTACAAGTCCAGCCGTTCCAGCTCGGCAGGGGAAATCTCTCTGCCCAGCACGGCAAGGCGCACTGCGTCGTTGACCGGGCCAAAGGCCAGCCGCCGCAGCCCCGCGGCGATTTCATCCTCCCGGTAGCTTTTGCCGGCCCGCCTGAGCTGGCCGAGCCGCCGCTGGATCCGTTTGTCCGCCAAAAGGGCCAGCGCCTCTTTCCCGGCAGTCCGGGCGGGATAGCCCGCCGCAAGGGCGGCTTCTTTTCCATTTCCGGTCTCCCTGTAAAAAAGGCAGAACTGTTCTTCTCTTTCTTCCAGTTTCAGTTGGTTCATCTGCTTTCACCTATCCTTTTCAAACAAGGGCTATTTCGCCCCGCGAGTTGCACTTTTTCGTGCAACTTCCCAAAAGGATTGATGTATATTTATTTTTCGTACGCCCAAGCGCGGTAAAAGCACCTGCTCCACGGTACAGGCGGGCATTCTTTGCCGTTTTCTACAGGGCGTTTAAATTTTCTTGACATTACTTTGTAATCGTATTACAATAAGTAGTATGGCGAACGCACTATTTTTCCGGTCTTTTGACCTTTTTTTGATAGTTTAGCGATTTGTAATTTAGTAATGATTCACAATTTTTTGGCAAAAAACAACATAAAGGAGGTACTTATTTGTAGATGGACACAACTGCAATCTTAATTGGTGTGATTGCTTTTTTGGTGGGCGGAGCTATCTTTGGTGTCATCACCTTTTTCGTAGGTGTTAAATATAGAAAAAAGGTTGCTGAAGCTGAAATCGGCAGTGCTGAAGAAGAAGCCAAACGCATTGTTGCGGAAGGCGAAAAAGAAGCCGCGCGTAAAAAGAAAGAAGCCCTGGTAGAGGCGAAGGACGAAATCCACCGCATGCGGGTGGAATCCGACCGGGACCTGAAAGAACTCCGCGGGGAGCTCAACCGCCAGGAGCGCCGTCTCCAGCAAAAAGAGGAATCCCTTGACCGAAAGATCGATAATATCGAGAAAAAAGACGAACAGGCCCAGCACCGCTTGAAACAGGCCGAAGAAAAACTGAAAGAAGCGGAAATTATCAAAAAAAGCCAACTTGACCAACTGGAGCGTATCTCCGAACTGACCGCCGAGCAGGCGAAACAGCAATTGTTAGACGCTTTGGAAACCGAGCTGATCCACGAAAAAGCGCTGAAGATTCAAAACTACGAACAGCAGCTCAAAGACGAAGCGGACCGGAAGGCCCGCGAATTGATTTCTCTCGCAATTTCCAGATGTGCCGCCGAAACCGTGTCGGAGGCGACCGTATCGGTCGTGCCGCTGCCCAACGACGAAATGAAGGGCCGCATCATTGGCAGGGAAGGCCGGAACATCCGAACCATAGAAACCCTCACCGGCGTAGACCTTATTATCGACGACACGCCGGAAGCCATCACCCTTTCGAGCCACGACCCGATCCGCCGCGAAATCGCGCGCCAGTCGCTTGAACGGCTCATCGCAGACGGGCGGATCCATCCGGCCCGGATTGAGGAGATGGTTGAAAAATCCCGCCGCGAGGTGGAACAGAAAATCAAGTCCGAGGGCGAACGCGCCGTGCTGGAAACAAACGTACACGGCATCCATCCGGAGCTGGTCAAGCTGCTTGGCCGCCTGCGGTTCCGCACAAGCTACGGGCAGAACGTCCTCAACCATTCCATTGAAGTCGCCTACTTCGCCGGCATGATGGCCTCTGAACTCGGGGTTGACCCGGTGCAGGCCCGCCGCGCAGGTTTGCTGCACGATATCGGCAAGGCGCTCAACCATGAAATTGAAGGTTCCCACGTGGGAATCGGCGTAGACGTCTGCCGCAAGTACAAAGAGTCGAACGAGATTATCCACGCCATCCAGGCGCACCATAATGACGTAGAGCCAAAAACGGTCGTCGCCTGCCTGGTCCAGGCCGCGGACGCAATTTCCGCCGCCCGCCCGGCAGCCCGCCGCGAAAACCTGGAAAATTACATCAAACGGCTTGAGAAGCTGGAAGAAATTGCAAACTCCTTTGAAGGGGTTGAAAAATGCTTCGCAATCCAGGCCGGCCGCGAAATCCGGATTATGGTTAAGCCAGAGGTGATCAAGGACGAAAAGATGGTCCTTGTCGCCCGGGATATCGTCAACCGGATTGAGAACGAGCTGGAATACCCGGGGCAGATCAAGGTCAACCTTGTACGGGAAAGCCGCGCGATTGAGTATGCGAAGTAATTTGCACCATGGAAAACAAAAAGCCGCTGGAATGTGTTCCAGCGGCTTTTTCAGGCCATATTATTATACTATTCGTACTTTTATAATAGTATTATCCTCTTTGTCATTTCTATCTGAATCCTTTTCCCGCGCCGCCTGTTCCTCAAGCTCCCGGTCCAGCCGCAGGTCTTCCTCCAGCTCGCGGTTCCAGTTCTCAATAAACTTTTTCCGCCCCCGCTCCACAATAGAAGGGTTGACCGGTACGTGCTGGTAAACCACGCAGGTCCCAAGCCTGTCCAGCTCAATGTCCTCCAAAACACAGTGGTTTTCTTTCCAATAAACGCAGTAGTAGTTTTCACAGATGATTGCCGCCATTTTAATTTCACCCTCTTTATATTAATACCATATTTATATGTTAGATAAATATTATCCAAAAGTCAATAGATATATATCATCTAACCTATACTACGGTTAGGTGATAGAATGAATCGTATAAAAGACTTACGGACTGATAATGATTTATCACAGCAAACCGTTGCAAATGCCATTGGAATAACTCAAAGAAAATATAGTTACTTGGAAACCGGCGTTCAACCATGGACAGAAGAACTCCTGCTTAAACTTGCCGAGTTTTATGGTACAAGTGTTGACTACTTGCTCGGTAAAACTGATGTAAAAATTCCTTACCCTAATACTAAAAGAAAATTTTAAGGGGGTGAAGTTTTGGTTGTTACCTATGCGCCGTTGCGAAAGTACATGCAGGAAAATAATATTACCTATTACTATTTAAACAATCAAGGAATTGACAGCCGTACCCTACAGCGTATTAGGCATGACAAAACTGTCACAACCAAAGCTTTAGCAAAACTGGCAACCCTGTTGAACTGCCGCCCCGAACAGATGATTGACTTTGTAAATGAATAACCCCGTCTGCCAGGCAGACGGGGTTGTTTCACGGCCCCCTTTTGAAAAGAGGCGGAACACGGGGTGCGGCGGGAAGTAGATTTATATACAATACCGCTTGCCATGATGCGGAAAAGGGAGTACAATGAATACAGTTAGTTTACAGGGAAAGAAGGCGCTGTTTTGGACACGGAGATGAAAGAAATGTTCGGGCTGATGTTTAACAAGTTCGACGAACTGCAGCGCGAAATCGCGGGCGTAAAAAATGAAGTCGCCGGCGTAAAAAGCGAGGTCGCCGACGTAAAAAATGAAGTTGTAAAAATCCAGCTTAAAATAGAGCACCACATTGAGCCAAAGCTGGACGCTCTGTACGAAGGGTACCAGATGAGCCTGGAAAGCCAGGCTGAAATCCGCCGGCGCCAGAAAGAGGTTGAAAAAAACATCGCTTTCTGGAAGGAATAGTTACAAGCCGCCAATAAATTAAAACTCCCCCGCCTGAACAGCAGGCG
Source organism: Oscillospiraceae bacterium (assembly GCA_902766785.1). Classification (GTDB taxonomy): domain Bacteria; phylum Bacillota; class Clostridia; order Oscillospirales; family Ruminococcaceae; genus Metaruminococcus_A. The sequence continues at coordinate 27,580 of CACXEO010000083.1, read as the reverse complement.
GGGGAGTTTTTGCGCTTTTACCCGTTTTACCCTCATTATAGCGCAAATGCTGTGTTTTTCAACCGTCAGCCGCTTTCCCCGGCAGTTGCCAAACGCGGCTGAACCCTGTACAATAAATAAAAACAGAAACCGACTCAAAGGAGCACTGCTATATGAAAAAAGAAATCCTCATCGCCGTTGTGGACGGGCAGGGAGGCGGCATTGGCAAAGCCATTGTTGCAAGGCTTAAAAGCGAAGTGCTGGGCGTGCACGTCCGGGCGCTGGGCACCAACTCGGCCGCAACCGGCAATATGCTCAAGGCGGGCGCGCAGGACGGCGCAACCGGTGAGAACGCCATTGTCCACAATGCGCGGAAGGCCGATATCATTATGGGCGTCCTTGCCATCCTGATGCCCGACTCCCTGCTGGGGGAGCTGACCCCCAAAATGGCGGAGGCGATTGGCAGCAGCGAGGCGCGGAAAATTTTAATCCCGGTCGACCGATGTAACATCCGCATCCCGTTTGCGGAAAACTACACCATCCAGCAGTTTGTAGACAGCAGCGTGGAGCTGGCCAAACGGTATTGCGCCGAGCTTCAGGCATAATAATAGAAAAGGACGGTGCAAGATGAAAAGAGGCGTTATCTTTGACCTGGACGGCACCCTGTGGGATTCCTCCGCGCAGGTTGTACCGGCCTGGAACCAGGCTCTTGGGCGCCATCCGGAACTGGGGCGTCAAATTACGGAAGAAGAGATGCGCGGTTACATGGGGAAGCCGATTGAGACGATTGCGGAGCTGATGCTGCCGGGGCTTTCCCGGGAAGAAAGGCTCGCCGTACTGGAGGAATGCTGCGCCGAAGAACGCGCGTACCTGCGCAGGCACGGCGGCACGCTTTACCCGCGGCTGGAGGAAACCCTCATAACACTGGGGAAAAGCTATTCCCTTTTCATTGTCAGCAACTGTAATGACGGATATATTGAAACCTTTCTGGAATACCATAAAATGGGGCGCTTTTTCAGTGATACCGAATGCATTGGCAGGACGGGAAAGCCCAAAGGGGAAAACATCCGTTTGATTATGGAGCGCAACAGCCTGGACTGGGCTGTATATGTAGGCGACACCCAAGGGGATCTGGATGCCGCCGATTTGGCGGGAATTCTTTTTATTTACGCGTCTTACGGCTTTGGAACGGTCAACAGGGATGTTCCCGCCGTTGGGCAGTTTTCCGAACTGCCGCAAGCACTGCCGGCGCTGTTTTAACAGTAATCCTGTCCTGCGAATGGGGGAGTTGAATCATGTTCTTAAAAAAATTTGGCCGTGTGTTCTATAAAAACCCTATTATTATGACGTTTGGAATCAGCGCTGCGGCCGCCGTTATTACCCTGTTCATCACCTTTGTACAATGTGCGCTGAGCGGGCAGCCGGTCGGAGACGCAATGGATATAATAGTCGTTTTATTCATCTACTCAGTCCTTGCTCTGCCCGCGGTTTTAACAGTAGAAAATATTGTATTCCTTATCCTGAAGCCGGGTCCGGCAGAACGTGACAGCGCCGCGAAAGCGGTTGAGCTCATGACCGTCTTTTTCGGCGCCTTCCTGTCGCTCTTCTTTTTGCAGTTTACAAACATGTGCCCAGCGGACTGGAACGTACAGCTTTACAACGACCAGCTCCATTCCCCTTTTGAAATCGGGTCGTTTCCCACCCTTGCCGTCATTGCGCTGACTGCAATTGCCGGGTACCTGGTCTGCCGTTTTGTCCCGCTTTCCAAACAGCCGCCGCTTTTAAGCGTACTGTGTATTGCGGCAATGTATCTCGGCATTGCAGAATGTATTCTGTGGTGTGTGCAGATTTCTATTAACCCTTATCTGGCAATTCTAAGCCTGTGCCCAATAAACTGCATCCTCATCGCCGTCAAGGCCATCCGTTTCCTGGTTACCCAGAAAGCAGCGGCCGTCAGGGAGCAGGGGGAAGCGCCAAAACTAAACCGCTTGGCAAAGCTGCTGGAACACGCCTCCGTCTGGCCGTGGCTGGCACTGCTGGCCGCCGCCCCGCTTTTGGGGGTTATCATTATAATCCTTCTCCTGTTCGGGCAGGCGCCGGACAGTATCATCCGGGCCTGGACCAACACCGCGGATTGGAACCTGTCGCAGCAGACCCCGCCGCCAAACCTGATCCGCGACGAGCACTACCTCTGCACCGTTGCCGCAGGGGGGCACCGAAAGGTGGTCAAACCGCTGCGGACAGGAAAACGGCACGGGCATGAGGTGGTGGTGAACCGCCAGCTCTGCATTGCAAACGCCTTTGAGCAGCTGCTGGAGGAACGGACGCCCAGGTTTCACCGGGCGGTGCGGGGGTTCTACGATAAAACCGGTTACCCCATTGCAAAACACATCCGCTCGCCCTACCTGGCGGACTGCATTTACTTTGTTATGAAACCGCTGGAGTGGGTTTTCCTGGCCGCCCTTTACCTGTTCGACCCCAAGCCGGAAAACCGGATTGCGGTCCAGTACCCGCACGCCCCGGTCCCGTCAAAGCACTGAGGGAATTACATCAAAAAAGCCATGGAAAAGTTTCGCTTTTCCATGGCTTTTTTGATGATTACAGTTTTTTTCAAGCCTGCATTTCCCAGCCTTCGTTCCGGTCAAACCGGGCCTGCCGGATAAATAAAAGGGCAAAGCAGATGCTCAGAACAGCCATCATCACACAGATAACCCCATACATCTGCCGCATTCCAACGGCGTCTGACAGAACGCCCGCCAAAAGCGAACCGATAACCGGGGCAATCCCGCAGGTAATAATGGTCCAGACAGACTGCCCGGTTGCACGCATCTCCACAGGAACGACCGACTGGATGAACGGAGCAACCTTTGCCCAGAGCGGCGCGAACCAGAGCGCGTGGAAGATTGGGTAGATGAACATATCGGATGGAGTTTGAGCCAGCACGGTAGTCAGCATCCGGAAGATGCCCGCGATCAGCGGAAACATAAAGACGACGTAGGGGTTCATCCGGGCAAACAAACGGGAACCCAAAAACATGATAGCCGCCTCAAGCAGGATGGTGACGCCCATAAAAAGGCCGTACCCCTCAACGCCGGCGTTAAGCCCTTTTTCAGTTGTAAAATAGATGGGGAAAAAGGCGTTGATCATGGAACCGCAGAAGAACAGTGCAAAGCCGTAGGTGAGAAACAAAAGATACCGCTTGTTGCTCAAAAGCTTTTTATAGGATATTTTATGCCCTTCTTCCCGTGCATGCCCCTTGGTTTTGGGCAGGAAGAGAAGCGGGATAATAGAGGCCGCCGCAAATACGGCGAAAAGGGAAAAGGCTTTGACATTTGTCATATTGCCGATCATCCCGAAGACAAAGGCCATCAGCGCCGCCCCGCCTGAAGCGAAACAGCGGAGCATCCCAAAACGGACCTTGACTTTATCCATGTTTTCTACAACGATGGTGTCAATCAGAGCCTGGGGCGCTAAGAAAGGCGCGTAAAACAGCACGACGCAGAGCAGCAGAACCCAGAGGTTTGGAAGTTCGTAAAAAAAGAGCAGACCCATGACCGCCTCCAGGGCAAGGGCAATGATCAAAATCCGGTTTTTGGTCTTGGCGCGGTCGGCAAGCCGCCCCCAAATGGGTTGTACGCAGATTGTGGTTGCCGCGCCGACGGCAATGGCAAGCCCGGTGGTGCTGTTGGTGGAAAAGGGCAGGGAATCGATATAAATCGGCAAATAATTGTACCCGATGTACTGGGCGCCCCACTGGATCAAATAAAGCAGCATCATGGACGCCGTAATTCCTGCGGGCGCGGTTAGTTTAAATTTTTTCATTATTAATTCCTCTGTATTTTAGTTGATTGAATTCAGCTGAATTGCTTTATTTCCTGATCAGGACAGCGACGCCGTACTGCTCCAGCCTCAAAACGCCGGCGACTTCTTTTTCAGATACATAATCATAATAAATGCCGCCGGGAAGGGCGAGCTGCTTTGGCTCATCGTTAAAGTTCATAACAAAATAATAGGTTTCCCCATCCCCATACCGCTGCTGGACAGTCACGCCAAGAGGGAATTCACCGCCAAGTGCCATTTCAATATCGTGCTGGGCAATGATGCTGTCATACAGCGCGTCCATCAAGGCATTTTCGGTCCGCGCGGCAATGTGGTAGCACACGCCCTCTCCAAACCGGTTTTTGGTGACGGCCGGCATACCCTTATAAAAATCCTCCGCGTAGGTGGCTAAAACTTCACAGCCTTCCCGCGCGTGGATAATTTCAGCCATGTCGAAGGCAGTATAGGTTCCGGCGAGCCCATCAGAATTTTCACCGAAGACCACCGCGTTGCGGTCGGTCGGGAAAAAGGAGTCGATCTCTTCCGCCCAGATTCCGGTGACGTCCATCAGCCCGTCACCCGGGAATCCGCCCAGCCAGCAAAGGTCGTTTTCATTGACGTAACCAGTACCGTAGGTGGTGACCAGAACACCGCCTTTTTCCACAAATTCGCGCAGATGCCGGGCGACTGTGGGCTTTAACATATAAAGCATTGGTGCGACAACAACCTTATAAGGGGTAAAATCGCAGTCCATGCTGATGACATTTACCGAAACACCCCGTTTCCAGAACGACTTGTAATGGTTCTGGCAGGTTTTTTCGTAATGCTTACGCTCCATTATCCAGCCCTGCAGGTCGTCAATGGCCCAGCGGTTTTCCCAATCATAGATGATTGCCACTTCCGGATAAGTATGGGTTCCCACTACGCCGTCCAACCGTGAAAGCAGTGCTCCAAGGTCGGCGACCTCCCGGAAGACGCGGGTGTTTTCATGCCCTACATGGTCAACGACGGCCCCGTGGAATTTTTCAGCTGAGCCCCTGCTCTTCCGCCACTGGAAATACTGAACCGTATCGGAGCCATGGGCAATTGCCTGAATGCCGGAAAGCTTGTTGACCCCCGGCCGTTTGAGCTTATTGAAAGCCTTGTGGTTGACAAGGCTTGGGGTGTTTTCCATCAGCATATAGGGCATATCCGGCTTAAGGGCGCGGTTGACGTCGTGCAGGAAAGCGGTTTCCGCCCCCTGCTCCCAGAATGGCTGGTAGTCGTTGTGCCAGCTGGGATAGCTGTCCCAGGCAATACGGTCGATATAAGGCGCTAACTTCCACAGGTCAATCCCGGGATACGTCCCCATCGTATTGGTAGTAACCGGGATGTTGGGCGCAAGCCGTTTGAGCGGTTCAATCTCATTCCGCATAAAGTCGATATGCTGGTCGGAAACAAAACGCTTCCAGTCAAGCTTTAACGCGTGCAAATGCATTTCACCCTGCGGCGCGGGCGACTCTATTTCATCAAAACTCGTAAAGGTATGGCTCCAGAAGCTAGTCCACCACTGGGCATTCAGCTCGTTAATATCGTTGTGGTACTTTTTCCGCAGCCAGGCGCGGAAGGCCTCCTGGCAGAGCTCGCAATGGCACTCACCGCCGTACTCGTTTGAAATATGCCACATCTTGACAGCGGGATGGTTACCGTACTGCTCAGCAAGCAGAGTATTCATTTCCCGCACCTTGTTCCGGTAGTAAGGGGAAGTAAAGCAGTGATTGTGGCGGAAGCCATGCAGGTTTTTTATCCGGTCTGCATTTACCCGGAGCACTTCAGGATGATTTCTATCCATCCAAGCCGGACGTGCGCCCGACGGAGTCGCCAGGATCACCGAAATCCCGTTTTCATAAAGCCGGTCCAGCGTTTTGTCCAGCCACTCAAAATGATAAACGCCTTCAGAGGGTTCCAGCGCCATCCAGGCAAAAATCCCAACTGAAGCGCTGTTGACCCCGGCGAGCTTCATCAGCCGGTTGTCCTCCTCCAGGATATCCGGTCGGTCAAGCCACTGATCCGGGTTGTAATCGCCGCCGTGTATTAAATGTGGCACACCACTAAAAACGGGAGCCGCTTTTTTAACATTTTTTCCCTGCATTCTTTTTCCTCCCGAATATATCAATCCTATCTTAGACTACACATCCGCAGAACTTTTGTCAATACGCAAAACAGGTAAAATTAAAGGGATATTTTCGTCACAAAAAACAGGACGCCGGCCGTATATTGGCGGACGCCCTGTCAATTTGATATTTATGAACCGCAGCCGGAATAATTCTGCTTAATCCCCGTTTATGCCGAAACGTCGAGTTTCTTTTGCTCTTCTTTATACTCTTTGTAAAGTCGATTGTACTGCGGGATATAAAGGACAAACGAAAGGAGCAGGAAACAACCCGAAACCGTCATCATGACATAAGCTGCCACCTCCGGCATCGGCGGGTAGGCGATTAAAACCATCATGACCAGGTAAAAAACAGCCGTTGATACTTTTCCGAACCACATGGCTCCATCCAGCTTCTTTCCCTTGCGCAGCAACACAAGGCTGGCTATTCCCATATAGAGCTCCTTGACAATAAACAAAGTAAGCAAAACCCACATTCCGGGAAAACGGAAAGCGAGGCAAAAAGCAATCGCCGCCTGAGTGAGCTTGTCAGCTATTGGGTCAACAGCCTTGCCCCAATCCGTTACCATGTTGAAATGGCGGGCAATAAAACCATCCGCAACATCGGTAAAGCCGGACAGCAGGATTAAAACCGCCGCCAGAAAATAATCACCCGGCGCCTTTGCGGTGACATAAACCCAGACAAAAAACGGAATCAAAACAAAGCGGAGGTAGGTCAAAATATTGGGGACGCTGAATACTTCCCTGAGTTTTATTTTCAAAGCAACTCTTCCTTTCCTGCTGCCAAACTAAATTTGCGACCGCCTTTTAAAGCACCGTTTCAGCGACTGGAGCCTCAGCCGGCTCCGGAATATAGCCATGATTAAAGTCCACGCCTCTCTCCTCCGTTCCCCCCATCACCCGGATGGTTCGCTGCATCAAATCCTCAACAGCCTGCTTTTGGGGAAGGGTGCGGTCGGCATAGAGAGGAGCCTTAATCACCAGCTCCAAAAAAGGTTTCCGCCGCCAAAGGGCGCGGAGCCCCCTGGGCTTTTGATAGGTAATTTTCATGGGGACCACCGGGCAGCCGGCACGCACCGCAGTCAAAAAAGCCCCCGGATGGAATGGGCGAAGCCCCTCATAGTACTTCACCAGCATCCCCTCTGGATAATAGTGTACCCATTCTCCGGCTTCAATTCCCTTTTCAAGCTCCTTTTGAAATCGTGCAATCCTGATCGGGTGGTCTGGCAGCGGCAATGCGCCACAGGCCTTAAGCAGCCAGCCGACAAAAGGGAGCTCCAAGTTCCGCCTGAGGCTTACATACCGAAGCATTTTTGGAAAAAGAGCGACTTTGACCATAGTGCAGTCCATCGGGTGGACATGGTTGCAGACCGTTACCGCGCCGCCCTCTACAGTGGAAAGCCGTTCCCTTCCCTTGACCGTAAAGCCCAGGAACAACCCGTCGATCAGCGAGAGAATAACAGCGAGCAGGTTGGTAAAGGCAGCCACCAGGCTGCGGCCGACCGGCGAATGCTTTGCATATTTTTTGTTGATTCTGTCCGCATTGGGGTGGGTCAGCTTGCGTATTTTCAATTCCTTTGGGTGGAGATAGCCTTTCTTGCGGTGTTCCTCCACCGCTCTGCGATACATGTCGTCCGCCTGGCGGACGCAGGCGCTGACCCGCATGTCCTCGCCTTTCTCCGCGTAAGCTTCCTCCATCTTCAGCCGCTCTTCCGGGTGTTCAAACCAAAAATCCATCCGCCGCGCAAGATCTTCCGGGTCACCCGCTTTAAAAAGGCTCCGCTCATCCAAGGCAAACTGCCGGGTGGCGGAAAGCTCCGAATCGGAGATCACCGGAACCAGCCCGCAGGCAAGGGCCTCCATACAGGAAATACCTTCTATTTCGGCATCGGATGAATGAATATAAAGGTCACAGCTGTTGATAAGTTCAACCAGCTCATCCGTCTTGTAAAATCCAAAAACCGGCTCCCTCGGAAGGCCTTTTGCAAGATGGCGGTACTCCGACTCCTTCGGGCCCTTTCCCGCAAAATAAAGCTGGATTTTATCTTTATACTTGCTTCGCTTCGCCGCTTCTATGATTAAGTCCTGCCGTTTTTCGCCGGAAAGGCGGCCGATCATCAAAACACGCAGCACTTCGTCGGGACGGCGCCGCTCCTTCCATTCAGGATGGGGGACGAATACGTCATCCACCCCGTTTGAAATGACACAGAGCTCCGCACCGTACCCATGGGCCTTGAGCTGGTCTGCAATGAACCGGCTGGGGCAGTGGATAAACCGGAAGCGGTTGTAAAAAACATGGTAAAACCACCAGTATAAAAACCGGTTGACGCTTTTGCATTTCCCCATTCCAATGCTGGAGGTGATGTTTTCGGGTTGGACGTGGAATGCCGCAACTGTTGGCACATGGAGCTGGCGAGCCAGTTCTTCCCCCCGCCTGCAAAAACGGAAGGGCATGTAAAAATGAACGACGTCGGCGTCCTTGAACGCTTCATAATATGCACGGTCATCGGGCTTTGCAAATTTCATTCCCTGCGATTCAATCAGCTTCTCAAAGAAAGGGATGGTGTGGTTCGGCGCACAGATTTTATGTTCCGCCGGTTCGCCGCCGGCAAGGATGGTCACCCTGTGCCCCAATTTCCGCAGCTCGTGCGCGTACCGCCGCGCCGTAACGGTCGTACCGTTGTTGCCGTCGTCAAACTGGTCAACCACCAAAACAATATTCACCTGTACCCGCCTCCTTTTTCTGCAAAACGCTTATTTCTTTTTACGCTTTTTTATCAATTCCTGCATCTCCTGGAGAGCATCTGGAAAATGCGGGGACTTCATATTTGGAAAAGCCTTCAGCAGCCGTTTGTGAACCATGTGAAGCCGTTCCTTGCTCCGGCTGCGGATTTCATCCCGCAGGCCGGCAAGCTGTTCCAGCTCCAGCTGGCGCTTTCCGGCCACCCGGTTAATCCGCACAAGGGCGGCGGCAGAAATGGCGAGATCGGCAACGAAATACGCTGCCAAAACCGACAGAAGGGTAACGATGAGCCAAGGCGGAAGCGCTTCAAACATTCGGATTACCCACGGGTGGATCACCCTGACCATCAGCACGGACATTACCCCAAAAAGCAGAGAGTTGCGCAGGCAGACACGGCCGTTTATGTTCCATTTCCTCCCGGAATAATCCCAGAGGAACAGGTGAAACAGTTTTTCCAGAGCAAAACTGGTGACATACTCAACAGCGCTGGTGATGACAATGCTCAGCAAAAACAGCGCCAGCAGATCGTCCCGATACCGCCCGAAAAGGTTCAAAACCAGCAGGGCGCCGAATCCATAAATCGGGCAGAAAGGGCCGTTTAGGAACCCACGGTTGATAAACCTTTTCCGGGCAATGGAACAAAACACCGTTTCACAGACCCATCCCAAGAAGCTGTACAGGACAAAATACCCAAACTGGAGCAAAAGAAATTTCATTTCAGCTCTCCCGGCACGGTAGTTCTCCCTCCCCTTTCGAGGCAGTAAGGGGCAAGCTTTTCAAACAGGCCTGCATCTTCTACCTCAGGGCAAACCTCAAAAGGTTTCGTAAGGTTAAGGGAGAACACCTCCATTTCCGACTTTGCGTTGACTGAGCGCGGGCCTTCTACAATCCGCACGCTGTAAGAGACTTCCGACACAATCCGGATAAAACACTTAACGTCTTCCGTACTGCGCAGCCGGACCAGACAGGTTTTCAATTCGACTCCTCCAAAGCCTGTTTAGCGGCTTTCTTTTCCTTTCTGCGTTTGACAAATGCCGCAACTTTACGGATTATGCCGATGAGAAGAGGGATCAGCGTCACCGCGATGATGACAAACGCGGCGCCGTTGAGCCAGGTGAGCCTGGTTATATCCACCTCGAAAAGGTAGAGAATGGAAAGGGCAACCAACCCGATAAATGTCCAGGAGTCTTTCATGGAATCTTTTACTGAATCCTTCATTTTCATGCCCCCTATAATAATGCTTTATTTTACCACAAAAAACGACACAGAAATATTAAAATATATTGATAGATATTAAAATATATTGATATCAACTTCTTTTTATGGTATGTTATTTTTGTTGAGGTGATTATAATATGGCAGAGTTGATATCACTTTTTTCATCTGGAATAAAGCTTCTGGATTTGTTGTTTGACTACAACAGGCTCCCGGTGCGGATAACCGATAACAAACGCCAAATCAGGTACAGTTCCTTTGACATAGAGCCGTTTTGGCATACAAATTTTCAGGATGACGTTTACCACCCGCTCTTCCGCTCTTCAGATTCCCAGCCGGTCCTGTGCAGCGTAAATTCCCTGGAACTGATGGCCTGCTTCCCTTTCCAATATGGGGGGAATACATATTACCTGGTCGTCGGCCCCGCCTTTCTGGCAAGGCCCTACTCCGCCGAATCGGTCCGGTCGCTCCGCCTTTTTCCCCCGCTCAGGGCAGAGGGCCTTGAAAAAATTATCAGCATTCTGCCGGTTGTTGGAATTGGCCAATTTGCAGGATTTGTGCGGTTATTGTACACGGCTTTTCTGGAAAAAGAAATTACCGTCCGGGAGCTGATTGAGCGGAGTACTGAACTCAGCACGCCGAACAATATCTCCCGCGCGCTGAGTAATTCTGTCTTTGAACAGCGGGAAAACGTTACCAACCACACTTCCTATGCGCAGGAACTTCTGCTTTTGAATACCATTAAGGCAGGGGATTTGGAGGGGCTGGAATATCTCTCCGGCTCAGTTTTTCTACAGGATAACTTCCATCTTTCAGACAATCCGCTCCGCCAGTCGGTCTACCAATTCATCAGCTCCCTTACCATGATTACCCGGTTCGCGGTAGAGGGCGGGCTGGATGAAGAACTGGCTTTCAACATGTGCGAGGTTTATACCCAAAAGGTCGACCGGTGCAAAACATCCCTAGAGGTGACCTCCCTGCTTTATGCCGCCGCCGCTGACTTTACCACCCGTGTCCGGAACGCGCGGAACAAAAACGGTTATTCCGGCCATATTGTCCGGTGCATGGATTACATCTTTCGCCATCTGCACGACGTCATCACCCTGGAGGACCTTTCAGGTGAAACGGGCCTGAGCCCCGCCTACCTGTCAGTGTTATTCAAAAAGGAGACCGGTCTGCCGCTTGCCGACTTTATCCAGATGCAGCGGATGGAAGAGGCGAAAAACCTTCTCCGTTTCTCAGAATACCGGATCGCCGAAATCAGCAGTTACCTGGCCTTCAGTTCCCAAAGCTATTTTACCAGCGTTTTCAAACGCCATACCGGAATGACGCCGAAGAAATACCGGGAGGCTTACTACCGTAAAAACTGGTAGGATCAATTACTTGGCTGTCCTGCCTCCAATCAAAACATTTAGACCGGCGTCCGGCATGGCTCCAGGCGTAAACGGTAATACTGCAACCATCTGTTTTGGTATATTAAAATTATAAACGCGATATGAAAATGGCAGATCGGATTGAATCTTTAAGAAAAGAAAAGGGAATCTCACAAGAAGAGCTTGCTGATCGGGTTGGTGTCTCTAGACAAGCAGTTTCAAAATGGGAAAGTGAACAGAGTACACCTGATGTAGACAAGATTATTACTATGAGCGAGTATTTTGGTGTAACGACCGGTTATATTTTAAAAGGGATTGAGCCGGTTCAGGACAAACGCCAAAACGATTACGGGCTGGCAAGCAGAATATTATACATTGCGTCAGTTTCATTTGTTGCAATTGGATTGTTCTGTTCTTTTGGAGGATGGCATGAAGAACAAGAGACGGATGTAATCTGGGGTTCCATGATTATTCAGGCGGTTGGTATTGCCGGATATTTCATTGGAAAGCTGCTGTCCGGCAGCAAACCTCCTATTGCCGTTGATTGGCTCAATATAATCGGCATTCTCTTTATGCCCGTTTCGATGCTTACTGGGATTCTCTCGATCTTTGTCTTCAAACAGGGACAAGTCGCCCCATACCCGACCGGCGTTTTGCACTCCGTCCTTTTTGCAACGGCCTATTTAGGTCTTTCGGCCATAAGCTTCATTCTGATTAAAAAACGAAGACTAAGCACACAATCAACGGCTGCTTAACATTTCTCAACAAAAAGAGCGCGGAAAGCTTCCGCGCTCTTTCTTTACTAAATTAGCCTTTGATCAGGCTGAGAACCTTCGCGCCTTCCCTGACAAAGAGGGGGATGGTATCGAGCGGAGCGTCGACCGTCACCTTTTGGCCACCTTCAAAAACTTTTCCAGTTTCCGCCTCAACCCACTTCGTTCCTGCCGGGAGGTAAACCTCTTTGGTTCTGGCACCCGGATAAAGAACAGGAGCGACCAGGATATCTGAGCCGAACAGGTATTCTTCATTGGCGTCCCAAGCAGCTTTATCGGCCGGGAAGTCGTAGAAGACCGGGCGGATGACCGGCGTGCCCTTTTCATGAGCCGCCTTCATTGTCTGCGCAATATAGGGCTTCAGGCGGTACCGCATCCGGATGTATTTGGTCATGCACTTTTCCGCCTCAGGCCCGTAGCTCCAGACCTCGTTGTCCGCACCGGTCTGCGGGCAGAAGCCGCCGCCGGATGCTTTCAGCATCGGCTTGTCGTGCGGGTCGCGGTCGCCGTGGAGCCGCATGACCGGACAGAACGCGCCAAACTGGAACCAGCGGGTAATCAGCTCTCTAAAGCTCTCATCGTGGATGTTCCCGCCGTGGAAACCGCCGATATCCGCCGTCCACCAGGTAATACCCGCGAGCCCCATATTGAGCCCGGCAGCCAGCTGGTAACGGAACGCCTCAAAAGTAGAGGGAACGTCGCCCGACCAGGCAAGCGCGCCGTATTTCTGGGAACCCGCCCAGGCACAGCGGATCAGGTTGACAATTTCTTCCCGACCCTCGGCCTTCATCCCGTCGTAAAACGCCTTGGCGTAGCCGACCGGATAGGCGTTCGCCACCTCGAGAGCCGCGCCTTTGTGGTAACGGTAATTTTCAAAATCGACGGCGGTGTACTCTGGCTCCGCTTCATCCAGCCAGAACAGGGTGACCCCTTTGTCGAGGTAATTCTTCTTGCAGGTTTCAAAGATGAACTTCTGCGCCTCCGGGTTGGTTGCATCAAAAAATCCTTCTGCTCCAAAACAATCCATTGTAAAGTTAATACCATGGTCAACCCGGACAAGCAGGTCGTGATCCTGCATATAATCGTAATTTTCACTCGCCTTGTCGACCGTCGGCCAAACCGAAGTCATCAGTTTCATCCCCATTGAGTCGAGCTCTTTGATCATCCCCTCCGGATCAGGCCAGAACGCGCTGTCAAATTTCCAGTCGCCCTGGTTCGGCCAGTGGAAGAAGTCAACCACGATGACGTCAACCGGAATGCCCCGTTTATGGTACTCCCTAGCGACCTCGAGCAGCTCGTCCTGGGTCTGGTACCGCAGCTTACACTGCCAGAAACCCATACCGTAGTCCGGCATCATCGGGACGGTGCCGGTTACTTTGGCGTAGCTTTCTTCAATTTCCGCCGGCGTGTCCCCTGCGGTAATCCAGTAATCGATCTGCTTGGAGGATTTGAGCTTCCATTCGGTGACGTTGTTGCCGAACGCGACCTGCCCGACGCCCGGATTGTTCCAAAGGAAACCGTATCCCTTGCTGGAGACATAGAACGGGACGCTTGCCTGGGTGTTGCGGTGTGCGAGCTCCAGGATGCAGCCCTTCTGGTTGAGATGGGGATGCTGGTACTGGCCCATGCCGAAAATTTTCTCCTCCGGATCAGCGTCAAAGCTCATGGTAATCTCAAAGTTGTCGCTCGGTGTTCCTTTGTATTCACGTGCCGGGCGCTTAATGCTGACAATGGTATTTAAATATTTTGTGTAATCCTTGCCGTGGGACCAGGTACGGTAGTACTCGTTTAAAATCAGCTCGTCTTTTTCATTGAAGAATTGGATTCTCCCATATTCGGTCAGCTCCGCCCGAATTTTCCCGTTTTTGATTACGGCGCCGCCGTCTTCCGTTAAGGTAATTTCCGCTTCGGCATCCACCGGCATGGTCAGCGCCCAGTCTTCTTTTGTAAAAAAGTTATTCTGTGTCGCCCGCACCCGCAGGGCGTTTTCTCCCCACGGCATAATCCACAGGACCTCATAGCCGCGCTTAAAATACAGCGACCCATTTTCAATCTTAAAAAAACCGCTCATCTTTTTTCCTCCCGTTTTATCAAGCGCTTCCGCGCTTTGTTATTTGTATTATAAATCTGCAGTTGCAAATTTAAAATAAATATTTATAATATTATTTATACAAAATGAAACAATCTAAGAACCCCGGCACGGAACTTACATTCTATCGTTATAACAAACTGCCGGCGGCCTTCCCGCAGAACTCAAAACCGGGCCGGATACACCACACACCGAAATATAACAGCCCTTTGAGTTTGTAAAAAACGGTACCCGCCCTTTGCAGACCTCCCAAAAAATTATCAGCGTGTCCAGCCGGTAAATTCCAGCTTTGGCCCTTTTAAAGGCGGGTTCCGCAACATTTTCTATTGTGTCGGACTGTGCTGTTCACAGGCACCTCGCCCCGAAAACAGTACCGCGGCATTTTTTTATAAAAACGAAAGGATCCGGGCACAAAGACCTTTTACTGTCTTAAAACCCCGGATGTACGGTGGCTTTTATGGTGGAATACACCCTCGACCTGTCCCGTTTGCCTTCCGTCCTTCTCACCGGGCACTCGGTCTGCCCGGATGGATGGAGCCTGACCGGGCGCGTCTTGGACGAAACCGAAGTAATTGTTGTCTACGAGGGTGTTTTGCACTGCGACGTCGGTGAAAACAGCTATTATTTAAAAGAAGGGGAGGCCTGCCTGGTCCCGCCCGGGGAACCGGTGGACCAGTATGCCGACAGCGGCCCCTGCCGTTTTTTTTACGCGCATCTTGACAGCCCGATCCGCCCGGCCGCCTCTGGTGTGCGCGGGCAAATAGTTTCAAATTATTTAAACCGTCCTACAAGCCCCGCCGCGTTTTACTTTCTCCCTCCTGTGTCGCCGGGCGACGCCCTCCTCTGTCTGGGCGGCCAAATGGATACGGGGCGGTACAAAAATGAAATTTTTACGCTGTTCCAACGTTTGCTGTTAGAACGCAACCACCAAACCATCCACAGTTCGTTGATGATTTCACTGGAACTCTCCCAAATTCTTGTTTTGCTGGGACAGTGCTGGATTCAGCAGGCTGCTGTCCTCCCGCCCGTACTGGAGCGGCGGGAGCAAAACCGGCTGGTACAGGATGCGCTCCTCTACCTCAACAGCAACTTTGCGTCGTCTATCCGGATCAGCGAGCTTGCGTCCCGGCTCCAGGTTTCCCAGCAATACCTCGCCCGGCTTTTTAAGGCGGAAACCGGTATGTCTCCGGTACAGTATCTCAACCGCCTGCGGGTCGAGAAAGCCAAGGAATCCATGCGGACGAACGCAGTCAATATCAGCGAGGCCGCCATTGCCGCCGGGTTTGATAACATCTACTATTTCAGCCGCCTGTTCAAGCGGATGGAGGGGATGTCCCCCTCCGCCTACCGGGCCTGGCTCAACTCAAAAAGCAACCAATAGCAGACAAACAGGGGAGAAGCCAAAAGCTTCTCCCCTGTTTGTTACGCTCGCAGTATACGCTTAATTGTACCTGGGCAGCCAGTTGCCGTGCGCCTCAATGAGATCGTCCACCATTTTTACAATGGTATCCGGGTCAAGCTCGCTCGCGGTGTGCGGGTCCAGCATGGCGGCCTGGTAGATGTGCTCCTTTTTCCCGGTCACAGCCGCTTCAATGGTCAGGAACTGCACGTTGATATTGGTCATATTCATAGCGGCGCACTGTACCGGAAGGCGGCCCACCCGGCAGGGATGCACCCCCATCCCGTCAATCAGGCAGGGAACCTCCACGCAGGCGTCGGCAGGCAGGTTCTCAATCAGGTTCCCGGTGTTCAGGACGTTGCCGCCGATTTGGTACGGATTCCCGGTGACAACAGCCTCCATGATATAAGAGGCGTATTCCTTGGAACGTTCGTGGTCCAGTTTTTGGGAAGCACGCATCCCGTCCCGCTCCTTTGCCCAGCCTTCAATCTGCTCTACACAGCGCCTGGGATATTCGTCGAGCGGGATGTTGTACCGCTCAACAAGCTCCGGGTATTTTGATTTAAGATAGAACATATTGTACTCCGCGTTGTGCTCGCTCGACTCGGTGCAGTAATAGCCAAAGCGGTGGATATAATCCAAGCGGACCATATCGTTGTGCTTCTCCGCGCCGTCCGCAAGCGCGGCAAGGTTTTTCTCCCGGGCGCGGCGGCGGATTTCCGGGTAAAGGTCAAGCCCTTCTTTGTTCTTCAGCTCCAACAGCCAGCCCATGTGGTTGATCCCGGCAATCAATTCCCTGCGGCCCTCCAGCTGATCCTCCATCCCCAGTTCTTTAAGCAGCGTTTCGGAACACACCTGCACGCTGTGGCACAGCCCCACCGTCTGAACGCCGGTGTAGCGCTGCATATAGCCGGTCAGCATCGCCATCGGGTTGGTGTAGTTGAGGAAAAGCGCGTCCGGGCAGACCGCCTGCATATCATCGGCAAAATCTTTCAGAACCGGGATGGTGCGCAGGGCGCGCATAATCCCGCCGATCCCCAGCGTGTCGCCGATGGTCTGGCGCAGGCCGTATTTTTTGGGCACCTCAAAGTCGATGATGGTGCAGGGGTCGTACAGCCCAACCTGGATGGCGTTTACCACAAACCGCGCCCCCCGCAGGGCCTCTCTGCGGTTTTCAACGCCCAGGTAGGCGGTGACTTTTCCGTGCCCGCCCTTGGTTTCGTTCATGGCGGAGATGATCTCCCGGCTTTCCTCCAGCCGGACGGGGTCAATGTCGTACAGGGCAAATTCCCAGTCTTTCAGCGCGTCGCTGCACATGCAGTCCCCCAGCACGTTGCGGACAAAGACGGTGCTTCCCGCGCCCATAAAGGTGATTTTGTTCATAACGGTATCCTCCTTGTTTGTTTCCCGGTTTCTTTTTAGTTTTATCATACCACTCCCAAAAACGAACAGGTATTGCACAGTGTGGGTTTTATTTGGTAAAATGTTAGCAATTGGGTGAAGCGCCGAAAGCGTTTCACCCAACGGCAGGGGGAGGAGAGAAAAGCCCTATGGAAAAAACTATATTTTTGGTTAACCGCCATTGGAAAGAGGTTAACCCCGTTGACTGCGGCTGGGAAAAATGCCGTGCCCGCCATTCTTTTGGCCCGGCTACCCGTTTTTACTGGCTTTTGCATTATGTCGTACAGGGGAGCGGCGTTTTTCAAACGGACGGTAAACGCTATCCGGTGCGGGCCGGGCAGATTTTTGTCATACGGCCCTTTGAGACGACCTACTACAAAGCGGACGCGCAAACCCCGTGGGAATATATCTGGGTCGGGTTTACCGCCGGAATCGACCTGCCGGACTGCTTTTACCGGGAAAACGTAATCGGCGCCGCGCGGTGCGGCGGGATTTTCAGCTCGATGCTGGAGGCCGGGGAGATGCGGGAGGGGCGGGAACTCTACCTCTGCGGGAAAATCTACCAGCTTTTGGCGCGGCTGGCGGAGGGGCAGGACAGCGGGGAAGACTGTATCGAACGGGCCAAAACCTATTTGGAAAGCAACTACATGCGGGAGATTTCCATTCTGGAGCTGGCGGAAAAGCTGAACCTGAACCGCTCCTATTTCAGCACCCTGTTCCGGCGCAAAACGGGAAAATCCCCCCAGCAGTACCTGACGGATTACCGGATGAAGAAGGCCTGCCAGCTGATGGCGGAGCACGGTTACACGCCGGGGGAGGCGGCCCTTTCCACCGGGTACCCGGATATCTTCAGCTTCTCCCGGATGTTTAAACGGCAGTTCGGCCTGTCGCCCCGGCACTATCTGGAGCAGGCGCGGCGTGCCGACGGACAGGATCCGCCGCGTTCGGAGCCCTCCGGCGCACGGCCTGTAACCGGACGAAACAAATAAGTTTTGCCGTGCAAAACGACCCGGCCCGTTTTACAACGGGCCGGGTCGTTTTCAGCTTTTGCGAGAAACAGACGGCGAACCTCAGTCCTCACCCTGAGGAGAAGGCAGGCGGCACAGCCGCCCGGACGAGGTAGCGGTAAACGGCGGAACCCGCTTTTGAACAGCCGGGGTGGTTCTTTTTGCACCTCATCAGCCGCCATACGGCGACAGCTTCCCCTCAAGGGGAAGCCTTTTTGGCTTATTCCACTGTATACTCGATCAGGTCGGATAAATTGCATTCCAGAGCATCGCAAAGCCTGAACAGGGTTTCAAGCTTGATTGTTTCAACCTGCTTGTCTTTATATAGCTTATTGATTGTATTTCTGCTGACGCCCGAAAGTTCCATCAACGCCGTAATATCATCTATTTGTTTATCTGCCATTCTATACCGAAGCTTATTTTTTATCATATTCTCACCTTTGTATTCTTATACTCAAAACTATTTTACCTATAATGATAATTATTTTCAATAAAACAACAAAAAGTTCTTGACAAAGGACCATTTAACTGATAGTATTTATCATTATAAGGTTAATAATTGATTTTAGGATACGAATGCACAATGGACAACACCATCACAGAATTTTTCAACCCAAGGCAGTACCAAAGCCTGTGCCGGGAAGAGGAGCGGCAAATTGTCGAAAACCTGGAAACCCTCCGGCAGGGGCTGTCCAAAGAACAACGGCTTCTCCTGCTCAGGATCATTGACGGCAAGAACCTCATTGCGGAAACCACCGCCGCCGAAAGCTTCGCGGACGGTTTCCGCCTGGCGGCCCGTCTAATGGTCGACACCTTTTACCTGAAGGGCTGAAAGAGCCTTCCCTGCGGTTCAATCCTCCACCCGCACCAGGTGGATCCACTTGCGGCTGTAAAGGCGGAAGATACACCAGACCGCCTTGATGACGAGGTCGATCTTCAACAGGAAATAAACCGCCGCCGGGTCCCAGCCAAGAACCAGCCCTGCAAGCGCCCCAAGCGGGATAGACGCACACCACAGAAACGCAACATCCGCGATCATTAAAAATTTGGTGTCGCCCCCGCCGCGCAGAACCCCTTTGGTGAGAACGCCGCCGCTCGTCTGAAAGACGACGATGACCGCCATAATCGCCATAAAGGAGCTCGCCAAGGCCTTTGTCTCGTCGCTGACATTATAGGCGTTTACAATCAGCGGGCAGAGGAGCAGAATGACCCCGGCTGCGAAAATACCAATCAGGATGCTGAACGAAAACAGGGTAATCCCTTCCCGTTCCGCCTTTTCGTATTCCCCAGCGCCGACCGAGTTCCCAGTGATGACCGAGGCCGCACCGGAAAGCCCCATGGAAAAAACGGTGCAGCACTGCACAACCACCGCGGTGATGCTGTTTGCCGCCACCATAACGCCGCCCATCTGCCCCATGACCATGGAAAGCATATTTTCGCCAAAGGCGAGCATGGCGTCGCTGATGATGACGGGCGCGCCCCGCCTGACAAAGCTGTGGATATATTCCCTGACAGGGAGAAGCAGGCTTTTGAACCGGTAGCCAACCCTTTTATCGACAAAAAAGACGTAAACAAAAACAATAGCGAACTCGCTGAACCGGGCGATAACCGTTCCGAGCGCCGCACCTTCAATTTCCATTTTGGGCGCTCCCAGGGTGCCGAAGATAAACATCCAGTTGAAGAAAATGTTGACAAAAAAAGAAATCAGGGAGCTGACGAAACCAAGCTTTACCAAATGAACCGTACGGAAGATGATGATCAGCGTGAGGGAGACCCCATGCATCAGGTAGCCAAACGCCATGATTTTCATGTATTTGGCCCCGGCCTCAATGATCGCGGGGTCGGGGGTGTAAAAGCTCATGATCTGCGTCCCCGCAAAATAGGAAAGGGCGGACATCACCAGGGCGATGAAAACGCTGATCCGCAGGGCGAGGGTAATCACCCCGCGGATATGCTCAACCTCTTTGCGCCCCCAGAACTGCCCGGTCATAACCGCCGCGCCGCCCGCCAGGCCGAAGTGGAGGATGGTAAAAATTAAATAATACTGGTTTGCCAGGGAAGAACCCGAAATGGCAACCTCCCCAAAGTTGCCAAGCATGATGGTATCCATCATATTGACGCCCTGGTTGATCATAGACTGCCCAATCAGGGGCAGCGCCAGTAAAACCAGGTTTTTATAAAACTGCCGGTCTCTGACAAATAACTTCAAGTAAAACCCTTCTTCGTTGTACTCTGTATTTTTTGAGGATACGGTACAGCACTCACCGCACCGGTTTCACCGGGCAGCGCATGATATAGTCGTCCATCACATAACCGTTCCCAATATCGGTCACTTCTTCCCGCTCTATGGAAAAACCGAGCTTGCGGTAGGCGTCAATCGAGTTCGTATTCCCTTTATTAACGGTCAGCCAAATAGAATTGTACCCGTCTGTGATACAGCGTTCATAAAGCATGGCAAGCACCAGCCGGCTGATTCTCCTGCCACGGTAGTCGGCGCGGAGGTAGAGCTTGCTCAAAAAAAGGGAGTGATCCTCTTCATTCGGCTGGACCCCACAGTAACCGACAAGCAATCCTACATCCCGGATGGCATAATAGGTATAATGGTACTCGGCAATTGCTTTTGCAATTGCCTTTTCACTCTGGAACAGCTCCACCATATAGTCAATCTGCCCTTTGGAAAGCAGTCCGCCGTAGTGTTCATGCCACACCTCATCCGCCAGAGCAGCAATTTCGGCAATTTCCGCGTATTCACGTACTACTGAGATTCTAACATCGCTTCCCATAAAAACACCTGCCCCATCAAAATAAAACAATACTGTTCTAATTATAACAATACGGAACATTCAAAAACAATGCTCATCTTCAACAAATTCTCCCCGTAAAATTGCACGGATTGGTTCTCCGGCGCGGCCCGCTCGTAAAACCTGCCTGTTTGTGGTATAATAATTCTAACCGGCAAACGACAGGCGCCGTATCCCAGCTTTTTCCAAACGCCCCTTCACAGATTTGGCCCGTTTGTTTTTGCCTGTCTGAACGCCCATCAGGAGCCATATCATTGTCATCCGGCCGTGTGTTCCGCTAAATTCTTGCTTCAAATAACGCCGGTGCTTTTACATGCACGCATCTTTTTGAATAGGTGCTGCTGTTGGAAAGCCTGCGGTTCGGCACTGCATTTAATCCGCGCTGTTATTGAGAGGAATCGGTTTGCCGCACTGAATTTTTTTGAGGCATGACCCCCCTCCAACTTCTGTTTCCAGCCCCAAAATATAACTTTCATCTTTTTTATATGCTTTTGTGACCGAAAGGAAAATGCCAATGAATACCGTCTCAGACCGCATCCCGTTTTCCAGTGAACCCGAATGGAAACATAAAATCCGGCGCAAGCTGGAAGCCCTCTCCACAGGGAAACTGGACGCGTTTTCCCTGGACCGGTTTTACCGCCTCGCCGTTTCCGCGCTTTCTGTTCTCACACCGTTTTTAAACGCCTTTGAAGGCGGCTGGTGCAAGGTGGAGGAGCGGGAAAATACCCTCCGCGTTACCTTTTCCACCCCTCTCTTTTTTCCGGAGCCGTCCCTGCAGCTGCCGCAGGCGCCGGATTCCGAACCGGAAAACAGCGTTCTTTCCACAATCCGGCGCTGTTTATATGAAACCGCGGCGCTGAGCAACACTTCAGGCAATTCCCCTGCACTCGCGGACGGGCTGCTTCATTTCGGCATCCTGCGGGGCACCGGTTACTACTGGTCCCTTTCAGATCACCGCAGCCGCCTGCAATACGGGGAACACCCCCATACTTTTGACGAGCTTTCCCGCGCTGTCCCCACGCCCGAGGAGGAGACACTTAAAAATTTAAAACTTATTTATGACAACAATGAACTGGAGCTCACCCTCTGCCTCCGGTTCCCCCAGGAGGAAAACTGACCCATGGAATTAATTCAACAGCTTACGGCAGAATTCAGCTTGAGAAAGGACCATGTGGAAAATGTGGTCAAGCTGATCGACGACGGCAACACCATCCCCTTTATCGCCCGCTACCGCAAGGAGATGACCGGCTCGCTGGACGACCAGGTCCTGCGCGCCCTTGCCGACCGGCTGGGTTACCTGCGCGGGCTGGAAAAACGGAAAGAGGAGGTCCGCTCCGCAATTGACGAACAGGGAAAGCTGACGCCGGAAATTGAAGAAGCGCTGGCCGCCGCAAAAATCCTGTCCGAAGTTGAAGATATTTACCGCCCATACAGACAAAAACGTCGTACCCGCGCTTCGATTGCAAAGGAAAAGGGGTTGGAACCGCTGGCGTTGGAAATCCTGGAGCAATCGCCCCAGTCGCCCGAGCCGCTCGTGCTGGCGGAAACATATTTAAACCCTGAAAAAGAGGTCGCCACCCCGGAGGAGGCCCTCTCCGGTGCGCTTGATATTATCGCCGAACAGGTTTCCGACAACGCCGTCCTGCGGGGCAAGCTCCGTACTTATTTTATGAAAAACGCCATCCTACGCTCTGAGGGGAAAACCGAAGAGGACTCCGTTTACTCGATGTACTACGGTTACTCCGAGCCCGTCTCCAAAATAGCAGGGCACCGCATTCTCGCCGTTGACCGGGGAGAGCGGGAAGGATTTTTGAAAGTTTCGGTTGAATGTGCGGAAAACCGCTGCCTGGAACTTATTTTCCGGGAAATTGTCCGCCCGCCGGTCGGCCCCTGTACCCAGGCAGTCAAAACCGCCTGTGAAGACGCCTACTCCCGGCTGATATTTCCCTCGCTGGAACGGGAAATCCGTTCCTCCCTCACTGAAACAGCGGATGAAAGTGCCATCAAAGTTTTTGCGATCAACCTAAAGCAGCTTTTAATGCAGCCGCCCGTCAAGGGGACGGTTACCCTGGGCTTCGACCCCGCTTACCGCACAGGCTGCAAACTTGCCGTCGTAGATGAAACTGGGCGGGTATTAACCACCACGGTCATCTACCCCACGCCGCCCCAAAACAAAGTCGAAGAGGCTCGCAAGACCCTGACCGGGCTGATTCAAAAATACAACGTTTCCGCCATTGCAATCGGGAACGGCACCGCCTCCCGGGAATCGGAAATATTTGTGGCGGATACCCTGCGTGAACTGAATGGACAGGCCGCCTATATGGTGGTGAGTGAGGCGGGCGCCTCTGTTTACTCGGCGTCCAAACTCGCCGCCGAAGAATTCCCGGAATATGACGTCTCCCTCCGGAGCGCCGTTTCAATCGCCCGCCGCCTGCAGGACCCGCTCGCCGAACTGGTCAAAATCGACCCGAAGGCCATCGGTGTGGGGCAGTACCAGCACGACATGCCGCAGAACCGCCTGGGTGAAGCGCTCTCCGGTGTTGTTGAGGACTGCGTCAACTCGGTGGGGGTCGACCTGAATACCGCCAGTGAGTCGCTTTTATCCTGCGTTGCGGGAATTAACAAAACCGTTGCAAAAAACATCGTCGCTTATCGGGAAGAAAACGGCGCTTTTTCCACCCGTAAAACTTTAATGAAGGTTCCAAAACTGGGGAACAAGGCCTTTGAACAATGCGCTGGTTTCCTGCGGGTACCGGAATCCAAGGAATACCTGGACCGCACTGCCGTCCACCCCGAAAGCTACACCGCTGCCCGCCGCCTGCTGGAACTGACCGGCTTCGACTCTAAAAGGCTGGAACTTTCCGATCTTTCCTCCCTGCGGGAAAAAGCCGAGGAAGCAGGGCTTTCCAGCTTAAGTGAGGCGCTCGGAATCGGCTTGCCGACCCTGAACGATATGATAGGCGAGCTGATGAAGCCGGGGCGCGACCCGCGTGACGAGCTGCCCAAGCCCCTCCTGCGCACCGACGTAATGGGAATTGACGACCTGACAGAGGGGATGGTGCTGGACGGCACCGTCCGCAACGTCATCGACTTCGGCGCGTTTGTGGATATCGGTGTTCATTTGGACGGACTTGTCCACATTTCGGAAATGGCAGACCAGTTTATCCGCCACCCTTCCGAGGTTGTCAAGGTAGGGGATATTGTCAGCGTGCGGGTAATCGGGGTTGATAAAAAGAAAAACAGAATCTCCCTTTCCATGAAAGTTCCAAAGGGGGAATAACCGGCTGTTCCGGGCCGGAAACGCAAAACATAAGAGCGGAGGATTTTTTATGAAAGACTGGAGCAGCGCGCAATATCTGAAATTTGAAAGCCAGAGGACGCAGCCGTCAATCGACCTGGCCAAGAGAATCGGTCTGGCCCATCCGGGCAAAATCATAGACATCGGCTGTGGTCCCGGCAACAGTACAAGCGTTTTACGGGATGTATTCCCGGACGCGGATATCCTTGGAATAGACAGTTCGGAAAACATGCTTGAAAAGGCCCGGGCAAATTACCCGGAACTGTCTTTTAAACGCTGCAACGCAGAGACAGAGCTGGGTAATATCAGCGAGCGGTATGATATCGTTTTTTCGAACGCCTGTATCCAGTGGATTCCCGGCCATCGGAAACTAATCCGCAATATGCTGAATCTGCTTACAGAAAACGGCGTTTTGGCAGTACAGATGCCAATGACCAATCAGGAACCGCTTTTTAAAATTATTTATGACGTTGTTGCGGAGCCCCGGTGGGGGTTCGGCCCATCGGAGTTTCATACCGTTTCCACCCTCACGCCGGAGGAATACTTCAACATTTTGAGCGACTTGTCAAGCGACTTTGATATTTGGGAAACGGCCTATTATCACCGGATGCCAAACCATCACGCCCTGCTCGAATGGGTAAAAGGGACAAGGCTGCGGCCATACTTAAATACCCTGGATGAAAAAGCCGCGGCGGAATTTGAACAGGAGATTTATAACCGGGCCGTGGAAACGTATCCGGTACAGCCGAACGGGGAAATTATATTCCGCTTTAACCGCTTTTTCTTTACCGCGGTAAAATAAATACCAACTCAAAAACAGGGGATGCGGTAGGCCGCATCCCCTGTTTTTATTTTGAAAGCCTTTCAAACATCCCCGCCCGTTAAATATAAAAAGAGCGGTAATAAGCACTATAAAAGCCAAAAAGCTTGTCTTTTTAGACGTAGCTTTGGCGGTATTTTATACCATCAAAGAATGCGGTATTCAAAATTTTCCCAGAGCAGGCGCATCCCAGCGTCCACCCCGGGCGGCAGAAGCGCCATCGCCACGGGGTTCAGTTCCTCGGTTTCGTCCGCACCGCAGCGGCGGAGCATTGCGTAATCCCCGTTTATCGTCACGACAGTGTATTCCACAGGCTCCATTTTAACCACCCTTTCAAACATTTTTCCACCGGTATGTTTTATTCCTTAAAAGAAAGATGGCGTTTTTCCATCCGGAAAATATATATTGGCTTTACGCCGAAAGGCGCGTTTGAACGCCGCTCTTTGAATTAAAGTAAACAAAGATGCGGATTGAACACAAAACTGCGGCAAACTCATTCACAGAGATATGCCGCTACGGCATATTGAAAAATCCCTTCCAAACGCACGTTTTATAAGGCTTCTGCCCTTCCTTTTAAAGCACGGCTCTAAAGCCCCTTTTTTGTCCCCGTTTGTTTTACAGGACCAGGCAGTTATCCTGCACCAGCTTTGCCAGTTCATAGGCGAATTTGCGGATGGCGAGCAGGTCCCGCTCTTCCTCCGGCTGGGCGCGCCAGTCGGCAATTCTGGCGGAAGGCAGGTCCCACATCGGCACCATTTCAGCGCCCTCCAGAAGATTGGCACAGCGTTCCGCCGCCTCCAGAATGTCATCGGTTGTCACCCTTTTGCTGTGGAACAGGGTGATTTCCCGCGTGTCCAAAACATCCCGGACAGCCTCAACCGCTTTGAAGGCATGTCCTTCTTTATTGGGGACATAGCGGATTCTCTCCGGCGTGCGGTTGCGGAAAAATCCCAACATAGCGGCGACGATGGACGGGTCGCGCACGGTGCCGTCCGGATAGATAATCCCGTGGATATCGCCCCAGAAGCCCTCTGTCACCAGGCAGAAAAGATACCAGCCTACTTTGTGCTTTTGGCAGATTTCCAGTTCGACGTCATAAGGGTTGGTACGGCCAACACAGCCGGTCTCGGTATTGAGAATCGGCTTGCCGGTTTTTTCACTCTGAGCTTCGGCTTCCTGGTAGACCGCTTCAATCTCGGCGCGGGTGGTGAGATAGTCATGAAAGCTGATAACATCGACTAAATCGTTTGTAGTTGGACAATGAGAAATAAATTCGTGGCCTACGGTCAGGACGCCGTCCGGGTCGAGGCCGCGGACAATACCGCACATCCGGCGGACAAGCGCTTTGATCTGTTCCTGCCTACGGGCCTTTTCCGTTTCATCAGCACAGTTGCGGATATAGTCGTTGCAGTAAGGCTCATTCATAACGTCCCACATAAGGATATTGGGCTCGTTTTGAAGCAGAGCGACAACCGCTGAAGCGTACTCCTCCATCTTTTTCCACCCGGCTTCATCCGGTTCCTTAAACTCTTTGATGGGGTTTCCGTTCCAGAAAATCGGCATGACGGAAATCCCATGCGCGCCGCAGCGGCGGACAAAATGAAGAATCATGTCAAAATAACCGTTCGGATCGGCTTCCCACTTTTCCTGCTCAATCCAAAAGCGGGCGGAATTGACCTGCAGGCGTTCGGCGCAGGCAAGTTCGAAGTCTATTTGTTCTTTGGATTTGCCGGGGTCTGGGTTGTGGCAGACACCGTGGATATGGCTGTAGTCGCTCAAAAGTTTCATAAAAATCTCCTTTGTATTTTATAGCAAGCGGCGGTAAAAACCGCTTATTTAATAATGCCGCCTTTATAGTTAGCTATGAAAATAGAGAGGCTGAGGGAAAAGATAAAGTTTGCTTGTAAACAGATTTCGGCTGCGAAAGATTTCTACCACACTATTTTCCTGTTTTATCCGTTTGGATCAAAACGCCTTCTCCACGAAGCAACGCCTGTGCAAAATCCTGCTCTGTATGAATCGGATAATCAAATACCATACCACCTCTTGCCAAATCTTCAGGCTGATGATAGTCGCTGCCTGAGGTGCGGGCGGCAAGGCCGTTTACCTCCGCAAAGGCGGCGGCAAGGTGGTTGCGGCTGTTGTGCCTGGGGTTGCCGTTATATATTTCTACACCGTCCAGAAATTCCGCCTCTCGCGGACGGCAACCGTCTCGAAACGGATGGGCTTGAACAATAATCCCGCCCACACTATGCAATTTAGCTGAAAGCTCAGGCAATGATACGGTGTAAATATCGGGATGCGTTAAAAGGAATTCCGGTGTGATGCCATAGATCAGAATATCCTCCGGTCCTTCCTCTAAACGGAGTTCTGCTCCAAACAGAATCGTCATTCCCAATTGTTCTCCCATCGCTTTTGCAAGATGATAGCCACTCAAAGCCTGATTAAGTCGTTCCTCCAGAGAACCGGAAAACCAATCAAGAGGATAACTGCCGAAATGATCTGTTACAACAAGCCCATCATAGCCGGCATTATAGTATGCTTGTACCGCTGATTTTGCATCCACCATACCACAGGGGCTGGATTCCGATGTGTGAAGATGTGTTTCGAATTTCAAAAAAGAGACTCCTTGTATTATAGAGTAGTAGTGTTTATAGACCCTCTCCAAGGTCTGTGCTACAATGCAGAGGATGCTGTGGATTGGTATTAGC